>CAIYYX010000210.1 GCA_903930535.1 uncultured Sterolibacterium sp. | reverse complement strand
TCGAGCTCGGCGTTCGCCTGCGCGATCACGTAGCGGCCTTCCTCGATCGCCGACAGATACTCGATCTGGTTCGTGACCTGACAGTTATCCACCCTGCGGTAAGGCGTCTCCATGAAACCGTAGGAGTTGGTGCGGGCGAACAGGGCCAGCGAATTGATCAGGCCGATGTTCGGGCCTTCCGGCGTTTCGATCGGGCAGACGCGACCGTAATGGGTCGGATGCACGTCGCGCACCTCGAAGCCGGCGCGCTCGCGCGTCAGGCCGCCCGGACCCAGTGCGGAGACGCGACGCTTGTGGGTAATCTCGGAGAGCGGGTTGGTCTGGTCCATGAACTGCGATAGCTGGCTGGAGCCAAAGAACTCCTTGATCGCCGCCGAGATTGGCTTGGCATTGATCAGGTCATGCGGCATCAGGTTGTCCGACTCGGCCTGGTTCAGCCTCTCCTTGACGGCGCGCTCCACTCTCACGAGTCCCGCGCGGAACTGGTTTTCGGCGAGTTCGCCGACCGAGCGCACGCGGCGATTGCCGAGGTGATCGATGTCGTCGATCTCGCCGCGGCCGTTGCGCAATTCGACCAGAATGCCGATCACCCTGATGATGTCGTCATTGGACAGGGTGCCGGCACCTTCGAGGCCTTCGCGGCCGACGCGGCGGTTGAACTTCATGCGACCGACGGCAGACAGGTCGTAGCGCTCCTCGGAATAGAACAGGCCATGGAACAGCGACTCGACCGCATCTTCTGTCGGCGGCTCGCCGGGGCGCATCATGCGATAGATAGCGACGCGCGCCGCCAGCTGGTCGCCGGTCTCGTCGATGCGCAGCGTCGAGGAGATATAGGCGCCGCGGTCGAGGTCGTTTACGTAAAGCGTCTTCAAGGTGTCCACGCCGGCGGTGGCGAGCTTGGTGAGAAGTTCGTCGGTCAGCTCGTCGTTGGCGTTGGCAAGGATTTCGCCGGTTTCGGCATCGACGATGTTCTGCGCCACGATGCGCCCGACCACGTAATCTTCAGGCACGAGAATCTTCTTGATATTGGCCTCGGCCAGATCACGGATGTGCTTGGCGGTGATGCGCTTGTCCTTGGCGACGATGACTTTCCCGGCTTTGTCAGCGATGTCGAACTTGGCCATCTCGCCGCGCAGGCGCTCGGGCACCACCTCGAACTGGATGCCCTTCTTTGACATCTGGAAGGTGTCGAACTCGAAGAAGGTGGCCAGGATCTGTTCAGGCGTCAGACCAATGGCCTTGAGCAGGATGGAGACCGGCATCTTGCGGCGGCGGTCGACGCGGAAATAGAGATGGTCCTTCGGGTCGAACTCGAAGTCCAGCCAGGAACCGCGATAGGGAATGATGCGCGCCGAGAAGAGCAGCTTGCCCGAGCTGTGGGTCTTGCCGCGGTCATGCTCGAAGAACACGCCGGGGCTGCGGTGCAGCTGCGAGACGATGACGCGCTCGGTGCCGTTGATGACGAAGGAACCGGTGGTGGTCATGAGCGGAATCTCGCCCATATAAACCTCCTGCTCCTTGACCTCCTTGATCTTCTCGGTCGCAGACTCGCGGTCGAGGATCACGAGACGCACCCTGGCGCGCAGCGGGCTGGCGAAGGTCAGTCCGCGCTGCTGGCATTCCTTGACGTCAAAAGCCGGTTCGCCGAGGTTGAAATGGACGAACTCGAGACGCGCATTGCCGGAATGGGCAACAATCGGAAAGATCGAGGAGAACGCCGCCTGCAGGCCTTGCGTGCGACGTTGCGCCGGAGCCAGTTCGGCTTGCAGGAACTGGGTATATGACTCCAACTGGGTGGCCAGCAGAAAGGGCACGTCGAGCACGGAAGCGCGCTTGGCGAAGCTCTTGCGGATACGTTTTTTTTCGGTGTACGAGTACATCATGGTGGCTCCGATCTGAAGTCAGACGGCAAAGGTCAAAAGACAATGCCGGCGGGCGGAGGTTCCGCCTGCCAGCGCTCTCTTGTGACCGCTGCAGCTGCGAATCACGGCGGACCGGCTGTCGCCGGTCCGCTTGAACAATTACTTGATCTCGACCTTAGCGCCGACATCCTCGAGCTGCTTCTTGAGTGCCTCGGCGTCGGCCTTCGGAATTGCTTCCTTGACAGCCTTCGGGGCGCCGTCGACCAGGTCCTTGGCTTCCTTCAGGCCCAGGCCCGTGGCAGCACGAACGACCTTGATGGCCTCGACCTTCTTCTCGCCAGCGGCCAGAAGTATGACGGTGAATTCCGTCTTCTCTTCGACAGCGGCGGCGGCGGCGGCCGGTGCTGCCACTGCAACAGCGGCAGCAGCAGCGGAAACGCCGAACTTCTCTTCCATTTCCTTGATCAATGCGGACAGATCGAGAACAGTCATGTTCGCGATCGCGTTGAGGATTTCGTCTTTGCTAACAGCCATGATTAAAACTCCTGAATGAATGATTAATTGCGATCGGTAGTGGGCGTGTGTTTATGCTGCTGCGGACGCTTTGGCATCGCGCACGGCGGCGAGGCCCCTGACGAACTTCGTCGGGACTTCGTTCAATGTGCGCACAAACGTGGCGACCGGCGCCTGCATCGTGCCGAGCAGCTTGGCAAGCAGCTCTTCGCGGCTCGGCATGGCGGCCAGCGCCTTGACGCCGTTTGCGTCCATGACGTAATTCGCCATGGCGCCTGCCTTGATGACGAGCTTGTCGTTACCCTTTGCGAAATCGTTGAGCAATTTGGCGGCGGCCACCGGATCCTTGGAAATCCCGTAGATCAGGGGGCCGACCATATTCTCAGCGAGTCCTGCGAACGGCGTGCCTTCAACAGCACGACGAACCAGGGTATTCTTCAGCACACGCAGGTACACACCGGCAGCGCGCGCATTGGCGCGCAGCACGGTGATCTTGCCCACTTCCAGACCGCGGTACTCAGCGACGACGATCGACTGAGCATTCGCGACTTCTGCGGATACTGCGGCGACTACCGCCTTCTTGTTGTCAAGATTGAGGCCCAAGGTCAACTCCTAGTTAAACTACTGTTCCTGCCCCGGCATGTGCCGTGACCTGGAACCGAACGGCGACCTTCATTCAGGACGGAGGCCTCACGGCCTGATTCCTGTCTTAGGGTGACGCCATCTGCGTAGAGCGGGCCGGCAGCAAGCTGCCCTCCCAATTAAGCGCAGTGACAAGCACCGCGCCTCTACGGTCTTTGATAACCCGCGCCACCCCATGCTGGCGGCGGCACGGCCCAAAGTCCTGTCCCCGCTCACGCGGGAATCCAATCCTTACTGGGCGGCCAGGCTTGCCTGGTCCACCCGCACGCCTGCACCCATGGTGCTGGTGAGCGAAATCTTTTTCAGATATTGCCCCTTCGAGGCAGCCGGCCTGGCCTTCTGCAATGCGTCAAGCAGGGCGTCGAGGTTGGCCCGCAAGGACTCGACCGGGAAGGAGGCGCGGCCTATCGTGCATTGGACGATGCCTCCCTTGTCGGTGCGATACTGCACCTGGCCGGCCTTGGCATTCTTCACCGCGGTGACCACATCCATGGTTACCGTTCCGACCTTCGGGTTAGGCATCAGGCCGCGCGGGCCGAGGATCTGGCCGAGTTGTCCGACGACACGCATGGCGTCAGGCGTGGCGATGGCGATGTCGAAGTCGAGCATGCCGCCCTTGACCTGAGCGGCCAGGTCCTCGAAACCAACGATGTCTGCACCGGCAGCCTTGGCGGCCTCGGCCTTCTCGCCCTGGGCGAATACCGCGACGCGTACCTTCTTGCCGGTACCGGCAGGCAATACGACAGAACCGCGCACCACCTGGTCAGACTTCTTGGCATCGATGCCGAGATTTACGGCAACGTCGATCGACTCGTCAAATTTTGCGGTGGCGCCAGCCTTGGCCATGGTCAGTGCATCGGCAATCGGATAAGCCTTGGCGCGATCAACCTTGCTGCGCAGCGCCTGGGTGCGTTTGGATAGCTTTGCCATGTCACAGGCCCTCCACGGTAATGCCCATGCTGCGGGCGCTGCCGGCGATCGTGCGCACTGCGGCGTCAAGATCGGCGGCGGTGAGATCTTTCATTTTCAGCTTGGCGATTTCTTCGACCTGGGCGCGCGTCACCTTGCCCACCTTGTCGGTATGCGGCTTGGGCGAGCCCTTCTGAACGCCTGCTGCCTTCTTGATCAGGATGGATGCGGGCGGCGTCTTCAGGATGAAGGTGAAGCTCTTGTCCGCAAAGGCGGTAATCACCACGGGAATCGGCAGACCCGGCTCCATGCCCTGAGTCTGGGCATTGAAGGCCTTGCAGAATTCCATGATATTGAGGCCGCGCTGACCCAGCGCCGGGCCTATCGGAGGCGAGGGATTGGCCTTGCCGGCCGGGACTTGCAGCTTGACGTAACCGACGATTTTCTTTGCCATGATGGCTCCTTAAATGTGAGTACTAACGCGTTTTCGCCAAGCTGGCCTACTGGCGCTCCTCTTGCCGGAATTAAGGGGCTCCGGCAACCCCAAACCTTTAAGCCTTTTCGACCTGCCCGAACTCCAGTTCGACAGGCGTGGCGCGACCGAAAATGGTCACCGACACGCGCAGGCGACTCTTCTCGTAATTCACTTCCTCGACGTTGCCGTTGAAGTCGGTGAACGGGCCATCCTTGATGCGCACCAGCTCGCCGGTCTCGAACAGCACCTTGGGGCGCGGCTTCTCCACGCCCTCCTGAATCTGCTGCATGATCTTGGCGACTTCCTTCTCGGAAATCGGCGTCGGCTTGGTCGATGTGCCGCCGACAAATCCCGTGACCTTGGGCGTGCTCTTGACCAGATGCCAACTCTCGTCGTCCATGTCCATCTCGACCAGGACATAGCCGGGGAAGAACTTGCGCTCGGAGATGCTCTTCTGGCCGCTTTTCATCTCGACCACCTCTTCGACCGGGACAAGAATCTGCCCGAACTTATCCTGCATCCCGGAGCGGGTGATGCGCTCGACGAGAGCGCGCTGCACGGACTTCTCAAAGCCGGAATAGGCGTGAACGACGTACCAGCGTTTTGTCATGATTTCTTCCAGCCCAACACCAGGTCATAGAGAACCCATTCCAAGCCCTTGTCGGACACCCAGAGCAGGACAGCCATCGCCAGCACAAAAACAAACACAATCGCGGTGGTCTGCACAGTTTCCTTGCGCGTCGGCCAGACGACCTTCTTGGTCTCGACCACCGCCTCCTTGCTGAAGACGAAGAAATGTTGACCCTGCGTGGTGAACCACGCCACGGCGACGCCCGCACCGAGACCTGCGAGCACGGACAGCACGCGCAGAATCATCGGCTGCTCGCCGAGGAAATAGAAACCAGCCAGGCCAGCGGCAACCAGTAACAGCGCCAGCGCAAACTTTAACTTGTCGGCCATATAAGGTAAGAAACGTCAGCTTTCACTACGTCTATGTTATTGGCAGGGGCGGAGGGCATCGAACCCCCAACCTTCGGTTTTGGAGACCGACGCTCTGCCAATTGAGCTACGCCCCTGCGGCAGAGACTACAAAGCACCCCGAACAACCGGGGCGCTTACGTTTTAGTGCAAGCAGCCGCTTATTCGATAACCTTGGCGACAACACCGGCGCCGACGGTACGACCGCCCTCGCGAATGGCGAAGCGCAGGCCTTCTTCCATGGCGATCGGGGCAATCAGCTTCACCGTGATCGACACATTGTCGCCAGGCATCACCATCTCGGTACCCGCCGGCAACTC
>CAIYYX010000209.1 GCA_903930535.1 uncultured Sterolibacterium sp. | reverse complement strand
TTGGGGCTCGCGATGACGGACTTATTCAGACATTCCTTAGCGCATATCGGCAAGCGTTGCTACTGAAGGTCTCGAATGAAAGAGGAGGGAGCATCCGTGACCCCTATAATCGCCATTGATGATGGCTATTATCGGCTTACTGATCAAAGGGGAACGGCTTGGGTACGAACAATCATCTGGTTACGACGATGGAGCAACTCACGGCACTCTATGCCGAGAAGCTGCCAGCAGCGGTGTTGAAGGAAATCGACCATATCAATGACTGCTATCGCAAGCTCATCGAAGCGGCGCCTTTCGTGACGATGGCGACCTGTGGCCCGGAGGGGCTGGACTGCTCGCCCAAGGGCGACGCGCCCGGCTTCGTGCGCATCATCGACGAGAAGACGCTCGCCATCCCGGACCGGCCCGGCAACAACCGCATCGATGGCCTTCGCAACATCGTGCGCGACCCGCGCGTTGCCTTGCTGTTTCTCATTCCCGGTGTCGGGGAAACGCTGCGCGTGAACGGTCGGGCCGCGATCTCGATTGATCCTGAGCTCATGAAAAGCTTTACGGTCAATGCCAAGCTGCCCCGCTGCGTGGTGGTGGTCAGCATCGAGAGCATTTATTTTCACTGCTCAAAGGCCATCCTGCGCTCCAGACTCTGGGACGCGGCAACACAGATTGATCGCAAGCGCCTGCCCAGCACCGGCACGATCATCGCTGAGCTAAGCGAAGGCCGTCTGGGCGGCGCGACCTACGACCGCGAGGCGCCGGAAAGAATAAAGACGGAGCTCTACTAAAGGCGCGGCTGCAGGGTTACGCGATAGGCCTCAGTGCTCGGGTCGATATGCTAGGATGACGTAATAAAATCCCAGGTGCATCCCGCAGCGGCGGAGCCTAAGCAAGATAACAAATGGAGCCACAATCAATGCTCAGATTCATACGATCAATGGAGTCTCTGATATTCGCCAGCCGTTGGCTGCAGGCGCCGCTGTATCTGGGCTTGATCGTCGCACAGGGTGTCTACGTATATCAGTTCATGCTGGAACTGATGCACTTGGTGACGAAGATTGGCAGCCTGGGCGAAACTGACATCATGCTCATCGTGCTGGGTCTCATAGACGTTGTGATGATCGCGAACCTATTGGTAATGGTTATCGTCGGCGGCTACGAAACGTTCGTCTCGCGTCTTGAACTGGAAAGTCATCCCGACCAGCCAGAATGGCTTTCACACGTGAATGCAAGCGTGCTCAAGGTTAAATTGGCCATGGCGTTGATCGGCATCTCATCCATCGATTTGCTGAGGACATTCATCAATGCCGCACAGTTGGAGGACCGCGTCATCATGTGGCGTGTCATCATTCATGGGACATTTCTTGTTTCGGCATTGGCCCTGGCGTACACGGACAAGATCATGATGGGATCTTTGGCCATGAACACGAAACATTAGGTGCCGCGCAGGCGCCCCGATCCGCGACAGCGGCACTTTCCGCCATCTGTCGTCCGGCATCTGAATCGCCCCGTCGTGGCCTATTTCTTTCTCGCCTTGGCCTGCTTGCCGTAGTCCGGGTCATCTTCCAGTATCCGCATTTCCGTGTTCATCTTGACGTCGCTGCGGCGGCGCTTTGCACACCATTCTCCTGTCTTCCAGTATTCGCTCTTCACGGCGAGTTGTGCCTGGCCTTCCAGATGGTCGTTCCATTCACCCAGGTCGTAGCCATACCACGGCATTTCCGGCTTGAGTTTCGGCAGGCCCATCTTTTCCCAGATTTTCCGCGCATTCTCCATGTATTCCTTCTTGGGCAGCGCGACCGGCGGGAAGGGTTCCTTGAGCACGGCGTTGATCAGGACTGCAGCGTCCTCGCTGTCCAACAGGCTGCGCGGGCCGTGTCCTTCGTCCTTGTGCAGCAGCATCTGCACGTCGCGATGCGGTTTGCAACGGTAGGACATGGCCCAGAAGATGGCGTCGCTGTTGTCTGCGTCGATGTCACGGTCAACCGCCACGACCCATTTGCCCTCCGCTCTGCGGAACGATGCCACGCCGTAGAGGGCGCGCCAGATTTCCGTTTGCGGGGTGTCTTTTTCGAACTGGATCACAATCAGTTTTTGCACAGAGGTCAGCGGCTCATGCGTCACCACCTTGTACACACCCTTTATCCCGAGGTTGTTGCGCAGGTGCATCATGTGCGCGGCCTCGGCCGCTGGCCGTCTGATGCAACTCGACTCGCTTGGCGCCACCTGGCTCATCCATGAGGTGAGGATCGCCTTTTTGCGGCGGGTGATGGCGGTCACGTCGAGGTAGCCGTTGTACTCAGTCAAATTGACATGGCCGTGGGATTCGCCGAAGGGCGCCTCGGGTTCGAGAAACTCTGTGCTGACAAAGCCTTCGATGATGATTTCTGCTTCGGCTGGCACGAGAAGGTCCACGGTCTTGGCACGGACGACATTAAGCGGCATGCCGATCAGACCCCCCGTGATATCCAACTCGTCGAAGACATCCGGCACTTTTTGCACTGAGGCGTATGACACCGAAGGTGGACACCCGAGAACGACTGCGACCGGCATCGGTTTGCCCAAGGCCTTCCATTTTTCCCAGTGAATGTAGCCGCCGGTGCCGTGCTCGATCGAAGTGTTCATCCCCAGGCGGTCCGGTGCCTTGACCTGGCCACGGTAGTTGCCCATGTTCTGGATCCCGGTCTCGGGATCCTTGGTGATGAAATGGCTTGACGAGGTATAGGGTGCGTTGTCCCAACCGGGCGAGGAAATCGGCACAGGAATGTCATCGAGACCGTGCCCCTTGCGAAGCGACGCACCCTTGTAGACAATCTCCTGGCAAGGCGCGTCCTTGACGAGACGCGGCGGTATCGGATGTGCCATCGCCTTGATCCACTTTTCGCGGATTTCGTCGATGCTGCATTGCATGCCCAGCGAATAGATTGCACGGTTACCGGCCAGACCGCAGACCAGGACAGGAATATCGTACTTGCGTCCCTTGCTGTCGGTGACATTGGTGAACAGAAAAGCCTTGCGATCCTCCGCGCGCACGCCGCCACGATACTGCCAACGTACCAGCGGGTGCATCTCGGTGTCCTTGTTGATCAATTCATCGACCACGATCAAGAGCCCGGCCTGTTTCAAGGCCTCGATATGGTCGTGAAGGTCGGGATAGCCCCGACCTTGTTTAGCGACTGCGGCTTTGCTTTTCTTTACGGTTTTCGAATCCATTGTTGTCCTCATCCAATTGCCATAGTTATTCGGGTTTTATTGCGCCGCTCTCGATCACAATGCGATTTTCTTCGAGGCCGGAACGAACGATGGCCGCAAATTCCCCCGGTGTCGAGTTGACCACCTGGAACCCGACGGCCTCGAGGGATTTCCTGAGTTCGGGAAGTTGCAGCACCTTCGCCAGTGCGTCATTCAGTTTCTGGGTCGCTTCTGCAGGAATGCCTTTTGCGGCGACGATACCGACCCACGCCTGGGTCGTAAAGTTCTCAAGCGCCTTGATTCCGGTTTGTTTGTAGTTGGCTACATTGGGCAATTCCGCCAAGCGCTCAGGTCCGGTGGTCGCCAGGGGGAACACCTTGCCACTGTCGATAAAGGGTTTGGCCGCTCCCGAGTAGGCCACCATTATTTGCACATGACCGGCTATCAGGTCCATGATCGCCGGACCATCGCTTTTGTAATGTACGGGCAGCGCGGTGATGTCCAGTTTCTGTAATACCTGCTGTGTCGCAAAGTGGATGATGGTGCCGCTGCCGCCGGTTCCATACGCGATTTTGTCCGGATTGGCTTTGACGTAGGTGACAAGCTCCTTCACCGACTTTGCGGGTAGTGCCGGGTTGGCGATGAGCACGTAGTACATCGACACGGCTTCCGTGAGGAAAGTAAAGTCCTTGAGTGGATCGTATCCGACGGCTCGATCGAGCAAGGGATTGATCGTCATTGAAGCAGGAGAGACTATGGCGATGGTGTAGCCATCCTTCGGCGCGCTCAGCATGCTTCGGATGCCGATTTTCTGGGAGGCTCCAGGACGGTTTTCCACAACCACGGGCTGCCCGAGAGCTTTCGCCAATGGCGGCGCGATAAGACGGGCGACCATGTCATTGGGCCCACCCGGGTTAACCGGAACGACCAAAATAATGGGTCTGGATGGATAGGACTGGGCAAGAACGGAGGAGGTGACGGCCGTGCTGCCAATCAACAGGACCATGAAGCCGCGCGCAAAAGCGTCCCATCTACAACGATTATTACCTTGCATAATGGCAGTCTCCCCGGACTTTATTTGAATGGCTGGCGGCATGCAGCGCCGCCAGCCTCTTTTGAATTTCAAATCCTCTTTGCCAGTAATGTACTACCAGCCACCGTCAAACCAACTTGTCGCGTACATAAGTGTATTTCTTTTGACCTAGGTCAAACCCGATTTGCAAAACAATTCCAGAATCAAAAAAATGTGGACTTCGGATACTTGTGAACCAAGCTTATGAAATATGCCCTCGTCTCGAGTCGAACCGGATGCCATCATTATCGCTTGTCTTTACGATGAATCCCGAACGCCCCGAGGCAACAGAGTTTGCGACCGACGTGAGGCGTTTGGCTGAAGAGGCTTTTGATTCCGGATTGTATTGTGCCGAGGCCGTGGTCACTGCCCTGGCCCGCGCCCAAGGCATCGATTCAGACCTGATACCGAAGATGGCGACTGCCTTCTGCAGCGGCATGTCCAGCACCTGCGGCCCTTGCGGCGCGCTGACGGGTGCCGTTATGGGAATCAGCCTGTCGCTGGGCCGCGTCAATGTGAGACAGTCCGTGAAGGCGTCCTTTACGGCAACCCATGAGCTGGTCCGCACTTTCGAAAAGGAGTTTGGCAGCCGCGATTGCGCGCAGTTGCTCGGCTGCGATATCAGTACGCCCGAAGGCCAGGCCAGGTTCGAAAAGGAGCAACTTTATACCCGCTGCGAACGCTACACTTCCAGAGCGGCGGAGATAGCCGCGACTTTGTTGGCAAAGGGCTGATGCCGCGCCGATTCTGCGAGGAGTCACTGACCTGAAAACGGAGCCTTTCCCATGATCTCCCTGCCATCCAAGCCCTGGAAGAAAGTAAAAATCGAGACGGTGGCGGAACATCGCTATCGCATCGTGTTCCTGAGCGAAATGCCCACCGAGGCAGCATTCCTTGAGGCGGTCGAAAATGACATCCAACCCTGCCTGGGTGCGGGCGATGAACTGGGCCCGCCGGACTGGCCGTCGCGCAGCGTCACGCTGAACACGCTCGACCTGCGCACATTCAAGCGCAACATGGTCTTTGCCTGCGTCATGATCGAACTCAAATGAACGACCGCCTGCCCGCGCCAGGCGCAGCCTCTCAGACGGCAAACGCGCGGCTCGACATCCGTTCCGGACTGCGTTACGGCCACGATGTCATCAGCATGTGCCCGCAATGCCTGCTGACGATTCCCGGCAGGGTGTTGTCAACCGCGGCCGGCGTTGTCATGCAGAAGACCTGTCCCGAGCACGGCGCCTTCGAGAGTCTCATCGCCACCGACATTGCCAGCTATGAACGGATGCGCCAAGCGCCGCGTTTCGTCAAACTGCCGGCGCGCGTCGCCATGCCCGAGGCGAAGGGTTGCCCGGATGATTGCGGTCTTTGTCCTGCGCACGAACAGCATACCTGCCTGGCAATCGTCGAAATCACGACGCGCTGCAACCTGCCCTGTCCCGTGTGTCTGGCCGACGCCACGGCCAAGGGTCCTGAGTTGAGCCGCGAACAGGTTCTCAGTTCTCTGCAGACCCTGATCGACACCGAGGGCCAGCCAGTGCCGCTGCAATTTGCCGGCGGCGAGCCGACGCTCCACCCCGATCTCATTGATATTGTGCGCGGTGCCCGAGATCTTGGATATGGCAAGATGGAGATCGACAGCAACGGGCTGTTGCTCGCCCGCGATCCGCGCCTGGCGATCGAATTGCGCGCGGCGGGACTCACCGGCGTCTATCTGCAGATGGATGGCCTCGCGGCCGCGGAGAATGTCTTCATTCGCGGCCGCGACCTGCGCGCCGAGAAACTGCAAGCCATCATTCACTGCCGTGACGCCGGCCTGCAGGTGGTGCTGGCGGTGACCGTGGTGCCCGGCGTCAACGACCAGGCGCTGTGGTCACTGATACAGTTCGCCGCCGAACAGCGCCTGACCGGCATCAACTTCCAGCCGGTGGTGTTGTCTGGCCGCTTTCCGAGTGAACTGGAGCAGGGCCACCGGCGCTTCACGGCGACCCACTTCCTGCGTGCAATCGAAGCGCAGAGCGGCGGCGCTTTGCGTGCCGCCGACCTCATGCCCATGTCCTGCCCCGATCCGCGCTGCGGCTTGCTCGCCTACATTGTCGTGGATCGTGACGGCAAGCTGCTGCCGCTTAACCGCTTGGTCGGCGACGAACGCCTGAAGAAGCATGTTGCAGAGATGAGCGACTGGGACGTGCTATTGCGTCAATTGGGCTGTGACAGTGCCGGCTGCGGTTGTGGCGATGGTGATGTGCGTGAGCAGCTGGCCAGCGTGCTCGAGGGCGCCGAACTCTTTTCGGTCGGCTTTCACGGCATGATGGATGCGCTTTGCTTCGACCAGGAGCGGGCGCGCCGCTGCTGCGTGCACAAGCTCACGGCCGACGGCAAGTTGATGCCATTCTGTCTTTACAATATGAAGTATCGACCACAGGGCTGCTGAATCGAGCTGCTGAATCGGGCTGCTGAATCGGGCTGCCGAATCGGGCTGCCGAATCGGGCTGCCGAATCGGGCTGCTGAGAGATCAGGGCTTTCTTGCAACGATGTCGGCAGTGGCGACGAAACGCTCAAGACCCCTGCCGGGAGCCCAAGTCCCGATCAAGCTTCGACTCTCCTCGCGGATGGCTATGCGCACGGACGCGAAACCAACTTCATGGAGCGCAGCAGACAGATCGTCTGCGCTTGCCGCTCCTGTCACGCAACCGACATACATCGCCAGATCAGAGACTATCGCAGCGGGCAAAGGCCGTAGCGCGACGATGTCGGACACGGCGAGCCGGCCGCCTGGCCTGAGCACCCGATAGGCCTCGGCCAAAACGCCGGTCTTGTCCGGGCAAAGATTGATCACGCAGTTGGAAATGATCACGTCGAATGCTTCGTCACGCAAGGGCAGTCGCTCAATCTCTCCGCGCAGGAACAAGACCGTGCTTACGCCGGCCGCGGCCGCATTATGGTGAGCCAGGCTGACCATTTCCGGCGTCAGGTCAATGCCGATCACGCGGCCGCTACGGCCCACGGAATGGGCTGCGACGAGACAGTCGAAGCCGGGACCGCTGCCCAGATCCAATACGAATTCTCCGGCCTGCAAGTCAGCCAAAGCCGTCGGGTCACCGCAACCCAGGCCGCTTTGCTGGCAGGAAACAAGTCCGCAGGCAGTTGCTGGCCGCTGCTGCGACACGGTGGCGGCTTGAGCGTAAGTCTGGCGCACAAGCGCGCGGTGGGATGGTGGAGCTGCGCGCATCAACGACGGAAAAGCCTGGGCATCAGGCTTGACAGTTTTGCCATGATGCCGCCGGGCAGAAATATGGCGACTACGATGTAGAGCCCGCCGAGAACATAAACCCAGTTGCCGCCACCGATCAGGGAAGAGGCAAAGGTTTGCGTGAACACCACCACGAAAGCCCCGAGCACCGGTCCTATCAGCGTTCCCGCGCCGCCCAGGACGGTGATCAGGAGAATCTCTGCGCCGATCTGCCAATCCACCATGGAGGGAGATACGACATTGTTGAGGAAGGCCATCATGCTACCGGCAATGGCGGATATCCCGCCCGACAATGCGAATGCCAGGATTTTGTAAGGGCGGGTGTTGTAGCCCAGGCTCAGCAAGCGTTCCTCGTTCTCACGGATCGCATGAAAGACCTGACCCCATTGCGAGCCTATCAGCAACTTAATCCCCAGCAGCACCAGCAGGAAAAACGCCAGCGTCAGGTAGTAGAGGCCGGTGCCGGAAAACAGATTCACCGACAGGTCGGCGAAAACGAATGGCGGCGGGCGAACACCGGTGATGCTGTTTTCGCCGAGTGTGACCCCGCCCGGGTCGCTCAATATGAGCAACTCGAATATCTGCGCCAGGGCAAAGGTGACGATGGCGAGATAAATGCCTCGTGAAAAGCTGCATATCAAGCCGACGGCGGCGCCGAGAAACAGCCCTGTGGCCAGGGCTACACTGAGGACCAGGAACGGATTGTGGTTGTTGAGCACGGTGCTGGTAACCATGCCGATGGCGTAGGCCGGCATGCCGTAAAAAATGCTGTGCCCGAAAGAGACAATGCCGGTATGGCCGAAGAGCAGGTCATAGGCGAGAGCGAAGATGCTGAAGATCAGCGCCAGCGTCACCAGATAGGACAGGTAGGGGCCGCAGTATGCAGGCAGGGTGAGCAGCAGCAAGACTGCGCTGAGCGTCATGGCCATCGTGAACAGCGGCTTTTGCGGTCTCGTCATCAATCCATCACCGATGCGATGCCCATGATGCCGCGCGGCCGGATCAGCAAAATGATCAGCAGAACGGTGAAGGCCAGGATGTCGGAGACATTGCCGGAGATGAAAATGCTCGAGATGGACTTGGTCATGGCGATGGTGGTGGCAGCGATCACCGTGCCGCCGATACTGCCCATGCCGCCGACGATGGCGATCACAAACATCATCCCGATCAGTTCGATGCCCATGTTCGGGTAGACCGAGAACATCGGCCCCGCCAGGCCGCCGGCCAGCCCGGCTGTGGCCATGCCGATCATGAACATGATGGCACTGATGCGATCGACATTGACCCCCATGGCCGAGGCGATCTCGTGATCCTGGATGGCCGCCAGGCAGCGGATGCCCAGATCGGTATGGCGAAACAGCAGCGACATCGCCGCCAGAACGACCGCTGAAATGGCCATCGCGACGAGGAAGTACACCGGATAGGAGAAATCCACACCCAAGCCCTGGAAGTGCACATTGCCGAAGGGGATGGGCAGCAGCTTCGGTTCGGCACCCCAGATGGTGCGCGCCGCCTGCTGAAAAATCATCGAGACGCCGACCAGCGCCAGCAGCGCTTCCAGGGGCGAACGTTTGGTCAGAGGCCGGACGATGGTGGCGAAGAGCAGCAGGCCGACCAGGCCGCAGACCAGCACGGCGGCGAGCAGTCCCAGCCAATAGTTGCCGACGCTGGAAAAGACAAAATAGGTGATGTAGCCGCCGAGCATGTAGAACGAGCCGTGGGCGAAGTTCAGCACCCCCATCAGGCCCAGCACGATGGTCAAGCCCAAGGCCACCAGGGCGAAGATGAGGCCGATGGTGATGCCGTTCAGGCACTGGGTGATCAATACGTTCAACATGGCTACCCCCTCACGCCGAGATAGTGACGCTGAACCTGCAGGTTTCCCAGCATTTCGTCACGGTCTGCTTGATACACGATGCGGCCTTTCTCGATAATGTAAGCGCGGCTGGCGATGCGGAATGCGAGTTCGCAGTTCGTCGAGGCAAAGAAAACCGTCACGCCCGTCTCCCTGATGATTTTCAACGCCTCGATGACCCGCTTGACGGCTATCGGCGACAGCCCCTCCATGGGCTCATCGAGCAAGAGCAGCCTGGGCTTGACCATCAGCGCCCGGGCGATCACCAGCATCTGCTGTTGTCCGCCGCTCAGTCCACGGGCGTTGTCATGGATCTTTTCCCGCAACTCGGGAAACACGTCGAAGACATATCGGATCTGCTCCTCGCGGTCCACCTGCGGCGGACAGACCGGCACCCGCAAATGATCGAGAACGCTTAAGGCAGGGAAAATGCGCCGTCCCTCCGGCACCAGGGATATGCCCATGCGGGCAATGGAGTGAGGCGCACAACCGGCGATATTCGCTCCGGAAAACAGGACCTGGCCTCGCCGCGGTATGACCAGGGACATGATGCTTTTCATGGTAGTGCTCTTGCCCTGGCCGTTGCGTCCCAGCAAGGCAACCGCCTCGCCTTCCTCGCAGGAAAGGGAAACGCCTTGAAGGATGTAGGCCAGGCCGTAATAGGTATGCAGGGCCTCCAGTTCGAGCAGCGGCATTCAGCGGCTCCCTCCGAAGTAGACCTCGTCCACCAGCGGATTGGCGGCGATCTCCTCCGGCGTGCCTTCGGCGATGATGGCACCCTGATCGAGTACGGTGATCCGATCCGCAATCTTCATGACGAAGCGGATATCGTGGTCGGTGAGCAGAATGGTCCGGTTCTCGGATGAAGAGACAATCATCTCTATCATCAGCGCAATATCTTCTTCGTCTATCCCTGCCGTGGGTTCATCGAGCAGCAAGAGATCCGGATTCGAAGTCAATGCCATCAGTGTTTCCAGCTTCTTCTGCTCGGCGTAATTGAGCGAGCCGGCCTTTGCTTGAGCGTCCTTGATCCAATTGAATTGCGCCAGAACATCCTGCATTCTCTGCAGGACGGCCTTGTGATCGATCCATTCGAAGGGGTGGGTGGTGCGTTTCAGCGCTGCCTGCACGGCGATGCGCACGTTTTCTTCGACGGTCAGGTCGGCGAACAGATTGACGATCTGGAAAGAGCGCCCCATGCCCAGCTTGAAGCGCCGGTAAGAGGGCAGATGGGTGATGTCCTCGCCCTTGAAGCGGATCTGTCCCGATGAGCAGGGCAGCACGCCGCTGATCAGATTGAAGAGGCTGGTTTTGCCGGCGCCATTGGGTCCGATCAATGCGCGTATTTCGCCTGGCACCAGGCTCAGGCTGACCTTGTTCACGGCAGTCAGGCCGCCGAACTGGCGCGTCACATTGTGCACCTCTAGAATCGCGGCGTCTGTCTGCATGGAGAATAGATCAACCCGGAGTGAGGTTGGACTCCCTCGAGGCCATCGAGGGAGTCCTTAGACCTGAGACTGTCTCAATATTTCATCTTGTCGTAATTGGCCTTGATGGCGCAGGGCAGCATGGCATCTTGCGGCTGACCGAACTTCTTGAGGATTTTCCAATAGCCAGGTGCGTATTCTTCAGACTTGGTCCATGCCACCGTGTAGAGAGGCTGAACCGATTTCTGGTCGCAAGCGCGGACCAGGTAAGGACGCCCGGTGATGGGATTGGGATCCTCGAGGCCCTGAATCGCTTTCATGATTTTGGCACTGTCTACGCTGCCGGCTTTCTCGATAGCCATGAGGAACAAACGGGTTCCTTGATAGGTGCTGGTCGATGGCCAGCCGGGCCAGTCGCCGAAACGCTTTTGGTAACGCTTGGCGAAATCATTCGACAGTTTCCAGTCGGGATTATTCTCCACGAAGTCGACCGTCGCAGTGACGCCATAGGCTGCCTCGCCCGCAGCGGAAGCGGAAGAGCGCTCACCATAGGACCAGTGGATATGCGATGACTTGGTCAGGCCCATGGAAGCAGCCTGTTTTTGAAACTGCACGAACTGTCCCGGCAGAATCACGAACACCACATCGGCCTTGGCGGCCATGGCATTGGTGATCGCGGAGGTGTAATTGACCTCACCCTGCTTGGCCCAGGATTCGCCCACGACCTTGAAGGCGTCGCCATACTTCTCGGTCAGCGCCTTCTGCGCAAATCCGACGGCCTCATGGCCGTGCTCATAATCGGTCCCTACGAAATACCAGCGCTGGCCGTACATCTCGGCAACGTCGAGCGCGGCAAAACCGCGCTGCACGCTATCTAGCCACGTATAAATCATGTAGGGATGGGGATTGGCCTTGACGGTGCCTTTTGGATAGGCGGTGTCCTTGGCGATTCCGGACATGAAGACCGATCCGCCCGAAGGGTAGAGAAACGGGATCTTGTACTCATCGGCCAAAGCCGCGACAGCGTTGTTGACCGGGGTATTGATGGCGCCGATCAAGACATGCACCTTCTCATTGACGATGAGTTCCCTCGCCGCGGTCACGGCCTTGTTCACATCCGTGCCATTGTCGCGAATGATGACTTCGGGCGTCTTGCCCAAGACCTTGCCTTTGTCGTCAATCGCCATCTGCAGGCCGTTAAGATGCATCGGTCCGAGACCGGAATAAATTCCTGTCTTGGGATAGAGTACGCCGATGCGCAGTGTTTCCTGGGCATAGCAGGTTGCCGACAGTGCGCTCAGAAGAGCCCACCAGAGAAGAAGCGTCGGTCCGAACACCTTTCTGTGCAATCTCGTTTTCATCGCAGATACCTCACTGTATTTTGATTTATGGAAAAAGGTAAGTTGTCTCATTGCGCTGCAAGTTTCAGGTTTCGCTTAAAGCTGATGGCTCATTCCGACACGCTCGCCGCACCACAGCATAGCGTGAATCCAACTGCAGGCACAAGACGGGATGCCGTGAAAAATCCTTCGCAGAAATTGACCGTTAGTCATAGCTGCAGGGGACATGAAGCCAGTCCTAGACCGCCAGGGATTGGCTGCGGCGGGCCTCGGTCTCGCGCAAGGCTGTACGCTGTATTTTCCCTGTGGCGGTTCGCGGCAGTGCATCTGCAGCCGCGAATTCGATCAGCCGCGGGTACTTGTAGGGCTCGATCGTTTGCTTGACGAAGTCCTGGAGTTCTCTGACCAGTTGCGGACTGGGCGAGATTCCCTCCTTGAGAACGACAAAAGCCTTGATGATATTGCCGCGCTCCTTATCCGGAACAGCTATCACCGCACATTCGTGCACGGCTTGATGGTCGTTCAGTGCGGCTTCCACTTCGCCGCCGGGGACCTTGTAGCCGGAAGTGACGATCATGTCATCGAGCCGGCTCTTGTACCAAAAGTAGCCGTCCGCATCCTCCATGTAGTAGAGACCGGGTCTGCTCCAGCCGGCATACTGGCTGTCGGGCGGGCAGACACCATTCTTCTGGGCGTCCGGCCGGCGCCAGTACATTTGCCCCACCGGACCGCGAACGATCAATTCGCCAGGCGTTCCCGGCGGAACCTGATTGAATTTTTCATCGACTACGATATTCTCGAAGCCGGGAACGGACTTGCCGTTTGAGCCAATCTTCGACTCGGGCATTCCCACGAAGGTGGACAACCAGTAGTTCAGTTCTCCCGACCCCAGTGAATTGAGGATGGTCTGACCGAAGCGCTGGCGCCATTCCAGCATGGTCGCATTAGGCAGCGGTTCGCCCGCGCTCTGGCACAGTCGCACGCTGGTCAGGCGAAACCGGTGTTCCGCGCCGGCGATCGCCAACATCATGCGAAACGCTGTCGGCACCGCAAACAACAGCGTGATGCCGTGCAGATCGACCAACTGTAACTGTCGCTCCGGCGAGAAATGGGAAATGACCGAGACCGACGCCCCGAAACGCCAGGGCATATAAAGAAAGTTGGCGGCGCCGAAGGCAAATGAATAATAAGGATGGCCGCCCATGACATCGTTCGCCTGGACATTGAGAATATGCCGGCCGTGCGTGTCGGCAAGCGATACGATCCCGGCCAAGGTGGTCAGAATCGCCTTCGGTTTGCCAGTCGTGCCTGAACTGTAGATGATGCGCCCGATGTCATCGCTGGCACATTCCACGCTGTCGATATGCTCTGCTTCTCCCTGCAGCAATGCCGCAAAATTCAAGGTGCCGGGAAACCGCTCGCCATGAACAATCACGTGCTTGAGGTGCGGACACTCGTCACGCACCTTCTCGACATCGGCGTAACTTTCGCCATGGACGCAAATCGCGACGGACTCAGAGTCGTTGATCTTGAAGGCCACTTCGCTCGCGCGGTTCAAGTGATTGACCAGAACCGGGATTGCTCCGATCCGCCAGCAGGCGAAGTTCCAGACGAAGTATTCGGGGATGTTGGGAGAGCGCAAAACAACCCGGTCGCCCTTGCCAATCCCCAGCCTGCGCAAGGCGTTGGCAAACTTGTTGACCCGGGACTGCAATTCAAAAAAAGTGGTGCGCTCCGCTTCGAAATAAATGGCGATGGCATCGCCGCGTTCGGGAATATTCCCGTCCAGCAGTACTTCTGTCAAATTGAACCGGGGTGGATATTGCAGTTCCGGCAGCGACCAGATGTTGGCCGGCATGAACTCCTTGGGCGGCAGGTAGTCGCTACGAATTCGCGCCATGTTCATCCGCTCACTACATCCAACTCAGGGCTTGTCCGCCATCGACGGAGAGTACTGCGCCGGTCATGTAGCGTCCGGCATCCGAAACCAGTAACAACAACGGTCCATCCAAATCATCTGCTTTGCCGAAGCGCCGTTGCGGAATCCGCTTAAGCAGGGGTTCATTAAGACCACTGTCGGCAAAACTCTGATGCATGTCGGTTTCGAAGTTGCCAGGACAAAGCGTATTGACCCTGATCCCTTTGCTTGCCAGCTCCAATGCCATGACCCCTGAGAGGCTGATCAGCGCCGCCTTCGAGGCGCTGTAGCTGGAGAGAAAACCTGCGGCGCGCAATCCCGCGGAAGAGGCCATATTGACGATTGCGCCGCGCTTCACTTTTACCATGCGGCGACTCGCCTCCTGTGCCACCAGGAATGCCCCTCTGAGATTGGTATCGAATATCTGATCTACCTCGGCCGTATCCTGGTCAAGAAATTTCTTGAGGACCAGGGTTCCGGCATTGTTCAGCAGCACATCCACTGTCCCACCCAATGCCTGCTCAGCCGCATCGAATGCCGGGGCAATCGTCTCCGCCTTGGTCACATCAAGATAGACAGAGCACGCCCGATGTCCTTGCGCGACAAGCTCTGCGGTGGCGGCCTCGATTTTGTCTCTGCGTCGGGCAGCCAGCGCCACGGATGCTCCCGCTCGTGCAAGCACGCCGGCCAGATGCAGACCCAACCCGCTCGACGCGCCGGAAACAAATGCAATCCTGCCTTGCAAATTGAACAATCCTTCGCTACTCGCCATACGACCTCCAATAGCTCTTTCCTGCCAGGAAAACCTTGCAGTGAAAGGAAGTACCACACACGCGCCAGTCCTGGCGAAATTGTTAGCGGGCACACCGAAATGATTTCGGGAGCGCCTAAGGCACGCTACGAATGGTCACTGATGATCATTTCGCACCGCAACATGCCAGTTGCACTTTTGTGACTTACGCCCACTGTTTTTGATTTTGGAAGCGTTTTGTAAATCGGGTTTGACATAGGTCAATAGAAATCAAGTTACGTCTGTTCAATCCGGATTATCCAGGCCGTGACCCGTAGTACATTATGAGCAACTGGCTCAGCGTATTCGCTGAAGTTGTAGCCCCGGTTTACGTTTTACAAGTGTGTTGTCGGGTTAAAGCCTGTTGCAACTTCCCAAGATTCAGGATTGCAGGAAATTTCCATTCACCTTGGAATAGGAAAATCGTCATGACTTTATCAAAGTACCTGATTTGCACGCTGGCCTTGACGTTTACAGCGGTGCTGGCACAGGCACAGGTCCTGGGCATCGCGACCAATGCCCAGGGTTCGCTGTATTACTCTGTCGGTGCTGCGATCGCCGGCGTCATGCAGCAGAAAGCCGGTCTCACCGCCCGGGTCCAGCCCATGTCGGGTTCTTCGGCGTACGCTCCGCTGGTCAACCGCGGTCAGGTCGAGTTCGGCTTGTTGAATGTGCTTGACGTCGTCCATGCCTACACCGGACTTGAGAACTTCAAGGGCAGGCAGCACCAGGACATGCGTTTGGTTGGCGTCATGTTCGTCCTGCCCGTAGGCATGGGCGTGCCCTTTGACTCGCCGGCAAAGACCGTCAAGGACTTGAAGGGACTACGGGCGCCCAGCCAGTTCACTGCGCAAAGTACGATACAGTTCGTACAGAATGCGGCGCTGGCCACTGGCGGTTTATCCACCGAGGACATGAAGCCCTTCCCCGTCTCGGACTATGTCAAGGGCATGGAGGCGCTGGGCGATGGCAAGGTGGAAACCGCTTTGTTCTGTCTCGGCTGTGGCACGGCCCAGGAGGCCAATGTCAATCTGTCGGCTCATGGCGGCCTGCGTTTTGTTGAAATGTCCGACACGCCCGAGGCCATTGCGGCGATGCACAAGGTATTCGCAAGCGCCTACACCCAGGTTTTCCAACCCTCTCCCGCCTACCCCGGGGTGATTGGGCCGACCCGGCTGATGGTCTACAGCGCCTTTCTGGTCAGCAGCAAGCATGTTCCGGACGACGTGGTGTACAAGGTCACCAAGGCACTTTATGAGAACAAGGTGGCGTTAGGCGCAGCCTCGGCACCGATGAAGAGTTTTGATCCAAAGGCGATGGCCGAAGCCAATACCGTCATCTACCATCCAGGGGCTGAGAAGTTCTACAGGGAGGTGGGTGAGTGGCCACCCAAGAAGCGTTAACTCCTGGCTTTTGCATCGAGCAGCAAGAAGGTCCGGAAAAGGAGTTGTAACCCATATCGAGGAGATATCGTATGTCATTTGGTGATTTGCGCGGCTGGATCGAACATCTTCGCAAGGAAGGCGAGTTGCATGAGGTCAATGCCGAGGTGAACTGGGATTGCGAACTCGGAACCATCGCCCGTAAAGCCTTCGGCACGGGCAACGGACCGGCGCTGCTGTTCAACAATATCACGGGATACCAGAATGGCCGCTGCACCAGGGTGTTCACCGGTGGCCTGTCGAAATACTCGCGCGTGGCGATGATGTTCGGACTGCCCAAGGATGCGCCGCTTAGCGAACTCGTCAAGGCCGCACGCAAGTCCTATTCAGGACGCATCGCGCCCAGGATCGTCAAGGACGGACCGGTGCGGGAGAACATCCTCATAGGCGATGACATCAATCTCTTCGACTTTCCGGTGCCGAAGTGGCACCGTTTTGATGGCGGCCGATACATCAACACATTGCAGGGTACCGTCACCTCAGACCCGGACAGCGGCCGCCTCAATGTCGGCATCTATCGCGGCATGATCGGGCAGAAGAACACGCTGCCGTCACTGGTTTGGCCTGCCCAGAACTGGGGCAGCGATTTCGTGAAATGGACCGATCGCGGCCAGGAGATGCCGGTGGCCTGCGTCTACGGCTGGGAGCCTTCCCTGCCCTTCTGCGCCTCCTCGCCGATCCCGCCTGACGTTTCGGAATACGATGTCATGGGTGCGCTGCGCGGCGAACCGGTCGATTTGGTGAAGTGCGAAACCGTGCCGCTGATGGTTCCTGCTTCCGCCGAGATCGTGGTCGAGGGCTATATCTCCAACGACCCTTCGACCTTCGAGATGGAAGGGCCTTTCGGCGAATACACCGGCTACTTCGGCGGCGACCGCGCACTTAGGCACCGGATCCGCGTCACCGCCATCACTCATCGCAACAATCCGATCTTCCGCGGCACTCTTGAGGGCACGATGCCCAAGATGCTGAACGAGAACAGCATCATGAGTTCGGTGCAACGCGCAGCACTGGCCTGGAACATCCTCGAGCGCTCCGGCGTGCCGGGCATCACCGACGTCCATTGCCCGGCCGCCAACAACGGCACCACCCTGATCATCCAGATGCGCCAGCGCTACCGCGGCCAGGCCAAGCAGGCGGCCATGGCGATCTGGGGCACGAACGCCGCACACCAGCGTTACAAGCACGTCTGGGTGGTGGACGAGGACATCGATATCCATGATTACGCATCGCTGGACTGGGCTTTCGCCTATCGCGTCAATGCCGCCGAAGACGACATTATCTTCGTGCCGGGCACCTTCGGTTCGGCCATCGACCCGAGCGTGAGACTGGAGTACCGCGACGTGCAGAAGTTCGGCACCGGCAAGTGGTGCAGGGTGCTGATCGATGCCACGGTAAACATGGACTTCGAGCCGCAGGAGCAGTATGGCGGCGAGCGTTATCCGCCGACCGTGAGGCCGCACCAGCAGGATCTGGACATGGTCAATCGCCGCTGGAAGGAGTATGGCTTCAAGGATTAGTGCCCGTTACCTCTTCGGGTAATTCCGCCTAGCGGGCTCCTATAGTGGTCAGAGACCACCCAGGGCATTTACCCCCGAAGAGGGGCTTATGCCCGGAGGGCGCTAAACAGCCGGAGGAACCTGATTTTGCGCAAGGTGGCAGAAAGATGGAGGTCTTCCTGGGAGCCAAGCGCAGGCGCTTGCGCTTAACCACAGCGCCAGTGCGGGTTTACGGATACAAGCTGGCCCACAAGTAAATCCTGAACCAATATAATATGCAGGATAGGCCAAGCTGTTTCAACTCTTCAATGGAACACTGATCATGAAGACAAAAGAAGGCATTTTCTGTTTTGTTTGCCCCAGTCACTGCGCACTGACGGCCACTTTCGAAGACGGCAAGATAGTCAAGGTCATCGCCGACTCAAAGAGCGGCCTGCATTGCGACATTTGCGACTCGGCCAAGGGGCCGGGCACCATTCCGGAAGTGCATAGCCACGGCAAGCGCCTGCAATTTCCGATGAAACGGGCCGGCGAGCGGGGCCGCAATCTGTGGACACGCATTACCTGGGAAGAGGCGCTCGATACCATCGCCGAGAAAATGAAGTTCTATAGCGAAAACTTCGGCCCAGAGAGCATCGCCATGGTCCTGGGCGAGCCCAAGAGTCTGGATTACGCTTTCGCGCAGCGCTTCGCTACCTATCTTGGAACGCCCAACGTCATCACCCCGGGCAATTATTGCGGCGTGCAGACCGGGCACGCCGATCATTTCACCTTCGGCACGATGAACGTCGTTTCGGACGAGACCTCGGATCTGGGCTGCATCGTCATCTGGGGCTCGAACCCGCTCAATACCGGAAACTGCTTCCGCGGCTTGTCCCGGGATTCGATGACCCAGGCGCTGAAGAAAGGCACCAAGCTCATCATGATGGAGCCGGGCAAGAACCGCTATTGCGACAAGGCCGATTACTGGCTGCGCCTCAAACCCGGTTCCGATGGCGCCCTGGCCATGGGCATGGCCAAGGTGATCATCGATGAGGAACTGTACGACAAGGACTACGTCGCCAAATACACGGTGGGCTTCGACGAACTGAAGCAGGAGATGGCGAACTTCAGCCTCGAGGATGTGGCAGCGGAGACCTGGATCGACGTCGATACCGTGCGCGAGGTGGCTCGCGTCTATGCCACAAGCAAGCCGGCACAGATACTGTGGGGAAATGCCCTGGAGAACTCCGTCGCCGCCCTGCAGATCTGTCGGGCCATCAACATGCTGCGCGGCCTGACCGGCAACGTCGGTGGGCACGGCGCCGAGGTGCTCATGACGCCGGCGAAATTCAGCCGTCCCGGCCGCTTCTATTTCGACCGCAAGCTGCCCCGCCCCACGGCAAAGTCGATCGGCAAGGAATACTCTATCGCCATGGGAGCAGCCTATGTGCCGACGCAGTCGCTGATAAAGACCATCCTTAGCGAGGATCCCTACCCGGTCAAGATGGCGATGTGCCACGTCACCAATCCCATCCTCACCTATCCCGATTCCGCCACCACCTACGAAGCCTTCATGAAAGTGCCTTTCCTGGTTGTGGCGGAGATCTTCCCCACGTCGTTCACTGCGATCGCCGACATCGTACTGCCGGCGGCCTTGCCGCTGGAGCACAATTCCATCGCCTATTGGCCCGCCTGGCTGGGCCATGTCAAGGCCCAGCCCAAGCGCGTCGAACCGCCCGGAGAGGCGTGGCCGGACGCCAAGATGATCAACGAACTGGCCAAGAAGATGGGCATGCGCGAGCACTTCTTTGAAGACTGGGAAGAGTCCCTCGACATCTTCATGGCCGACGCAGGCATGACCTACAAGGAGTTTTGCGTCCAGCGCAGCCTGGACCCCACCAAGCACTACCTCGAAGATAACCCGGAGCACTACTTCAGGACGCCGTCGGCCAAGGTGGAATTCTATTCCCAGCAGATGGCCCAGTTGGACCTGAGTCCCTTGCCCACATTCAAGGAAGTCTCGACACCGCGTTTCGGCAAGGAGGCATTCGAGCGCTATCCCCTGTACATGACCAACGGCAAGGAAGGCGCCTATTTTGCCTCGGGCTACCGGCACATCGAAGCCATGAAGAGGTACAAGGCCGAGGCAATCTGCGAGATACATCCGGACACCGCGGCCAAGTATGGGCTGACGGACGGCGAAATGATTTACATCGAGTCGAAGAAGGGCCGCATCCAGCAGCGCTTGAAGGTCTCCGATTACATCCATCCCAGAGTCGTGATGGCCGCTTTTGGCTGGTGGGATACCGAGGCGGAGGATAACGAGTACAACTGGCGCAAGTACAACATCAACATATTGACCGATGGTGATCCGCCCCACGATCCAGGCACCGGCTCTGTGCAGTTGCGCGGCATCCCCGTTCGCGTCTTCGCCGAAGAGCCGCAGTGGCCTAAGCGGCCTGAAGAGCAAGTAGAGGAAGTGGCGAAAGTGAAATAGCGATAGCGCTGGTGCGCATGCCTACCAGGAGTTTTGACGCTGATGCGGTTTTTCACCCGCCTGCCGGCTTTGATGGATCCGCCCGACGCTCTCAGGTCGTTGTTGCCAGGCGCTGCACCTTATCGAAGGGGTGACTGACCTGGGCAACAGCGGCGGGTGCTACTTTTCCGCGGCCTTGCAATCTGCGAATGAAAGAGTCGGGCCGTCCTGAAGCGATGCCTGGTTGCCATTCAGTTCCAGCACAGCGGCACCGTTTCTATAGCGTGTGCCAGGTGTGTCCCCAGCCTTATCAAACCGAACTTCTCTTTCAGGAAAGATGATCCATGCCGCATTGCCATTCTCGATCATGCGCACATTGAAACTCTTGCCGCCGCTGCACACGTATTGAGTCGAATTCAGAAGTCGGCTCGGACGGTCCGGCGCCTTGTCACCCCCGAACGGCCAAACACTAATCCCTCCGCAACCCGCCATAGTGAGTGCGAGACAGAGGGCTATTGCTAATTCCGTGGATCTGAAATGGATGTTCATTTTGACCTTGGTCGTGGGATGAGTATTTCAAATAGGGGTGTGCTGGAGCGATTATGTCATGGACACGCTTCCCCAGTTCGCAGAGAGTCGGGAATGACCTCTGGCTTCAAGAAGGGCCGCGTCTGGGGAACCGCTGATCAAGTCCCACTTCGTCATTGCGAGCCGATGGCGAAGCAATCCAAGATCGCCACGTCCCTCTGGAACTCGCGATGACGGACTTGTTCAGACCCTCCATGGGTATTTCCCCAAGGTGTAGGTGCATTCTTTACCCTCCAATCGGAAGCGGTAGCGCCAATGTTTCCCTCCGGCGGGGGTCACTTCAAGATACAATCCGCCTCCGTCACTTAGTTTGTCGGGCTTGGCGGCTTTCTTGACCTTTGTTACTTCCGTGGTGGTCAACATGCCAATCCTCCCAGCGAAACTGCAAATCCCTTGTGCCGTGAGGGTTTGCGGGCAAAATGAGGGTTGACTGTTCTGGGCAGTATAAGTCTGCCCTCAATACTACCCGCACTACCCGCAACAATTTGCTATCGCCTGACACCCACTGAGCCGGCATGATTAATAAAATCGATGATCTTCATAACGTTACTGTGAATAGTGATACTCCGTCGGCCTTCCTGATACAAGCCTAAATGCAGCATATCCGCAATTTCTCCATCATCGCCCACATCGACCACGGCAAATCGACGCTGGCCGACCGCATCATCCAGATTTGCGGTGGGCTGTCCGACCGCGAGATGGAGGCGCAGGTGCTCGACTCCATGGATCTCGAGCGCGAGCGCGGCATCACCATCAAGGCCCAGACCGCAGCCCTCTGGTACAAGGCCAGGGACGGCCAGCGCTACAACCTGAACCTGATCGACACCCCCGGCCACGTGGACTTTTCCTACGAGGTATCGAGGTCACTGGCCGCCTGCGAGGGTGCGCTGCTCGTCGTCGATGCCTCGCAAGGGGTCGAGGCGCAGACCGTCGCCAACTGCTACACGGCGCTGGAGCAGGGCGTCGAGGTCGTGCCGGTCCTGAACAAGATCGACTTGCCCTCGGCCGACCCCGAGCGCGCCAAGCAGGAGATCGAGGACGTCATCGGCATCGACGCCTCCGAGGCCATCCTCGCCAGCGCCAAGACGGGCTTAGGCGTCGAGGACATCATCGAGGCGGTGATAGCTCGCATCCCGCCGCCCAAGGGCGATCCCGCGGCGCCGCTGAAGGCCCTGATCATCGACTCCTGGTTCGACAACTATGTCGGCGTGGTCATGCTGGTGCGCGTGGTCGACGGGCAGCTAAAGCCGAAGGACAGGATCAGGCTGATGGCCGGCGGCACCATGCATCTGACCGAGCACGTCGGGGTGTTCACGCCGAAGTCGCAGCCGCGCGAGTTTCTCTCGGCCGGCGAGGTAGGCTTCATCATCTCCGGCATCAAGGAAATCAAGGCGGCGAAGGTGGGCGACACCGTGACCCTGGTCGACCGGCCCGCGACCAAGGCGCTGCCCGGATTCAAGGAAATCAAGCCGCAGGTTTTCGCCGGCCTCTATCCGATCGAACCCAACGAATACGAGGGGCTGCGCGATTCCCTGGAAAAGTTGAAACTCAACGACGCCTCGCTGCATTACGAGCCTGAAGTCTCCCAGGCCCTGGGCTTCGGCTTCCGCTGCGGCTTCCTGGGTCTTTTGCACATGGAGATCGTGCAGGAGCGCCTCGAGCGCGAGTTCGACCAGGATCTCATCACCACGGCGCCGACGGTGGTCTATCAAGTGCTCTTGAAGGACGGCTCCGAGGTCTTCGTCGAGAATCCGGCCAAGCTGCCGGACCTTCCCAAGATCGAGGAGATCAGGGAGCCCATCATCACCACGACGATATTCGTGCCGCAGGAATTTCTGGGCGCGGTGATCACGCTTTGCGAGAGCAAGCGCGGCAGCCAGGTGAACATGGGCTACCACGGCCGCCAGGTGCAACTCACCTACGAGATGCCCATGGCCGAAGTGGTGATGGACTTCTTCGACAGGCTGAAGTCCGTCTCGCGCGGCTATGCCTCGCTCGATTACGAATTCAAGGAATACCGCGCCGCCGACGTGGTCAAGCTCGACATCCTGATCAATGGCGACAAGGTCGATGCCCTGTCGATGATCGTGCATCGCGCCAACGCCCCCTATCGCGGCCGCGAGATCGCCGCCAAGATGCGCGAACTGATCCCGCGCCAGATGTATGATGTCGCCGTGCAGGCGGCGATAGGCGCGCATATCATCGCCCGCGAGAACATCAAGGCGATGAGGAAGAACGTGCTCGCCAAGTGCTACGGCGGCGACATTTCGCGCAAGAAGAAGCTGCTCGAGAAGCAGAAGGCCGGCAAGAAGCGCATGAAAATGGTGGGCAGCGTGGAGATTCCCCAGGAAGCTTTCCTCGCCGTTCTCCGCGTGGGTGAAAAATGAGTGAAAAATAGGAAACATAAATGAATTTTGCCTTGATTCTTTTCCTGCTGCTCCTGGCCACCGGCGCGGTCTGGATGCTCGACCATTTCTGGCTGAAGAAGAAGCGTTCCCGGGACGCCGCGAATCCCTGGTGGGTCGAGTACGGCGCCAGTTTCTTCCCGGTGATACTGGCGGTATTCCTGCTCCGCTCCTTCCTGGTCGAGCCCTTCAAGATTCCCTCCGGCTCGATGATTCCGACCCTGGAGATCGGAGACTTCATCCTGGTGAATAAATTCACCTACGGCATCCGGCTGCCGGTGCTGAACAAAAAGGTGATCGAACTGAACTCGCCGCAGCGCGGCGACGTGATGGTGTTCCGCTATCCGGAGAACCCATCGCTCGACTACATCAAGCGCGTCGTCGGCCTGCCCGGCGACAAGATCTCCTACCAGAACAAGCGGCTGACCATCAACGGGCAGGAGGTGGCTTCGCAAAAGATCGCGGATTACCTCCATGTCGAGCGACTCTACTACACGCCGCGCTTCAAGGAGACACTGGGGTCCGTGGTGCACGAAATCCTGATCGAACCCGAGGCGCCTTCCTTTATTTCCCAGGTGAGCGATTTTCCCTTTCGCGACAAATGCCATTACAATAGTTCCGGCGTTTCCTGCGAGGTCCCGCCCGGCCATTACTTCATGATGGGTGACAACCGCGACAACTCCCAGGACAGCCGCTTCTGGGGCTTCGTTCCGGACGAGAACATCGTCGGCAAGGCATTTTTCATCTGGTTCAACTTCAGCGATCTGAAGCGCATCGGCCCATTCAAATAGGTGGCATCATGAGAGCTTCGTTGCGGTGCCAGCAAGGGATCACGCTCACAGGCGTGATGGTCGCTGGCCTGCTCATCGCCCTGGTCGCTATCGCCGGCATGAGGATACTTCCGGACGTGATCGAGTATTACAGCATCCTGAAGGACGTCAAGGCGGTGGTGAATGACCCCGGCTCCAGGGGTGCTACCGTGACCGAGATCATGAAGTCCTTCGACAAGCGCGCCCAGATCGACGAAATCACCAGCATCAAGGGCAAGGACCTCGATATCAGCAAGGAAGGCGGAGAGATCGTCATTGCCTTCGCCTACACGAAGAAAATCCCGCTCGTTGCCAAGGTCAGTCTTGTGATCGATTTCGAGGGCAGCACCGCAGGCAGCGCGAAATAGTAATGCACAGCGAAAGACTCGAGCGGGCGCTGGGACATGCATTCTCCAGACCGGAGCTGGTGCAGCAGGCGCTGACCCATCGCAGCCACGGCATCGACCACAACGAAAGGCTGGAGTTTCTCGGCGACAGCATCCTGAATTGTGTCGTCGCAGTCCTCCTGTTCGAGCGCTTTCCCCTGCTTCGCGAGGGCGACCTGTCGCGGCTGCGGGCCAGCCTGGTGCGCCAGGAGACGCTGTTCCAGATCGCCCAGAAGCTCTGCCTGGGCGACTTTCTGCGCTTGGGCGAAGGGGAACTGAAAAGCGGCGGTCATCGCCGCCCCTCCATTCTCGCCGATGCCCTCGAGGCGCTCATCGGGGCGGTCTATCTCGATGCCGGTTTTGCACGCGCGCACGAAGTCATCGCCAGACTTTATGAGCCGATGCTCGCCGCCACCGACCCGGGCAGCGCCGCCAAGGATCCCAAGACGGCGCTGCAGGAAATCCTGCAGGCGCGCCACCTGGCGCTGCCGCACTACGTACTGCGCGCTGCGCGCGGCGAGGCGCACGCCCAGGAGTTCGAAGTGGAATGCAAGATCGTGGATATGGACATCTCCACCCTCGGTCTCGGTGCCAGCCGCCGCTCGGCCGAGCAGGAAGCGGCTCTGCACGCCATCGAGCTGATCGCGGAGATGACAAGATGAGCAGCGAAATGAGCAAGGCCTTTCGCACAGGCACGCTGGCCATTGTCGGACAACCCAATGTCGGCAAGTCGACGCTGTTGAATCGTCTCATCGGGCAGAAGATCAGCATCACCTCGAGGAAGCCCCAGACCACCCGTCACCGCATCACCGGCATCCTGACGACGCCTGAATGCCAATACATCTTCGTCGATACCCCGGGCTTCCAGACCAAGCATCCCGGTGCCCTGAACCGCGTCATGAACCGCAGCGTGACGCAGGCGCTCTCCGAGGTCGATATCACCATCTGCGTGATTGACGCGGGCCGCTTCGGCGCGGCTGACCGTGCCATCATCAAGCTCTTGCCGCCGGACCGCCCGGTGCTCCTGGCGATCAACAAGATCGATCGCCTCACCGACAAAAGCAAACTGTTGCCCTTCATTGCCCAGGTGGCGGAGGTGTTCCCCTTCGCCGAAATCGTGCCGCTTTCCGCCGCGAAGGGCGATGGCGTGGACGACCTGCTCAAGACCGCGGCGAAGTACCTGCCGGAGGCTCCGCCATTCTTCGAGGCGGACGAGGTAACCGACCGCAGCGAACGCTTTCTCGCCGCCGAACTGCTGCGCGAGAAACTGTTTCGCAACCTCGGCGAGGAACTTCCCTACGGCATCGCCGTCGAGATCGAACGCTTCGAACAGGAAGGGGCTTTGCGCCGCATCTTTGCCGCCATCATTGTCGACAAGGCGGCGCACAAGTCCATCGTCATCGGCCGCGGCGGCGAGAAGCTGAAGACCATGTCTTCCGATGCCCGCCGCGACATGGAACAACTCTTCGGCGGACCGGTGTATCTGGAAACCTGGGTCAAGGTGAAGAGCGGCTGGGCCGATGACGAGCGCGCCCTGAAAAGCCTCGGCTACGACCAATGAGGACAATCCCCCCAGCCCCCTTTTCGCGAAAGGGGGTGACAGAGGTTCATTTCTTCGGGGCTCCCTGTGATGGCTCGCTGCCCTCTCGGGGCGGCCCTTCGGAGGCAGCATGAGCGCCCGCCAGCGCATCGACGGACAGCTTGCCTGGATTCTCCACAGCTATCCCTACAGCGAGACCAGCCTGATCCTCGATGTGCTGACCCGGGATCACGGCCGGCTGCCGCTCATGGCGCGCGGCGCACGCCGTCCGCGCTCGGCGCTGCGCGGCGTGCTGCAGGCCTTTCAGCCGATCGAACTTTCCTGGTTCGGCGCCGGCGAAGTGCGCACCCTGGCCAAGGCCGAGTGGGTCGGCGGCATGGCTCTCCTGGGCGGCACCGCGCTGATGCTTGGCTACTACCTGAATGAGTTGCTGCTCAAACTGCTGCCGCGCGAGGACGCACATCCGGTGCTGTTCGAGGCTTACGCGGAAACCTTGCAGGCCTTGTCGCGGGGCGAGTCCCATGCCTCGCGTCTGCGCCTGTTCGAAAAAACCCTGCTGAAGGAACTCGGCTACGGCCTGGCGTTGGAGCGGGAAGCGCTCTCGGGGGAGCCGCTTCTGCCCGAACGGACCTATCATTACCTGATAGAGCGAGGACCGATTTCAGCGAGCTCCACAGCAGAGGCGACTGGCGCAGGACATCTCATCCGCGGCAAGACGCTTCTCGATCTGGCGGCGGACGACTACAGCGATGCGCGGACGCTGTCCGAGGGCAAGGCGCTGATGCGCATGCTCATCAACCACCATCTCGCCGGCCAGCCCTTGCAGTCGCGGCGGGTGTTCATGGAACTGCAGGAGTTCTGAAGCCATGATTGAGTTGGGGGTCAACATCGACCATGTCGCCACCTTGCGCCAGGCGCGCGGGACAAACTATCCCGATCCCATCAGGGCGGCGCTCCTGGCCGAGAGCGCTGGCGCCGACGCCATCACTCTGCATCTGCGCGAGGACAGGCGCCACATCCAGGACAGGGACGTCGAGTCGCTACGGCCGCAACTGACGACGCGCATGAATCTCGAATCGGCGATCACCGAGGAAATGATCAGCTTTGCCTGCCGCATCCGGCCGCAGGATGTCTGCCTCGTTCCCGAGCGGCGCCAGGAACTCACCACGGAAGGCGGCTTGGATGTCGCAGGACACCGCGATCAGGTCAAGGAAGCCTGCCTGCGTCTGTTGGCAGCGGGCATCCGCGTCTCGCTGTTCATCGATCCCGAGCCGGTACAACTCGACGCCGCTATGACCTGCGGCGCGCCCGTCGTGGAATTGCATACCGGCCGCTACGCAGACGCGCAGGATTCCTCGCAGGAGTTGCTGCGCATCCGAAGAGCGGCCGCCTACGGCCACCAACTGGGCCTCAAGGTCAATGCCGGCCATGGCCTGCATTTCGGCAATGTGCAGGCCATCGCCGCCATTGCCGAGATTACCGAATTGAACATCGGTCATGCCCTGGTGGCCGAGGCCATCTTCATGGGCTGGGAAAACGCCATCCGGATGATGAAGCGGCTGATGCTGGAGGCGCGGTCATGATTTACGGCATAGGCACGGATATCGTCGCCATTTCGCGCATCGCCGCTCTCTACGAGAGGCACGGCGAGCGCGCCCTGGAGAAAATGCTGGCGCCTGCTGAGCGCGATGACTGCCGCAAGTCGGTGGCCCCGGCGCGCTTTCTCGCAAAAAGATTTGCCGCCAAGGAAGCCCTGGGCAAGGCGCTTGGCACGGGCGTGCGCGAGCCGATTCTGCTGCCAGCCATCGCCGTCATCCATGACGCCCTGGGCAAGCCGGCCTTCGAGTATTCTCCGGTACTGGCGGCGTATCTCGCCGCGAAGGGTCTCACCGCACACCTTTCCCTCTCCGACGAGTCCGACTCAGCACTGGCTTTCGTCATCCTGGAAACAATATGATTACTCTGCCCCTCGGGCCGCTGATGATAGACATCGCCGGCACGGAGCTTTCCGAACTCGACAAGAGCCGGCTTTGCCATCCGCTGGTCGGGGGGATGATTCTGTTCTCGCGCAACTACGTCTCTGCCGGGCAAGTCTCGGCGCTGTGCGCGGAAATTCACGAATTGCGCACGCCGCATCTGCTGATCGCAGTGGATCACGAGGGCGGCCGCGTCCAGCGCTTCCGCGAGGGATTCACGCGGCTGCCGGCGATGCGCAGATTGGGTGAACTCTGGCAGCGGAATCGTGATGAGGCCCTGACTGCCGCGCGCGGCACAGGCTATGTCCTGGCTGCCGAACTCCTCGCCTGCGGCGTCGATCTGGCCTTCACGCCCGTCCTCGACCTCGATTACGGCAGGAGCGAAGTCATCGGCGACCGCGCCTTTCACCGCGACCCGGTCGCCGTCTCCGAACTGGCCGGCGCCCTGATGGAAGGCCTGCGCCGGGCCGGCATGGCCGCCTGCGGCAAGCATTTCCCTGGACATGGCTTTGTCGCCGCCGACTCCCATGTCGCCATTCCCGTCGATGGCCGCAGCCTCGCCGAACTCGCCGACGATTTAGAGCCTTATCGGCGGCTCAAACTCGATGCGGTGATGCCTGCCCATGTGATCTACAAGGAGGTCGATCACAATCCGGCGGGGTTCTCTGCGAAATGGTTGGCCAGGCTGCGCGAAGAGTTTTCCTTCGACGGCGTCATCTTCAGCGACGATCTTTCGATGGAAGGGGCGAGCGTGGCCGGCGACATCGTGGCACGCGCGGACGCCGCCTGGAATGCCGGCTGCGACATGCTTCTGGTGTGCAATTCGCCCGGCGCGGTGGGGGAGCTTCTGGATAAGTGGCGCGTGACACCGGACCCCGTGAGGGAAGCGCGCGTCCTGCGTCTCTTGCCCAAGTTACCCAATAGCCAATGGGTAGGGGACGATGCGTTGCACCAGGCGGGATTGCGCGGCATCGCCGCGCTGGACCAGCAGGTTACTTGACGCGGTTGCGGTATTCCGCGGTGCGGGTGTCGATCTCGATCTTGTCGCCGATTTCGACGAACAGCGGCACCGGTATCTGGAAGCCTGAGCCGATCTTGGCCGGCTTCATCACCTTGCCCGAGGTGTCGCCCTTGACCGCCGGTTCCGTATAGACCACTTCGCGCACCACCGAGTTGGGCAGTTGCACCGAGATCGCCTTGTCGTCGTAGAAAACCACCTCGCAGGCCAGGCCTTCCTCGAGATAGTTCAGGGCATCGCCCATGTTCTCTTTCTCGACTTCGAACTGGTTGTAGTCGGCGTCCATGAAGACATACATGGGATCGGCGAAATAGGAGTAGGTGACTTCCTTGCGATCGAGCATGACCAGCTCGAACTTGTCGTCTGCCCGGTACACCGCCTCGGTGGGCGAGTCGGTGAGCAGGTTCTTCATTTTCATCTTGACCACGGCAGAAGTGCGGCCGGACTTGTTGTATTCGGCCTTGAGCACGACCAGGGGGTCTGTCCCGACCATGATGACATTGCCGGCGCGGAGTTCTTGTGCGGTTTTCATGGTGCTTCCTGCGTGAAAATATTAATCGACCATTATATCAATTTTTCACAAAATATCACCAAGTTGCTGGCGAGATCGGCTCTTTTTGCCAGGTCCTCTGCCCAGGATGCGGCGTGTGCCTGAAGTTCGCCGCGGCAGTCCCGGTAGGCCGGCCATGTCGGCGCGATGTTTCCGCCGCCGTTCCAACTCTGCCAGAAGCTGCGGGCGGCGGCGGCCGCGGACGGCGAAAGGTCTGCGCAGTAGCGCCTGAGAAAGGCGTCGAGCTTGACCTGGTGCGCTCCATCCTCCTGCGGATAGGGCTGCCATACGAGAGGCTTGGCCGCCCACTGGGCGCGGACGAAGGAGTCCTCGCCGCGCACGAAATTGAGGTCACAGGCCCAAAGCAGATGGTCGTAATGTTCCTGGGCGACGAAGGGCAGGGCATGGAGCGATAAATTGCCCTTGCACAAACCTTCGCCCGGGTGGAGGCTCTGACCCAGCCAGGCGGCGGCCTGCGCCAGCGCTCGTCCTTCCGGGATCAGGCAGCGCAGCGCTGTTTCTCCTTCAGCCCAGGCCTTGAGCAACTCGGGCAGGACGGGATTTTCGTAACAGAAAAGGGAAACGCTTGTTTCGCCGGCCAGCGGCTGCGGCAGGCCGAGGCTCGCCCAGAGGGCGCCGGCATCTGCGCGCCAGGCATCGCGCTCCTGCAAGAGATGGGCTTCGCGCAGCAGGCCGCCGGAGTCTTTGGCGAAGCCGGGAAAGAAAAAATGCTTGACCAGCGGCAGGCGCGGATGCGGCGAAGGCAGTCCATGGCAGTCGGAAACCCAGGCTTCTGCCGAGAGATATTCGAGATTGATCCAGACGGGTTTCTTTGCAACCATGGCCGCGAGATAAGACGCGGGCAAATCGCAGGAGAAGGCCTCGATCACCACATCCGCGACTGCCGTGTCGTTGGCAGTCCAATGCCTGACTTCCACGCCGCGCCGGGTCTGCAATGCCAGGGCTGGGTCGATCTCGGGGCAGAGTCGCTGGAAGCTTTCGAGATCGTCCACCCAAAGACGAACGTGGAGGCCATGCTCTGCGACAAGCTGCCTTGCCAGCCGCCAGGAGACCCCGATGTCGCCGAAGTTGTCCACGACCTTGCAGAAGATGTCCCATTTTTTTTGAGCCATTGTAAAAGCGCGCTGGACAAGCAGGGAGGCTTAAAGCCAGAATCCTACCCCAAGGCCATCCTCCTCTTCCAAAATGCTCGCAAACTGCACATCCTGCCCCCGTCTCTCCGGCTTTCTTTCCGAGGTCCGGAAAAAGCATCCGACCTACCATTCCCTGCCCGTAGCGCCTTTCGGCGACAAGCGCGCGCGGCTTCTGATCGTGGGCCTCGCGCCCGGCATGCACGGCGCCAATCGCAGCGGCCGTCCCTTCACCGGAGATCACGCCGGCATCATGCTCTACGAGACGCTGCACCGCTTCGGCTTCGCCAGCGGGCCGCTGTCCGTGGCAGCCGACGACGGCCTGGAACTGATCTCGGCGCGCATCACCAATGCCGTCAAATGCCTGCCGCCGCAGAACAAGCCCGAGCCCTCCGAGATCCGCACCTGCAACCATTTTCTGGCCGCCGAGTTGAAGGCATCGAAGGACCTGCGGGTGATCCTGGCGCTGGGTGGCGTGGCCCACAAGGCAGTGCTGCTGGCCTATGGCATGAAGCAGTCTGCCCTCGACTTCGCCCACTGCGCCCGCCATGAACTCCCCGATGGCCGCGTGCTGGTCGACAGCTACCACTGCAGCCGCTACAACACCCAGACGAGGCGCCTGACCGCCGAGGGCTTCGCCGATGTCTTCAGAATCATTCGTGCCGAACTCGAGCGGCAAGGCTAAGCCCCCCTTCGACGCCAAGGAGCTTCTGGCGACGCTGCCGGAGGATCCCGGCGTCTATCGCATGCTGGACGCCGCCGGCGACGTGCTCTATGTAGGCAAGGCGAAAAACCTCAGGAAGCGCGTCAGTTCCTATTTCCAGAAGACGGCCCAGAGCCCGCGCATCGGCCTGATGCTGACCCAGGTGGATCGGGTCGAGATCACCGCGACGCGCTCCGAGGCCGAGGCGCTGATCCTCGAGAACACGCTGATCAAGCGGCTCTCGCCCAAATACAACATCCTGTTCCGCGACGACAAGTCCTATCCCTACATCATGCTCTCGGGCGATGGCTATCCCAGGCTCGCCTTCCACCGCGGCAGCTTCGACAAGAAGGCGCGCTATTTCGGCCCCTACCCGAACAGCATCGCGGTCAGAGAGTCCATCCAGCTCTTGCAGAAGACCTTCCTCCTGCGCACCTGCGAAAACGCCGTCTTCAATCATCGCTCGCGGCCCTGCCTGCTCCATCAGATCAGGCGCTGCAAGGCGCCCTGCGTCGGCCTCGTGAGCAAGGAAGCCTATGCCGCAGACGCGCGCCTGGCCGAACTCTTTCTCAAGGGCCGTCATGGCGAGGTGATCGAGGGTCTTTCGGAGGCCATGCAGGTCGCCGCAGATGCCTTGCGTTTCGAGGAGGCGGCGGCCTTGAGAGACCAGGTTCGCGCCTTGCAGGCGGTGCTGCATCGCCAGTATGTCAGCAGCACCGGCGAGGAAGACGTGGACATCCTCGCCGCCGTTGCCGCGCCGGCCGGCTTCTGCATCAATCTCGCCATGGTGCGTGGCGGTCTGCATCTCGGAGACCGCTCGCATTTTCCCCGAGGGGGGGCGGATTGCGAGCCGCAGGAAGGCTTGCAGGCCTTCATCGAGCAGCATTACGTCGATCATCCGCCGCCGGCGCGGTTGGTCGTCAGCCACGAATTGAGCGAGGACCTCTTGTTCTCTGCGGCAGGGAAAAAAATCCCCGTGGGCCTGCCGAGAAACGAGATGGAGCGGGCCTGGCTTTCCATGGCGGAGAACAACGCCAGGCTCGCCATCGAATCGCGTCGCCATGCCGCCACAGGCGCCCGCAAGCGGCTGGAAGCCTTGACTTCGGCGCTCGACCTGGCCGATCCTCCCGCGCGAATAGAATGCTTCGACATCAGCCATACCCAGGGAGAGGGCACGGTCGCCTCCTGCGTGGTGGCAGTCGACGGCGCCATGAAGCATAGCGAATACCGCCGCTTCAATATCAAGGACATCACCCCGGGCGACGACTATGCCGCCATGCGCCAGGCGCTCACCAGGCGCTACGAGAGAGTCGCGGCAGGCGAGGCGGTCGCGCCCGACCTGATTCTGATCGACGGCGGCAAGGGGCAGTTTGGCATTGCACGAGAGGTGCTCACCGAACTCGGGCTTGAGCACATCGCCACCGTCGGCATCGCCAAGGGCGAGGAGAGGAAGCCGGGACTGGAAACTTTGATCGTCGGGAGGGGAAAAGATCCGGTAATATTGGCCCCGGATCATCCGGCGCTGCACCTGATCCAGGAGGTGCGCGACGAGTCTCACCGCTTCGCCATCATGGGCCATCGGGCAAGGCGCGCCAAGCCGCGCGGGCGTTCGCTGCTGGAGGATGTGCCCGGCGTCGGCCCGGCGCGGCGGCGCAAGCTCCTGGCGCACTTCGGGGGACTCGCGGGCGTGGCCGCGGCGACGATAGATGATCTTTGCAGGGTGGACGGCATCAGCCGAACCCTGGCCGAGACGATACACAGGGAAATGCACTGAACAAGCGATGCCGCTCAACATACCAAACCTCCTGACCTGGGCGCGCATTCTCCTGATCCCGCTTTTCGTCGGCGTCTATTACGCGCCAGCGGATTGGCTCACCTTGCCGCAAAAGAACCTCGCCGCGACGGTCATCTTCGTCGTCGCCGCCATCACCGACTGGTTCGACGGCTGGCTTGCGCGCAAGCTCGACCAGACCTCGGCATTCGGCGCCTTCCTCGATCCCGTCGCCGACAAGCTGATGGTTGCCGCAGCCCTGATCGTCCTGGTGCAGCTTGAACGCGCAGACGCCATCGTCGCCATCATCATCATAGGGCGCGAGATCGCCATCTCCGCGCTGCGCGAATGGATGGCCAAGATCGGCGCCGCCAGGAGCATGGCGGTGTCCTTGCTCGGCAAGATCAAGACCACCGCGCAGATGGTGGCCATCCCGCTCCTGCTCTATCAGGATGCCATTGCCGGCATCAGCATGCTTTGGCTCGGCAACTGGCTGATCCTGATCGCCGCCGTGCTGACGCTTTGGTCCATGGCTTATTATTTGAAAAAGGTTTGGCCAATCATTTCCGAGCGCAGCAAGTTTTGAAATGTTGACACTGTCGTTGAGCCCGCTATAATGCGTCGCTCTACTGCGGGAGTAGCTCAGTTGGTAGAGCGATACCTTGCCAAGGTATAGGTCGAGAGTTCGAGACTCTTCTCCCGCTCCAAATAAAAAAGGGAATCAACGTGCTACGTTGATTCCCTTTTCGCTTGGGACGCCGCGGTTCAGCAGAGAGGGCAGCCTTCGTCAATTATCACTGGCAACTTCGATTACCTCGGTGATTGCCAGAGTCGCTATGTCGCGCAGTTTCTTGCTGTTCGCCCCTGACTGTTCGAGCAAGGATGACACCATGGCATAGCTCGACGCTACGAAGGTTTCGCGGCCATCGTTGCTGCGCCGATGAACCCCATAACGCACTTTCTCGCGCAGTTCGTGCGGCAATTTGCTAACCAGATTCTTGCTTGCCCAGATGCTGCCATAGCGAGCGAATTCGGAAATGCGTGCCGCCTGGTTGATAGTATCTCCCAGCGCGACGAACTCGACGCTCGTTGAGGATTGGAACGTACCCAGCCATTCCTGCCCCTCATGAACGCCGGTGTTCAGGTAGAGTTCGTTGTGCCAGTTCTTTGACAACTGCCAGGACTTGCTGATCCGCACCATCTCCTGTCGAATGCTATGAGCACATTGCAGGGCATTGAACATATGATCGCTGTCTGGCTGCGGCAGAAAATAGTACAACATGCCATCCCCGGCGTGCTTGCCGATCGTGGCGTGATACTTGCGGAAGATTGGCGCCATGGCTGCCCAAATCTCGTTGATCAGCTGAAAATATTCCTCTGGTGGCAGTTCCGAGCAGATCTTGACCGAACTCTGCAGATCTGTCACGAGCACGGCCAGTTGCGACAAGACAGGCAGCCGATGACAGAGCAAGCTGCGAATGACCTCGTCGCGTCGAGCCAGCAAATTCAACATCGGCTCAACCTCAGTTTGATCGGCGACAAGAACCACGAATATGCCTTCGCGATAAAAGGAAGCGAAGGCGTGTCTGCGCGTCGCCTGTCCATCGGCGCCAGTCAGCGTGATCAGGGTATCGACCACCGGCTGGGCGGGCAGCGCGGTGACATCGTTATACATCTGTATCAGCTTGGCGCAAGCTTGCGGAGCAGCTACGCCGCAGATGCTGCCAAAGCATGCTACGGTCATTCGAGTTTTGGCAAGTGCAATCTGAAAGCGCAGCAGGTCGATGGCATCGTCCGTGTCAAGCATTGAGAGCAGGCGAAACACGCTGCGCTCCTCCCCAGCCGCCGGCAGTTCATCGATCATTGTCAGAACTTCGGCCTGAGCCCGCTCGTTGGCCCAGACCAACTCGAAGTTGTGGTTGACCATGTAGGCGGGATGCGGAATGTCCTCGATGGTGACGCGCAGGCCGTGGGAAGGGACGGCCTTTATCTTGACGTCATTCAGACCGCCCTTGGACAGTTCAACTTCAGCAATGCGGCTACGAGGGAATGTTTTTTCCACGGATCAGGCTCCTTTGCGGAGGCAACCCAACCTAATGTGGAGGGTTATGAATGCCTTGTAATACATTATTCCAATGGATATTCATCTCGTCAAAGCCTTGGAATATTTGAAACCCAGGTTTCATTTTTCGCTATTGGCAGCCTGCCTCGAGGGCGTCAGGGATGCCCTGAAAACCTTCAATTCGGGTGAGCGAATGACCCTCACTGGAGTCGGACGAACATTGCGCATAAAGGAAGAGGAGACGACCGCCAAGATTGCCGACAAGGCCCTATTCGAAGAACTGCTGACTGGCGATCAGCAAGCGAGTTGCGCTGACCGTGGCAACGATTACCCGGTTTGGTAATTTAAGCGGGTTTTCTTTTATTGAATATCTGCTATCATGCGCACCGAAGTTGAGTAAAGATCTTCCCAATCTAATGTCATAACGTTTGGGCAGGTAGCGGAAAATAGCGGGTTTGGAAGGGAAATACAGATCGCGCAGTCAGTCCAAGCATTCGATTGCATTGATTACAGATGTATTTGTCAGCAGTTCGAGACTCTTCTCCCGCTCCAAAATTCCGAAGGGAAGCGCGTGCTTCCCTTCGTTGCTTCAAAGCCAGTGTCTGTCAGGCTTGGCGGGGTAGCAAAGTGGTTATGCAGCGGCCTGCAAAGCCGTCTACGCCGGTTCGATTCCGACCCCCGCCTCCAATCCAATAATGGATAACCCGCGTTGCAATATCAGTCAATAAGTCCGTCATTGCGAGCCAACGGCGAAGCTATCTAAGATCGCCACGCCCTTCCGGTTCGCGATGACGTGCTTTTGGGTGTCATGGCGAGAGTTCGACGAGTCCGCAGGTCGGCAGTGAGGCATTCAGTGGTGCTTGCCCGCAACGTGCAACGCCAACTGCGTCCGATCTGAAATGCCGAGCTTATCGAAGATGCCCGACATATGAAACTTTACCGTGCGGTCGCTGATATTCAGGACACGCCCAATTTGCTTGTTGTTGGCCCCATGAGCAACCATTCTTGCGACTTCGCGTTGGCGCTCAGTCAAGGCCTGCAGGTTCTCTGGCTCGTCAGTGCGCGACGGAACGGCAAGAGTGGTGACGGAACTCTCGATGCCGCGCAGCTTGGACATCAGCAGGGGAACGGCCGCTTTCGACACCCACACGCTGTTGCGTAGGGCAACGTCAACTATTCCCAGCAGTTCCTCCGGCCGCAAGCTGACGTCACAGCAGCCCACAGCACCGGCGGCGAGAATAGACAGTTCGTCGATTGGCGCCAGGACAGTGTCAGCGACGAGCAGGCGCGCGCTGCCGCAATGCTGCAGCCAGCCAACGATCAGAGAAGGGCAAATCGAGTCAACCAGCCTCGCGTCGGCAATGACCAGACTGGGAGATTCTCCCTGAGGCGCGACGTGCAAAGATTCTATGCTGTCGGCGCGGCGCGTGCTCCCCAAGCGGCATAAGACAGACTCCCACGTCCGGTAGAAAGTCTGTCGTCGGCTGACAACAACAAAAGCAGGGCACTTCGTACTAACCATCCACCATATCCCTCTTAACGTGATGAGGTTCGAAGTACCATGCGCCGGCCCCCAGTGCTTGCGCGAGATGTTTCCGTGCGCTGAACAACACAGACTCAGTAGCACCTGCCAAGCAATACGTCGCGAAGTTTTGTCTAGTTCGTGGGCTTGGTCAATCCGTCGCAAAAAATGAAACCAAGTATCAAATTTTTGACCGGCACCTTCTCCGGGCCGAGATCGCTGCGCCCAGGCGCAGTACCTCAGTACAGTAGGTCTATCTCTTTGTGGTGGATATTCTCCGCACAACAAAAGTGGACCTACCTCACGGAGAGCGAAGAAGATGGCTGCCAATAACTCTAATACCTCGGCTGCGGCCGCGATCGGAACCGTCAAGGCCTCTTCCGGCTCGGTCACCGTCATCAACGCCAGTGGCGCGACTTGCGCCCTAAAGCCGGGCGACAAGGTTTTTGCCAAAGACATCATCCAGACCGGCGCCACCGGGGCGGTTCAGATTCAACTGGTCAGCGGCGCGAATACCGAAATCGGTCGTGCAACCAGCGTATTGCTGGATCCGAAAGTATTCGACCCCGCCCAGGCCAAGGCCATTGCCGACGCGGCTGCTGCTGCGCTCGCCGATGCTGCAGCCAAGAGCGCTGCCCAGGTTGCCGCGCAGGCTGCTGCCGATGCGGCGCTGAAAGTGGCCGCCGACGCCGTAGCCAAGTCCGCCTTGGCCGCCAGCCATGTTGCAGACGGTTCAGGCGCCGCAGGCGCTGCTGCCGCCCAGGCTGCCGCCGAAGTCGCCGCCAAGGCCACTACCGATGCTGCCGCCAAGGTTGCCGCCGCAGATACCGCCAAGGGCGCTGCGGATTACGCCCAGATCAATGCCCAAGTGGCAACCCAGATTGTTTCCGATGCCGCCGATGTGGCCAGGAGCGCCCCCGTCGCTGCTGTTGTCGCCGCTCCCGCTGCTTCGGCCGCTGCTGCTGCGGCAGCGAACATCGCCGCGATGCAGGCTGCGATTGCCTCAGGCGCCGACCCGACCAAGGTGACTCAGGCCTCGGCCGCCGGCCCGACTGCCGCCCCTGGGGCTTTCGGAGCCGAGCATGCGACCCATTCCACCGTCGAAATCCAGCAAAATCTGGCGATGGGGAATGCGACTGCAGGATTCCTGACTAATGCGGGCAACACAGGAAATGCCGGCTCGGTCGGCACCAACACCCTTGCCGCGGTGGCCCAGAGCAATCAGATGGGATCCGCCAATGCCGGTTTCGCTACGGCGGGTGCCGCTGCCACCCCGGCGGTAAACGCCCCTGTCGATACCGCTGCCCGGGCGACAGCTCAAGCCGCCACCCAGGCAACCGCGCAACAATCTGCCGCGCAACAAGCCGCGGCTCAGGCTGCAGCACAGGCGGCCGCTCAAAAAGCGGCCGCCGATGCGGCTGCGAAAGCTGCTGCGGAGGCTAGCGCTGCGAAGGCGGCTGCAGATACTGCC
>CAIYYX010000208.1 GCA_903930535.1 uncultured Sterolibacterium sp. | reverse complement strand
TGTCCGGCAGCACGAACTGGCATGGCAGCGCACGCGTGCGCAAGAAGAATGCCGATATCGTCATCGAGAGCAGGCTTGTCGGCATCTCGTCCAGTCTGCCCGAGCCTTTCAACAAGATCGCGGTCGAGGCGTTGCCTTTGCGCTTCGAGCGCAAACTTCTGGCCGAGCCGCAAAGGACGGCGCGCAGGAATGTGGGACAGAGGGCGGCCCCTCCTCCCACGCCACCCTCGCCGCGCGATCAGATCGATCTCGCCCTGGGCAATATTCTCGCCGCCCGCCTGCTGCGCCGCTTCGAGAATGAAAAGCCGCTGCTGGAGCGCGGCGCAGTCAGTATCGGCGCGCCGCTGGTGCTGCCGGAAAAGGGGCTGACTCTTGAAGTCAACCTGCAGAAGATCGATGCCGATTTCTGGCGCGGACAGTTCATCAGGGGGGGCGATGGCGATGCCTTGCCGCTGACGGCGATAGGTCTCAAGGCCGGCGAACTGACGGTCTATGGCCACAGCTTCCATGATCTCGGCGTCATGGCCAGCCCCAAGGAGGGCGGCTGGCATGCCCAGGTCAAGAGCCGCGAATTGTCCGGCGACCTCGACTGGCGCGGTCAGGGCGCAGGTCGGCTGTTCGGTCACCTCAAACAGTTTGCCTTGAACGATACGGCAAAGGCCACCGCCGTCGCCAGCGCGCCGGGAGAGTTGCCGGGTCTGGATATCGAGGTCGAGCAGTTCCTGCTGCGCGGCAAGCCCTTCGGCGTGCTCAAGGTCAGCGCCGACAACATCAAGGGCGTATGGGAGGCCAAACTCGACATCGACAACGAAGACGGCAAGCTTAGCGGCACCGGAAAGTGGCAGCCGAGCCCCACCCTTGCCGATACCCGGATGCAATTCACCCTGACCGCCAAGAGCATTGAGAAGTTGTTGACCCGTCTGGGCTATCCTAATGCGGTCAGGCGTGGACAGGCCACGCTGGAGGGAAGCCTGTCCTGGAACGGAACGCCGTTTGCCATCGACTATCCCTCCCTTGACGGCGCGCTGTCCATTCTTGCCTCAGGCGGCCAGTTCAACAAACTCGAACCCGGCGCCGGCAGGCTGCTTGGCATTCTCAGTCTGCAATCCTTGCCGCGCCGGATCACCCTCGACTTCCGCGATGTTTTCAGCGAGGGCTTCGCCTTCGACACCATCGCCGGGCAGTTCAACCTTAGCCACGGCGTGATGGAGTCCAAGGACCTGAGGATTCAGGGACCGGCGGCAAAAATCCTGATGAGCGGCAGCGTGAATCTGCCGCAGGAGACCCAGAATCTCAAGGTGAGGGTGCAGCCGGCGATAGGCGAGTCGCTTTCTGTCGGCGCCATCCTGATGGCCCATCCTGCGGCAGGCGCGATCGCCTACCTGGTGCAGAAGCTGCTGCGCGATCCGCTCGACCAAGCCTTCGCGTACGAGTATGCGGTGACCGGCACTTGGACAGACCCCAAGGTGGACAAGCTCTCCGCGCCGCAGGTCCAGGACCCGGGAAGGCCTGCCAGTGAGTAAAACAAAAATAGCCGCCGTGCAGATGATCTCAGGTCCGGATGTGTCTGCCAACCTGACGGAGGCGGCGCGACTGATAGGAGAGGCTGCAACTGCAGGCGCAAAGCTGGTGGCGCTGCCGGAATATTTCCCGTTGATAGGCGCGAGTGATGCCGCGCGCCTTGCCGCGCGCGAGCAGGATGACGGCGGGCCGATCCAGGAATTCCTGAGCGGGACCGCGAGGAAGCATGGCATCTGGCTGGTGGGCGGCTCCCTGCCGCTGGTGGCCGATGATGCCGCAAAGCTGCGCAATACCTGCTTCGTCTATGACGATGGCGGCCGGCGCGTGGCGCGCTACGACAAGATCCATCTGTTCAGTTTCAAACGCGGAACGGAAAGTTACGACGAGACTCTCTCCATCGAACCTGGGCATGAAGTGGTCAGCTTCGACTCGCCTTTCGGCCGCATCGGCCTGGCCATCTGCTACGATCTGCGTTTCCCGGAACTCTTCAGGGCGCTGGGCGAGATCGATCTTCTGGTGATACCCTCCGCCTTCACCGAGACCACCGGCCGTCCCCACTGGGAATTGCTGTTGCGCGCGCGCGCCGTCGAGAACCAGTGCTATGTGCTGGCTCCCGCCCAGGGTGGGCGGCATCCGAACGGGCGCATGACCTATGGCAACAGCATGGTCGTGGATCCCTGGGGCAAAGTGCTCGCTCGCCTGGACAAGGGCAACGGCGTTGCCGCCGCAGAACTCGATTTAGAACGCATCAGCGAAGTGCGTTCCAGCCTGCCGGCACTGTTACACAAGCGACTTTGACTGAATTTGACCGAATTTGACCGAATTTGACTTTTGGTGACCCCATGATTGATCAGCAATCTGCATTTGAATCTGCCTACCTCACCGCCGAGCAATGCCTTCTCGCGCCCTACAATCTGACGACCTCTGCCATAGACAGCGTCTTCGGCAACCTGTTCGGCCATAACGTAGACTATGCCGACCTCTACTTCCAGTACGCACGTTCCGAGGGCTGGAGCCTGGAGGAGGGCATCGTCAAGTCGGGAAGCTTCAACATCGAACAGGGTGTCGGCGTGCGCGCCATCAGCGGCGACAAGACTGCCTTCGCCTATTCCGACGAGATCAGCCTGCCGGCGCTCATCGGTGCGTCACAGGCGACGCGCGCCATCGCCGCCCAGGGCGGCAGTGGGCTGGCGCCGATGCAAAGGCATGGCAAGGTGACGGCGCTTTATGCCGCGGCAGACCCCATCGCCTCTCTGGCCGACGCAGAGAAGGTTAAGCTGCTGGAGAGGCTCGAGGGCTTCGCCCGCGCCGAGGACAATCATGTCGTCGAGGTCATGGCCAGCCTCGCCGGGACCTGGGAGGTGGTGCTGGTGGCGCGCAGCGACGGCCAGTTGGTGGCCGATGTGCGGCCGCTGGTGCGCGTCTCTGTCAGCGTCATCATGGAGGACAATGGCCGTCGCGAGCAGGGCTCGGCCGGCGGTGGCGGGCGCTTCGACTATGCTTATTTCTCGGATGCCCAGCTGCAGGATTATGCCCAGAAGGCCGTCCATCAGGCCCGGGTCAATCTCGCCGCCAAGCCGGCGCCGGCTGGCACCATGACCGTGGTGCTGGGTTCGGGCTGGCCCGGCATCCTGCTGCACGAGGCGATCGGCCACGGACTCGAAGGAGACTTCAACCGCAAGGGCAGTTCGGCCTTTGCCGGGCGCATGGGCGAGCGTGTCGCTGCCAAGGGCGTGACCGTCGTCGATGACGGCACCATTCCCGACCGGCGCGGTTCCCTGTCTGTGGATGACGAGGGCAACCAGACCAAGCGCACGGTGCTGATCGAGGACGGCATACTTGTGGGCTATCTTCAGGATTCCCTCAACGCCCGCCTGATGGGCGTCTCACCCACCGGCAACGGCCGCCGCGAGTCCTTCGCCCATCTGCCCCTGCCGCGCATGACCAATACCTATATGCTGAACGGCGGGCGCGATCCTCAGGAGATCATTGCTTCGGTGAAGAAGGGGCTCTATGCCGCAAATTTCGGCGGCGGCCAGGTGGACATCACCAGCGGCAAGTTCGTCTTCTCGGCGGCAGAAGCCTATCTGATCGAGAACGGGAAAATCACCACGCCGGTCAAGGGAGCGACCCTGATCGGCAACGGTCCCGACGTGCTGCAACGGGTGGTCATGATAGGCAACGACATGGCTCTCGATCCCGGCGTGGGCACTTGCGGCAAGGAAGGCCAGAGCGTGCCTGTCGGCGTTGGCCAGCCGACGCTGAAAATCGAAGGCCTGACCGTCGGCGGCACCGGCTGAATTTTCCAGGACCCAATCATGCGTGAGTTCGCTTCTCTTGAAGAAATGCAGGGTGCCGTCGGCGTAGAGGTCGGGGTGAGCGACTGGCTGACCATCGACCAGCGCCGCATCGATCTGTTCGCCGAGGCGACAGGGGACCATCAATGGATACATGTGGATCCTGAGAAGGCCGCTGCAGGACCTTACGGCAAGACCATTGCCCACGGTTACCTCACCTTGTCCCTGATTCCTTTCCTGACGCGCCAGGCATTCACCGTTCTTAGCACCGGCGTCAGCGTCAATTACGGCGTGAACAAGGTGCGCTTCACCGCTCCCGTTCCCGTCGGCAGCCGCTTGCGCGGGCGCTTCAAATTGAAGTCTTGCGAAGCCTTGGCCGATGGCGGCTTTCAGTTCGTCTGGCAGGTGACCCTGGAAAGGGAGGGAAGCGAGAAGCCGGTCTGCATCGCCGAGACAGTTAATCGACGCTACCATTAAGGAAAGGCTGAGTCACAGTGACGGAAGCGAAGCAAGCCAAGATCGCCACGCCCCTTTGGGCCTAGCGATGGCGGACTTATTCAGACATTCGTTAACGGTTATTTCTTGGCATTCGGAAAGAACAACTGCTCGCCCCCTATCTTGTACTCGGCAATGACATTCTGGCCGGCGCGAGACACCAGCCAGGCTATGAATTTTTGTCCAGCCTCGCGCTTCACGCTGGCATGCCGGGCCGGATTGACCAGCATGACCCCGTACTGATTGAACAACTGACTGTCGCCGGCAACCAGCAGCCCCAAGTTCTGCCGGTTCTTGAAGTTGAGCCAGGTGCCGCGGTCGCTGATCAAATAGGCGTTCATCGCTGCCGCGGTATTGAGCGCGGGGCCCATGCCTGAGCCGGTGTCGCGGTACCAGGAGCCCTTTACCCGCTCGATGTCTATGCCGGCGACAGTCCACAGGCGCAGTTCGGCGGCGTGGGTGCCGCTCCTGTCGCCGCGCGAGACGAAGGCCGCCTTGTCTGCCGCAATCTTCCTCAAGGCCAGGAGGATGTCTTTGCCGCCGACATGCGCCGGGTCGTCCAAGGGCCCGATCAGCACGAAGTCGTTGTACATCACTTCCTGGCGCTCCACGCCATGGCCTTCATCGAGGAACTTCTGCTCGGCGACGGGATCATGGACGAACACCACGTCGGCGTCGCCGCGTCGCGCCACATCCAGCGCCTGGCCGGTACCGAGGGCAACGACACGCACCGCGATGCCGCTTTGTTTCTCGAAGGCCGGCAGCAGGTAGCCAAAGAGTCCCGACTGTTCGGTCGAAGTGGTCGAGGCGACGGTGATGAAGCTCTCGGCGGCCTGCGCGGCACCAAAGAGAATCAAGGAGAATGAGGCAAGCAGGGCGGTTCGCAAGTGTTTCATCATGGCAATTCTCCTTTGAGGAAAGATTCGGCCGCGGCAGATTGCGGTTGGCGGAAGAACAGGTCTGCGCTCGTGCGTTCGGCGATGCGGCCGCGATGGAGGAATATGATCTCTTCTGCCAGGCGACGCGCCTGACCGAGGTTGTGGGTGTTCATGACGATGCTGGTGCCGGCCTTGTGAATGGCGCTGACGATGCGCTCGACTTCTCGCGTCGCCGCCGGATCGAGACTGGCGGTCGGTTCATCCAGGAACAGGAGGCGCGGTTCAAGTGCCCAGGCGCGCGCCAGGGCGACGCGCTGGCGCTCGCCGCCGGAGAGCATGCGCGCCGGGCGCGCGGCCAGGTGTTCCAGGCCCACCCAGGAAAGTGCCGCGTTCGCCCTATCCATGCGCTCACTGCGCGGCACGCCGGCCAGCGCCAGGCCGTAGGCGACATTGGCCAGAGCAGAGCGGCGCAGCATCACGGGATGCTGGAACACCAGGGATTGGGCGGCAGGCCTCTCCCTGCTGCCGGCCCATTCAATGCTGCCGGAAGTGGGCTGAATCATCCCGTGCATCAGCCGCATCAAGAGGCTTTTGCCGGCACCGTTGTCGCCGAGAATCACGGTGCGCTCGCCCCTGTCTATTCTGAGATTGATGTTCTCGAGCAGCGCCACGCCTTCTGGGGCGAAGCCGACGTTGGAGAGAACGAGAGGGAAGATCTCTTCCATCAGCCGAATTTTCGTTGTGCCCAAGCGCGCGTGGCGAAGGCCAGCGCATTGAGGCTTAGCACCAGCGTGACCAGGATCAGGCCAAGCGCCAGCGCCAGCGGCAGGTCGCCCTTGCTGGTTTCCAGGGCGATGGTAGTGGTCATGACGCGGGTGACGCCGTCGATATTGCCGCCGACTATCATCACCGCGCCGACTTCCGCGATGGCGCGGCCGAAGCCGGCGAGCAGAACGGTGAACAGGGAAAAGCGCGTGTCCCAGAGCAATGTCGCCGTCGCCTGTGCCGCGCCCGCGCCGAGGGAGGCGAGTTGTTCCTGGTATTCGCGCCAGGCATCGTCGACCGTCTGCCGGGTGAGCGCCGCCAACAGCGGCGCCACCAGAATAGCCTGGGCAAAAACCATCGCCGTCGGCGTGAACAGTAAGCCGAACGGGCCCAATGGCCCGGCGCGGGAGAGCAGCAGATAGACCATGAGGCCGACCACTACCGCCGGCAGGCCCATGAAGCCGTTGATGATGACGGTCAGGATACTGCGACCGGGAAAGCGCCCGACGGCCAGGAGCGCGCCCAGCGGCAAAGCGAACAGGGCTGCGACGATGACAGCGGAGAGGCTGACCGTGAGGCTCAATAGAACGATGGAGACGAGCTTTGCGTCCCCGGAGGCGACGAGATCCAGCGCAGCGCTCAACGTATCCATGAACTGATCCGCGAGCCTGTTTGCCAGTTGTTATCTATATATGTAATATTTAGCATAATGCCGTCGATTATACTGCTGGCAATCCCTTCACCCACAGAATATAGCCTGATTCCCGATAGCCACATATATGAACAAATATTCATTATTGCCCAACCTCGTCTGGAACTGGCAGGCGCAGGACGAGAAACGAAGCAACGAGGAGGGGACATTGCTCGCCATACTCTCCGGAATCGCCGAAACGGGGAGCGTTGCCCAGGCGGCGCGCGCCTGCGGCTTTTCCTACCGCCATGCCTGGGGGCTGGTGCGCACCTGGGAAGAGCGCCTGCGCCAGCCCCTGGTCGATATGGCGCGCGGCCGCGGCTCCAGTCTTGCGCCTCTGGGCTTGCGCCTGGTGGGCCTGGACGCGCGGCTGAAAAGCCGCTTCGCCGCGCAGCTTGCCGCTGCGGCGGAGGAGGTGAGGCGCGAGCTGGCGCCCTTCATGGCCAGGGAATCGATGCAGTTGATCCTGCATGCCAGCCACGATCCCATGCTTGCCCGCCTGCCCGAGCTCTTGCGGGAAAAGGGGGTGGTGCTGGAACTTCATGTTCTCGGCAGCAGCGAGTCTCTGGCTTCGTTTGCCGCAGGCCGCTGCGATCTTGCCGGCTTCCACTGTCCGGAGGGGGAACTGGGTGAAGGGGTGTGGAACATCTACCGCCCCTTCCTCGATGCTCGCGCCCATGTCCTGATAAGCTTCGCACAGCGTGCCCAGGGGCTCATGGTGGCGGATGGCAATCCAAAGAAGCTGAAAAGCCTGCGCGACCTGAATCGCCCCGGCCTGCGCTTCGTGAACCGCCAGGCCGGATCGGGCACGCGATTGTTGCTCGACCTGCTGCTGGCGGGAAATGACATGAGGCCGCAGGATATCGCCGGTTACGAAACAGAGGAGTTCACCCATGCCGCGGTGGCGGCGACCATCGCCAGCGGCGCTGCCGATGCCGGGATGGGCGTCTTTGCGGCGGCGCACCGCTTCGGCCTCGACTTCATTCCGCTCGTGCGCGAGGACTACTACCTGGCGGTGCGGCGTGACGCCTTGCCTGCCCCGGCGATGAATGTTCTGCAAGCCATCCTCAAAGCGCCTGCCTGGCACCGGACGCTCGGCTCGGAACCGGGCTACGAGGCAAGGAGCTGCGGCCGCGTTCTCGAATGCGCCGGGGTCTGGCGAAGTGTGAAAGCGGCCCAGGCCGGGCGGCGGAAGTGATGCTGCGGTAGAATCGCCGCTTTTCCCCGCCTTGCGTAAATAAGTTTATGAAGCCCATAGTCGATGATGTCCGCATCAAGGAAATCAAGGAGCTCGCCCCTCCATCGCACATCCTGCGCGAATTTCCTGCGTCCGAGGCCGGCGCCAACACCACCTATGCCGCGCGCCAGGCGATACACCGCATCCTGCATGGTGCAGACGACAGGCTTCTGGTGATCATCGGCCCCTGTTCCATCCACGACCACGATGCCGCCCTCGAATTCGCACGGAAACTGCTCGCTGAGCGCGGGCGCTTCGACATCGATCTCCTGATCCTGATGCGGGTGTATTTCGAGAAGCCGCGCACCACGGTGGGGTGGAAGGGGCTGATCAACGACCCCAAGCTTGACGGCAGTTTCCGCATCAACGAGGGGCTGCGCCTGTCGCGCCAGCTGCTATTCGAAATCAGTGAATTGGGCCTGCCCTGCGCGACCGAGTTCCTCGATACCATCACGCCGCAATATACCGCCGACCTCATCAGTTGGGGGGCGATAGGCGCGCGCACCACCGAGTCGCAGGTGCACCGGGAACTGGCTTCAGGGCTTTCCTGCCCTGTCGGCTTCAAGAACGGCACGGACGGCAATGTGAAAATTGCCGTGGATGCGATCCGCGCCGCTGCCAGCCCCCACCATTTCCTCTCGGTGACCAAGGCCGGGCACTCCGCCATCGTTTCCACCAACGGCAACGAGGACTGCCATGTCATCCTGCGCGGCGGCAAGGCGCCAAACTACGATGCCGCCAGCGTCGAGGCTGCCTGCAAGGAACTGGGCGCCTCTGGCCTGGCTGCGCGCGTGATGATTGATTGCTCGCATGCCAACTGCCGCAAGCAGTACCAGTTCCAGGTCGAGGTCGCGCGCGATGTCGGCGCCCAGATCGCTGCCGGCGACGATCGCATCTTCGGCATCATGGTGGAATCCCATCTCAAGCCTGGGCGCCAGGATCTCCTGCCGGGCAAGCCCCTCGAGTACGGCGTTTCCATCACGGATCCCTGCCTGGGCTGGGAGGACAGCCTGACGGTGCTGGACATTCTCGCCGATGCGGTGCAGCGGCGTCGCCTGGCGCTGGCAGAGAAGTAGTCGTCTTTCATGACGCGCAGCGTCTTCTTTGCCCTGCTCGCGGCAACGCTGACATTCCGCTTCTGGCTGGCTCATGCCATGCCCATCACCGGCGACGAAGCCTATTTCATCTGGTGGGGGAGGATCCCGGATTGGGGTTTCTACGATCATCCGCCCATGGTCGGATGGTGGCTTGCCGCACTGCTTCGCGTGTCCGATGCGGCATGGTGGCTGCGCCTGCCTGCGCTATTGCTGCCAGGCGTTCTCTCCCTCGCAGTGGCGAGAGCCTTGCGCGGCAACAGTCTTGCCTGGGGTGCGGCGACCTTGGTGCTTCTGGCGCCTGCGGATGTGTGGAACGTGTTCATCACCACCGATACGCCACTGATCTATTTTTCCTTCTTCTCGGCCCTGGCGTTTCTGCGTGCCGCAAAGAGCGACGACGCCCGCTTCTATCTGCTCTCCGGAGTTCTTCTTTCAGGCGCGGTGCTCTCCAAGTATTTCGCCGTTCTGCTGGGCGTAGCCTATCTGCTCCATGCGCTTTATTCGCCCAGCCGCAAGAAATGGCTGGGTCTATTGCTCTGCTACGCAGCGGTGGTGCCGGCAGTGCTATTAATGGCCTGGTGGAACTGGGGCCACTGCTGGTCCAACATCATGTTCAATGTCTACAACCGCAATGCCGATGCCGGCTGGTCGTGGAAGAACCCCCTGCTCTATGGCGTGATGCTGTTGTATCTTCTGACGCCGCCGGTGATCTGGCAACTCGTGAAATGCCGCAGTGAACTTGCAATGCGCTGGCGCGAGGCCGGACCCCGTGCCCTGATCCTGATAGCGGTTTCTCCCCTGGTGCTGTTTGCCGCACTCTCCCTGATGAAGCAGATCGGTCTGCACTGGCCGCTCTCCTTCCTGCCGTTTTGCTTCATGCTTGTGGCTTATCTCGTCGAGGCTGGCGCCATGCGGCGCCTGGTCAGGTTTTTCGCGGGCTTTGCCGCCCTGCATGTCCTGGTCATTGGGGTGACATCCCAGTTGCCGCTGGAACTCTGGCAGAAGAGCCGGCTCTATGACGGCATCGTCCTGACTTTCGAGGCGCAAACACTCATCGACAGCTTGAAGCCCTTCGAAAGGGATTATGTCTTCGCCAGCGACGGCTATTCCAATGCAGTCACCCTGGGCTATCAGGCCAGACGCTATTTCCTGGTGTTCGGCGAAGCCTCCAGCCACGCCCGCCACGACGACATACTCACCGACTTTCGCGCCCTCGATGGCAGGAACATCCTGGTGCTGAGAAAGACCGCGCCCTCTCCGGGCGAGTATGCCCGCTATTTCCGCGCGGTCGAGACACGCGAGGTGCAGGTGCGCGGCGTCAATTTCACCATCGTGCTGGGACGCGGCTTCGATTACACCCGCTATCGCGATAGCGTGCTCGCCAGTGTGCGCGCAAAATATTACAGAATTCCTTCCTGGCTGCCGCAGCAGGGCTGCTACTTTTGCGAGCGCTATTTCCCCGGGGAGACCTGTCAGCGATGACTCATCCATTGATACGCCTGCTGCGCCCGCAGCAGTGGCTGAAGAACGGCTTCGTCTTCGTCGGCCTGCTGTTCGGCCACGCCTGGGGCGATCCGGCCAGGCTTCAGGCCGCGCTGTTTTCCTTCGCTGCTTTCTGCCTGCTGTCCTCGGGCGTCTATGTCATGAACGACTTCTTCGACCGCGAGCAGGACAGGCGCCATCCGGCGAAGCGGCATCGCCCCCTGGCTGCAGGCAGCGTCGCGGTGCCGACTGCTCTGACCCTTCTGGTGGCCTGCTTAGCCGGCGGCTTTGCCCTGGTGTGGTTGAGCAAGAGCAGTGCGCCCTGGCTGTTCTTCGCCTATGTCGCGCTCAATGTCGCCTATACGCTGGGTCTCAAGCATGTCGTGGTGCTCGATGTCTTCCTGATCGCAGCGGGCTTCATGCTGCGCATACTCGTCGGGACATTGGGAATTTCCATCGCGCCATCGCAATGGCTGTTGCTGTGCGGGTTGATGCTGACGCTGTTCCTGGGCTTCGCCAAGCGCCGCGCCGAACTCAATGCCCTGGCGGGGGAGGGTGCTGGCCATAGACGCGTGCTGGAGCATTACTCCGCCTCCCTGCTCGACCAGATGATGACTGTCGCCATGGCCGGCACCATCGTTTCCTACAGCCTGTACACGGTCAGTCCGGAGACGGTGGCGCTGCACGGCACGACGGCGTTGATCTATACGGTTCCCTTCGTGCTCTACGGCATGTTCCGCTATCTGTTCCTGCTGCATCGGCGAGGCGGCGGCGGCGACCCGGCGCAGCAACTGCTCTCCGATCCCCATCTCCTGGCGTCATTGGCCGGCTGGCTGGCGCTGGTGATTGTTTTGCTGCGGCCGCTATGACTAGGGCCTGTGGTTGTCCGCGCAGGACAACCCGGGACACTTGCGCAGCAGGTGCTAGGCCGTTCTGAGCGTCACCTCCACCAGCACTCTCTCGTTCTTGTCGCCAAGCCAGATTTCGCCATCCTGAATCATGCAATTTAGCTGCATGCTGCGCTGCGCCAGCTTGGCCAGGGCCTTGCTGGACTCGGCAGACACGGCGAACACTCTCAGATTCCTCGACTTCTCGAGTTTGCCGCGGCACTGCTCCCACCACATATCGGCGACGCGACCGCCATAGCTGTAGACGCACACTTGGCTTGCGCGACCGCAGGCCTTGCGGACCTCCTTCTCCTCGGGCAGGCCGACGTCTATCCAGAGTTCTATGGCGCCGGTCAAGTCCTTCTGCCAAAGATCGGGCTCGTCACTGGTGCTCAAGCCATTGGCGAAAGCCAACGCTTCATGGGCGTGGAGGGCGAAAGCAAGCAGTCGCACCATCATGCGCTCGTCTGTCTCGGAAGGGTGGCGGGCGAGGGTGAGCGCATGATCCTGGTAGTAATTGCGGTCCATGTCGGCGATTTGCAGTTCGGCTTTGAAAATGGTTGCTTTTAGGGCCATGGGAGTCTGTAAGTGGGCAGCGAGGGTGACAGCGGCGGGAGTATAGCCCCGCCGCATCCATTAAATTTCCCAAAACAGGCCGAGGACGGTACACTTTGACCTTTGACGACGCGGTCGGCTGCACTTTTTCGCTGACTGGTTTATGGAGAAGCTTGAGATGGATCCTGAAACGCCTGAAACGCCAGAAACGCCGCCGGAAAAAACTCCGGAAAAAACGCAGGAAAATAATCCACGCGAATTAAGCGTGCGGCTGCGCGAGTTGCAGGCTGTCCCTGAGCGTTTGCGCAGCGACGCGCAATGGGACGAAATCATCGAGATAGAAATCAATCTGCAGCAAGGCAAGTTCAATCAACAGCAGCAGCAGCAAGGGAAAGCGCCCGGAAACTCGCCTAAGCGGCAGAACCCGGGGCCAATGCGGCAGTCGGAGCACAAGCCGCCATCGGGGCACAAGACCTTCCGCAAGGGACCCATGAAGAGCGGCCGCAGCTAAGCCGGTCGCTTATCAAGCCTTCAGGCGACTTTCAAATTTCTCGCGCAGCTTGGCCACCTTGGGCGCAACCACGAACCTGCAGTAAGGCTGCCGGCTGTTCCTGGAAAAATATTCCTGATGATAATCCTCGGCCGGCCAGAAGCGCTGCACCGGGATAATTTCGGTGACGATTGCGGCGGCAAAGGCGTGCGCGGCTTCGAGTCCGGCGACCGCTTTGCCGGCCTCGGCAAGTTGTTCATCGGAATGGGTGAAAATCACCGAGCGATACTGCGAGCCGACGTCATTGCCCTGGCGATTCGGGGTGGTCGGGTCGTGGATGGCGAAGAATATGTCGAGCAGGTCGCGGTAGCCGATGACGCCGCGTTCGAAGCGAATGGCCACGACTTCGGCATGGCCGGTATTGCCATCGCATATCTGCTCATAGCTCGGGTTGGCCACATGGCCGCCGCAATATCCTGAGACCACTTCGGTCACGCCCTGGAGTCGGCTGAAAACCGCCTCGAGACACCAGAAGCAGCCGCCGCCGAGTGTTGCCAATTCGGTGGCAACTTCGCTTGCCAATTCGTTTGTCTGCATTTTATCTCGGGCGCTTGTCTATGACCCGCTTGGCCTTGCCCGCCGAGCGTTCTATGCTGCCGCTAGCCACGATGTGCACGCTGGTGGAGATGCCGATGTAGGACTTGATATGGTGCTGCAGGTCTTGTGCGCACTGCTGGCGGGTGGAATCAATGGCGTCTGACAATTCCGGTTTCATTTCCACCAGCACGGCGAGTTCGTCGAGATGGCCTGCGCGCGTCACTTCCAGCAGGTAGTGTGGCGAGAGGCAGGGCTGCTTCAAGACCATCTCCTCGATCTGCGAGGGGAAGACATTGACGCCGCGGATGATCAGCATGTCGTCGGAGCGGCCGGTGATTTTCCCGATGCGGCGCATGGCGCGCGAAGTCGGCGGCAAGAGGCGGGTCAGGTCGCGGGTACGGTAGCGAATCATCGGCAGCGCCTCCTTGGTGAGCGAGGTGAATACCAGTTCTCCCTGCTCGCCGTCGGGCAAGACCGCCGTGCTCATGGAATCGATGATTTCCGGGAAGAAATGATCTTCCCAGATCACCGGGCCGTCCTTGCTCTCGACGCATTCCGACGCCACGCCCGGTCCCATCACTTCCGACAGACCGTAGATATCGACAGCCTCTATCTCGAAGCGCTGCTCGATCTCGCTGCGCATCGCTTCAGACCAGGGTTCGGCGCCGTGGATGCCGAGTTTCAGGGAACTGCTGGCGGGATCGAGTCCCTGGCGCTGGAACTCGTCGGCTATCGCCAGCATGTAGGAGGGCGTCACCATGATGATGTCGGGCGCAAAGTCATTGATCAGTTGCACCTGCCTCTCAGTCTGGCCGCCGCCGAAGGGGGTGACCATGCAGCCCAGGCGCTCTGCGCCATAGTGGGCTCCAAGGCCGCCGGTGAACAGGCCATAGCCGTAGGAGATATGCACCTTGTCGCCGGCGCGACCGCCGGCGGCACGGATGGAACGCGCCATCAGGTCGGCCCAGGTCTCGATATCCCGCTTGGTGTAGCCGACCACCGTCGGCTTGCCGGTCGTGCCGGAGGAGGCATGGATGCGCGAGATGCGTTTCTGCGGCACGGCGAACATGCCGAAGGGATAGGTGTCGCGCAAGTCCTGCTTGGTGGTGAAGGGAAACTTGGCGATATCGGTGAGTTCCCTGAAGTCGTCTGGATGGACGCCGGCCGCATCGAACTTGTCGCGGTAATGCCGGACATTGGCGTAGGCATGCTCCAGCGTCCAGCGCATGCGTGTGGTTTGCAGTGCGGTGATCTCGTCGCGACTGGCGGTTTCGATCGCATCGAGTTCATTATCCTGCGGATGATCGAATCTCATGGCTGTCTCCTCTTCATATTCTGGCTTGTGTCCCGTCGGCAGCGAAAAAATGACCTTTGACGCGCGTGGAACGACCGCGGAACAAGGCGATCAACCGGCCATCCTGGTTGGTCACCTCGATGTCATAGACGCCCATGCGCCCTCCCTGGTGGCGGACTTTGGCCAGGCTCGTGAGCACATCGCCGAAATGGGCGGGGGCGAGGAAGCTGATATCGACGCCAGAGGCCACGGCGCGGTGGTTAAAGCTGTTGCTGGCGTAAGCGAAGGCGCAGTCGCCCAGGGCAAAGATGAAGCCGCCGTGGCAACTGCCATGACCATTAACCATGTCCTGGCGCACGACCATGCGCACGCGGGCCGTGCCCTCGCCGACTTCGCTGAGTTCCATGCCCAGTCCCTGGGCGGCATGATCGTCCGCCCACATGATGGCGGCGCAGCGCTCTGCGACTTGCTGGGGCGTCTGCTGGGGCGTCAATTGAAGGCTCACATCGGGTAACAGGCGGAAAACAGAACCGTAACATAGAATCCCGGCGACAGCGACGCTCGATGGCAGGGAGTAAAATAGTTTCCTTTTTTGGCGCTTGTGAAAAATATGGTCAAAGTCTATTCCATCGATGGCATCACCCCCGTCGTTCACCCCGATGCTTACGTCCATCCGAGTGCGGTGTTGATCGGTGACGTGGTCGTCGGCGCCGGGGTCTATATCGGACCCTGCGCCTCCTTGCGCGGCGACCTGGGCCGGTTGATCATCAAGGCCGGCGCCAATGTCCAGGACTGCTGCATCATGCACGGTTTTCCCGGCACCGACACTCTCATCGAGGAGGACGGCCACATCGGCCACGGCGCCATTCTGCATGGCTGCATCGTGAGGCGGAATGCGATGGTCGGCATGAATGCCGTGGTGCAGGACTACGCCGTGGTGGGCGAGTCGGCGATTGTCGGCGCAGCCGCCTTGATCAAGGCCGGCATGGAAATTCCGCCGGGCGTCCTGGTCACCGGCGTTCCTGGGCGGGTGGTGAGGAAACTCACCGAACAGGAGTTGGCCTGGAAGTTACAGGGGACAAAGGCCTACCAGAGCCTGGCACTGCGTTCCCTGACCACCATGCAGTTGACTGAGGCGCTGACCGAGATAGAACCCAACCGTCAGCGGCTCAAGTTGCCAGACATCAAGCCCCTGGTGGAAATCAAGAAGGGCTAAGCCGCTATGTTATTATCAAAGGCTAAACCAGTTTAACCGCGCCGCCGCCCCACCCGCAGAACAGCAGCTTACCGGCGCTCACGAGACAGGCGTAATGCCGGCGCGAATCAACCTTATATCGTCCAAATAGCTAGGAAGACGCATGAAAATCCATGAGTACCAAGGCAAGGAAATCCTGAGGAAGTTCGGCGTGACCACCCCGCGTGGCTTGCCCTGCTTTTCAGTGGATGAAGCGGTGGCCGCAGCCAACTCTCTCGGCGGCAAGGTGTGGGTGGTCAAGGCCCAGATCCATGCCGGCGGTCGCGGCAAGGGCGGCGGTGTCAAGGTTGCGAAGTCCATCGACGAAGTCAAACAGTATGCCGGCCAGATCCTCGGCATGCAGTTGAAGACTCACCAGACCGGCCCGGAAGGCCAGAAGGTTCGTCGCCTGCTGGTAGAGGAAGGCGCCGACATCAAGAAGGAACTCTATGTCGGCATGGTGGTGGATCGCGGCACCCAGGTGGTCTGTCTGATGGCCTCCTCGGAAGGCGGGATGGACATCGAGGAAGTCGCCGCCCATACGCCGGAGAAAATCCACAAGATATTCATCGATCCGGCCACAGGTCTCAAGGACTCGGAAGCCGATGATATTGCGCAGAAGATCGGCGTACCGGCCGCCTCGGTCGCCAAGGCTAGGGTCGTCCTGCAAGGCCTGTACAAGGCCTTCTGGGAAACCGATGCCAGCCTCGCTGAAATCAATCCGCTGATACTCACGGGCGACGGCAATGTCATCGCCCTCGACTGCAAACTCAACTTTGACTCCAACGCCCTGTTCCGTCACCCCGACATCGTCGCCATGCGCGATCTCGATGAGGAGGATGCGGCGGAAATAGAAGCCTCGAAGTTCGACCTTTCCTATATTTCCCTGGATGGCAACATCGGTTGCCTGGTGAACGGCGCCGGTCTGGCGATGGCGACCATGGACACCATCAAGCTGTTTGGCGCCGAGCCAGCCAACTTCCTCGACGTCGGCGGCGGTGCCACGACCGAGAAGGTGACCGAAGCCTTCAAGATCATGCTCAAGAATCCCAGGGTCAAGGGCATCATGGTGAATATCTTCGGCGGCATCATGAAGTGCGACACCATCGCCGCGGGCGTCGTTGCCGCAGCCAGGGAAGTGCACCTTTCGGTGCCTCTGGTCGTGCGCATGAGAGGCACCAACGACGATATGGGCAAGAAGATTCTCAAGGAGTCGGGCCTGCCCATCATTTCCGCCGACACCATGGCCGAGGCCGCCGAGAAAATCGTCGCCGCTGTTCACTGAGAGACCATTTCAATGTCCATCCTGATCAATAAAAATACCCGCGTCGTTACGCAAGGCATCACCGGCAAGACCGGCCAGTTTCATACCCGCATGTGCGTCGAATACGCCAACGGCAAGAACTGCTTTGTCGCCGGCGTAAACCCCAAGAAGGCCGGCGAGGATTTCGACGGCATTCCCATCTATGGCAGTGTCAAGGAAGCCAAGAAGCAGGCGGGCGTCACTGTCTCGGTGATCTACGTGCCGCCGCCCTTCGCGGCCGCGGCGATATGGGAAGCGATCGACGCCGATCTCGATCTCGTCATTTGCATCACCGAGGGCATCCCGGTGCGCGACATGATAGAAGTCAAGGATCGCATGAGGAAGCAGAACAAGAAGACGCTTCTGGTCGGTCCCAACTGCCCCGGCGTCATCACCCCGGACGAGATCAAGATCGGCATCATGCCCGGCCATATCCACAAGAAAGGTCGCATCGGCGTGGTCTCCCGTTCCGGCACCTTGACCTACGAAGCCGTCGGCCAGTTGCAGGACTTGGGGCTTGGTCAGTCGTCCTGCGTCGGCATCGGCGGCGACCCGGTCAATGGCTTGAAGCATATCGACGTGTTGCGCATGTTCAACGACGATCCGGAAACCGACGCCGTCATCATGGTCGGCGAGATCGGCGGCTCGGACGAGGAAATCGCCGCCGAGTGGGTCAAGGCCAACATGAGGAAGCCCGTGGTCGGTTTCATCGCCGGCGTCACCGCTCCGGAAGGAAAGCGCATGGGCCACGCCGGCGCCATCATCTCCGGCGGCAAGGGCACCGCCCAGGAAAAACTCGCCGTGATGGAAGCCTGTGGTATCAAGGTGACCAAGGATCCTTCAAACATGGGGCGGCTGTTGCAGTCAGTGCTCTGAGGCGAGTTTTCGGGTAGGTCGGGCTTCAGCCCGACTTCACAAGGGAATGATCTTTGGACTCTGCCTGGAATAGCCGTTGTCGGGCTGAAGCCTGACCTACGTAGCAACGATAGAATAATTGATTGCCAGGGTGTTCTCACCCTAAGCCTGCCGTTGGAGCAGGAAAACGCGCCGTCGGTCGGCGCGTTTTTTTTCGCACATAGGCGCCAGAGAATTTCGATAGAATCCTTCTGACCCCATCCCGGCGATGACTCATGGTTGTCTTATTCGAACCCCAGTTCTGGCTCTCCCTGCTTGAGATCATAGGCGTCAATATCGTCTTGAGCGGCGACAATGCCGTGGTCATCGCGCTGGCGGCGCGCTCGCTGCCGCCTCTTCAGCAGAAGAAGGCCATAGTCTTCGGCAGTGCGGCGGCGATTGTGATGCGGGTGATCCTGACGCTTTTCGCCATCGAACTGCTCAAGTTGCCCTACCTCAAGCTGATAGGCAGTGTCTTGCTGATCTGGATCGGCATCCAGTTGCTCTTGCCGGATGATGACGGCGAGGCCGGCTTCGACAGCAAGGACACCTTGTTTGCCGCGATCAAGACCATAGTGATTGCCGATCTGGTGATGAGCCTGGACAACGTCATCGGCGTCGCCGCAGCCGCCAAGGGAGATACCTTGCTGTTGATCCTGGGCTTGGGCATCAGCATTCCGCTGATCGTCTTTGGCAGCGCGCTGGTACTGAAACTGATGGGGCGGTTTCCCGTGGTCGTCACCCTTGGCGGCGCCCTGCTCGGCTATATCGCCGGCGAGATGGCGGTGAATGACCTTGTCCTCAGGGATTGGCTCGGGCAGGATATCCGCTGGATGGAACCCTTGCTTGGCGCTGCCGGCGCAGTGCTGGTGATGGTCCTCGGGAAATGGCTGGCATGGCGCAGTGCGGGCGCGAACGACCAGCGCATCGTCTGAGCAACTTGACTGCTATGATGACAGAATATAAGCAGTCACTCTTCGCCGGGTTTGTTCCGGCCGAGTCAGAAATCGAGTCAGTCGGACCAAACTCTATGCAGGCACAGGACCGTATCAATGCCATCTCCCGTATGCTCGACGGCGGCCTGGGAGAGAAGCCCATGCTCGGCGGCTATCGGCTTGAGAAGGAGCTTGGCAAAGGGGCGATGGGCGTGGTCTATCTGGGACGCGATGCGAAAATCAACCGCGTCGTGGCGATCAAGACCCTCGCTCTGGCGCGGGGTTTTGACGAACATGAGTTGGCCGACGTCAAGGAGAACTTCTTCCGCGAGGCAGAAACGGCAGGCCGGCTCAAGCATCCCGATATTGTCAGCATTTTCGCTGTCGGCGGCAAAGACGATCTTGCCTACATCGCCATGGAGTTCTTGCAGGGCAAGGATCTCGTTCGCTTCACCCGGCCGGGCAACCTGCTGCCGCTGGAAAAGGTGGTGAGCATCATCGCCCGCGTCGCCCTGGCGCTCTCCTATGCCCACGAGAACCTTGTGGTGCATCGCGATATCAAGCCTGCCAATATCATGTACGAGGCGAGCTCAGACAAGGTCACGGTCACCGATTTCGGCATTGCCCGTATCAACGACGGGATCAAGACGGGCATGCTGCTCGGCACGCCGAGTTATATGTCGCCGGAGCAGCTTGCCGGCAAGAAGATCGACGGCCGCTCGGATCTGTTCTCGCTCGGCGTCACCCTTTATCAGTTGGTCTGCGGTCAGCTGCCTTTTTCGGGCGACTCGTTGACGCAACTGCTGTTCAGAATTGCCAACGAGGCCCACCCTGACATTTGTACCTTGATGCCAGGAGTGCCGCGGAGCCTGGGGAAGATCATAGACCGTGCCCTGGCCAAGAATGTCGAGGCCCGTTATCTTACCGGGATCGAGATGGCATGCGACTTGCATAATTGTCTGATGAAGGCGGATCGCGCATGAATCCCGGATATGCGCTGGAGACCGCCATTAACAGCGATGCGGGGAAAGTGCGCGCGCACAACGAGGATGCCGTTTATGCCAACCCTCATCTTGGTCTGGCGATACTCGCCGATGGCATGGGCGGATACAATGCCGGCGAAGTCGCCAGTCGCATGGCCACTACCCTGCTCAGCAGAGGTGTTGAAGACACGCTCGCGCATCGCCCGCCGGAGGGTGGCAGGCGACAGGCGAATGAAGTGCTGGCCACGGAGATTGCCAGCGCCAACGGCGCCGTATATCAGGCTGCGCAGAGCCAGGCGCAGTATGCCGGCATGGGGACGACGCTGGTGGTCGCATTGTTCTACGACGACGCCATGACTGTGGCGCACATCGGCGACTCTCGCCTCTATCGCCTGCGCGGCGAGGAGTTCTTGCAGGTCACGCGCGACCACTCGCTGCTGCAGGAGCAGATTGATAGCGGTCTGCTGACTAAGGAAGCGGCGCGGCATTCCAAGAACAGGAATCTGGTGACCCGGGCGCTGGGGGTGGATGCGACGGTCGAGCCCGAGATACGCGACTATGAGGCCCTGGCAGGCGACATTTACCTGCTCTGTTCCGACGGCCTGAACGACATGGTCGAGGACGAGGAGATAGGCGCTGTGGTTCTGCTGCATTCTGCCGATCTCGACCTGGCGGCGACAAAGTTGGTGCAACTGGCCAACGACAATGGCGGGCGTGACAATGTATCGGTGATCCTGGTGCGCATCAAGGGCGGCATTCCGGCGCAGCGTGGCTGGCTGGCATGGCTGCGTGCCTGGTTTGGCTGACCCCGCGTATTTATCACGGCCCAATCACGGGAAGAATGACATGGCGAAGCTCATACTCAGCATGGATGGCCTGGTGCTCAAGGAGATTCCTCTCACCCTGGAGCGGACCAGCATCGGGCGCAAGCCGCATAACGACATCCAGATCGACAACCTCGCCATCAGCGGCGAGCACGCGGTGATCGTGACCATACTCAATGATTCCTTCCTGGAGGATCTCAACAGCACCAACGGCACCTACGTCAATGGCCAGTCGATCAAAAAGCATGTCCTGCAGAACGGCGATGTGATCGAGCTTGGCAAGTACCGCATCAAATACCTCAATGAAGTGCCGGCGGCCGATTTTGGCGACACCATCCTGCCGGGACAGGAGCAGGCTGGCAGGACGGCCGGGCAGACCGTGAGCCCGGGCATGGGCGGGACCGCGGTCCTGCCTCTGGGCGAAATCCAGCTCCTCTCCGGCGCCAGCGCAGGCAAAGAAGTTGACCTGACCAAGACGCTGACCAAACTCGGCAAGCCCGGCGTGCAGGTGGCGGTGATCGCGCGCCGGCCGCAAGGCTACTTCATCACCCATGTCGAAGGCGAGCGCTATCCCGTGGTCAATGGCCGTTCGCTCGATGCCCAGGCTCATCTCTTGTGCGACAAGGATGTCATAGAGCTGGCCGGCGTCAAGATGGCCTTCTTCCTGAAGGCCTCGGCGTTGCCGAAGTGACGGTAAACGGCACATTGTGCCCATAATTTTTGTCGCATTTGCCTTCATCCGCCCGCCATCCCCTCGATCAGCGCCATTTGACCCATGGCATGCGACTTGCTGAAGTTCTCACGTCGGTCATGTGAGACTGAATGCAAGCAACCACTGAGGAGATTGAAATGAACAAAATGCAGAAGGGCTTTACCCTGATAGAACTGATGATAGTCGTGGCCATCATCGGCATCCTGGCCGCCATCGCAATGCCGCAGTACCAGCAGTATCAGCGGCGTGCGGCCTTCAGCGACGTGATCTCGCAGACCGGCGCCTTCAAGACGGGCGTCGAAGACTGCATGCAGCACAACAATGGCTCCCCTGCCACCTGCGCTGGCGGCGCGAATGGCCAGGGCTGGGCCGTTCCGCCCGACATCGCTGTTGCGCAAGGCAGGCTGGTAACCTTGACCACCGCCGCCGGCGTCATTACCGCGACGGCTAATGCCACGGGCGGGCTGAACAGTGAGACGATCATTCTCACGCCCACCTCAGTTTCTTCAGCTGTAACCTGGGCCGTGACGGGCACTTGCACGACGGTGACGCCGCGCATCTGCTGATGAAAGTCCTGCCGCAGCTTCGCTGCGGCAGTCGCTCGGAAAAAGGCACCAAGCCACGCTTGGTGCCTTTTTCTATAGCAGATCCGGAGCGATCACCGCCCGCAGCACGGTCTGATTTTCGCCCGATCGCGTGCGCCCGGAGAACCACCACAGCGCGCCTTTCCTGATCGTCCAGTCGGCTTCATGGCCCGAGAGAAGGAGTGCAGCGAGCCGCCCCAGGACAGGCTGGTGGCCGACCAGGAGCACGCTACTACTGCCCTCTGGCCAGCCTGCGGCAGCGATGAGGTCGGCAGTCTCGGCGCCCGGGCCGATGCTTTCATCGATCTCGAAGTGTTGCGCCAGCGCTTGCGCGGTCTGCACGGTGCGCAGGGCCGGACTCGCCAGTATGGTCAGATGCTTTGGCGTGTGATCGCCAAACCAGCGCGCGACGGCTTTCGCCTGTTTCTCGCCCTGGGGGGTGAGGCGCCGTTCCAGATCGGGCATGAGCGCACCGGCTTCCTCGGCCTCGGCGTGACGCCAGAGGATCAGATCCATTGCGGCCGACTCAGGGCGCGATCCAGTGACCGGACTTGCCGCCCTGCTTTTCCAGCAGACTTATCCCGTCGATCACCATGCCCCGGTCCGCAGCCTTGCACATGTCGTAAATGGTGAGAAGAGCGACCGAGACGGCTGTGAGCGCCTCCATCTCGACGCCTGTGCGGCCGACGGTCTCGGCCGTGGCCTGGCAGGTGACGCGGTGCTTCGCTTCGTCAATGGCAAACTCGACGCCGACCCGGGTCAGGGCAATGGGGTGGCACAAGGGGATCAGTTCCGAAGTTCGCTTTGCCCCCTGGATGGCAGCGATGCGGGCCACACCCAGCACATCGCCTTTCTTGGCGCTGCCCTCCCTGATCAGTGCCAGGGTCTCCGGGCGCATGGAAATGCTGCCGGCGGCGCGGGCGATGCGCTGCGTCTCGTGTTTTTCGCCGACGTCCACCATATGCGCCTGGCCGGCGGCGTCGAAGTGGGTCAAGGGGGAAGTGCGGGGTGAAGAAGTCATGGGGTCGTTTCAGTCGAGCCGGCAGGGCGGCGGGATGTTGAGGTCGAGCCAATAGCGCGCCAGGAGTTCCAGGCTGGTGCTCAACCTGGAGAGTTCCATGGGCTTGATTGCAAAGCTGTTGGCGCCGTATTTCGCAGCGGCATGAATATCTGTTTGTGCGGCCGAAGCCGACAGCACCACGACCGGCACGAGCCGGGTGTTGGCGCCTGCACGGATCTCGCGCAACACCTCGAAGCCCGAGAGGCGCGGCAGGGTCAGATCCAGCAGCACCAGACGCGGCTGCTCCAGCGGGTTGCGCTGGGCGTGGGCGGCGCGGCAAAAAAGGTAATCGAGGGCGAGGACGCCGTCACTGCAGACCGCGATATCGTCGCGCGACACGACCTTCGTCAATACGCCGAGGATGAGCTCGATATCATCGGGGTTATCCTCGATCAGGAGAAGCGAATGTGCGCTCACGTGGAATTCGGTTCCGGTCTGGGCATGCCAAGCTTACTCGCTGCCGGCAGGGACTTCAATCGAATGGGCGGGAAGTGGAACAATAACCCGAAACCGCTATCATAGGCAGATGCGAATCAAACTATGGGCGTTTTTGCTGCCACTGCTGGTCCTGCTGCCATCAGCCTCTATGGCGGATGGTTTGCCCGATCTGGGCGAGGCGTCCCAGGCCAATCTGACGCCCGCGATGGAGAAGCGCATCGGCGAATCCATCATGCGCGACATCCGCCTGCATGAGCCCTCCTTCATGGAAGATCCCGAGATCAGCGGCTATCTCAACAGGCTCGGCTCCCGCCTCGTGGCGCAGAGTACGGCAATTGGCCAGGGCTTCGAGTTTTTCCTGTTGAAGGATGCCACGATCAATGCCTTCGCCATGCCTGGCGGCTATATCGGCGTCCATACCGGCCTGATCCTGGCGGCACAGTCAGAATCCGAACTGTCCTCGGTGCTGGCGCACGAAATCTCCCACGTGACCCAGCGCCACCTGGCTCGCCAGGTGGGCTTGCAAAGTCAGTCACAGCTGCCGATGCTGCTCTCCCTGGCGGTGGCCATCCTGGCCGCGCGCAGCCATTCCGACGTCGCCGCGGGCGCGATGATGGCCGGCCAGGCCGCCGGAATCCAGCATCAACTGAGCTATTCGCGCGACTTCGAGCGCGAGTCCGACCGCGTCGGTCTGCAACTCCTGGAACGCTCCGGCTTCGACGTCCGCGCCATGGCGAGCTTCTTTCTTCGCCTGCAGAAAAGCAGCCGGCTCTACGATAACAAGGCACCCAGTTATCTGCTGACGCATCCGCTCACCACGGAGCGCATCGCCGACATAGAGAACCGCATCCAGGACCTGCCCTACAAGCAGGTGCCAGACGCCCTGGAATTCCTCATGGTGCGCGCCAAGATCCAGGCCAGCGAGGGTACGCCCGCCGATGCCGTGGCCGAATTCGCAGCGCAGGTGAGGGACCACAAGTTCATCAATGAGATCGCCGCCCGCTATGGCCTGGCCATCGCCCAATGGCGCGCCAAGAACTATGCAGGGGCAGAACAGGAACTGGAAGAGCTGCGGCGAAGACACGTGAGTTCAGCGATGCTGGAGGGGCTGGCGGCTGAGTTGTGCATGGGCCGGAAAGACGCCGCAGGCGCCCTGAAAATCTTGAGGCTCGCAATGGTGCGCTATCCCCAGGAGCGGGGGCTCGCCTATGCCCAGGTTGAGGCCTTGCTGGCTCTCGGCCAGACTCAGGAGGCCTTGCGCGTCACGGTCGATGATCTGCAAATCTATCCTTCAGATTTGCGCATGTATGGCCTGCAAGCCAAGACCTACGCTACCCTGGGCAAGCGTCTGCTGCAGCATCGCGCACTGTCGGAAGTCTATGCCTTGCAGGGGCAGTTGCTGGCGGCGATAGAACAGCTGCAGTTGGCACAGAAAGCCGGCGATGGCGATTTCTACGAACATTCGACGGTGGATTCAAGACTGCGCGAACTCAAGCAGCGGCAGGCTCAGGAGGCCAAAGAGGCCAAGGAGAACAAGCAGAGGTTGAGCCAGAGACCTCTACTTTGATCTAGTACCTGGTTCGCTGGCATAAGTCCCCTGGGTTGTCCCCTGGACAACTACGGGCACTAAATCAACAAACCGGATCCTCTGATTCGCCGCCTTTATTTCCCAATAAACAAATAGGATTAGTCGCAGGTCACGGAAATGCTAGCCTTGCACCCCTAAGTGAATCGAGGGGAAACAAAGCATGGCGCTGGTTAATCCGCATGGCGGCGAGGGTCTGAAACCATTGCTGCTGGAGGGCGAGGCCCATAGAGCGGAACTGGCGCGGGCCAAGACCCTGTCCAGGATCACCGTCAGCTCGCGCGAGAAGGGCGACATCGTCATGCTGGCGCAAGGCGGCTTCACGCCGCTCGAAGGCTTCATGACCCATGCCGACTGGGCAAGCGTGTGCGACGGCATGAAGCTTGCCAGCGGCCTGTTCTGGCCCATTCCCATCACCCTGTCGACTGACAGCGCGAGCGCCGAAAACCTCAAGATCGGCAATGATGTCGCACTGATCGATCCAGACGACGGCAGCATCCTCGCGACGCTCAAGCTCACCGAGAAGTACGCCATAGACAAGGCGCACGAGTGCGCCATGGTGTTCAAGACCAACGATCCGGAGCATCCCGGCGTCAAGATGGTGATGGAGCAGGGCGAAGTGAATCTCGCCGGTTCGCTCAAGGTGCTCTCATTGGGAGGTTTCCCGCAGACCTATGGCGAACTCTTCATGTCGCCCAAAGAGACGCGGGCACTGTTCGAGTCCTACGGCTGGAGCAAGGTCGCGGCCTTCCAGACCAGGAACCCGATGCACCGCTCGCACGAGTATCTGGCCAAGGTGGCGATAGAAATCTGCGACGGCGTGATGATACATTCCCTGCTTGGCAATCTGAAGCCGGGCGACATCCCTGCCGATGTGCGCACCCGCGCGATTGGCGTGCTCACCGAAAATTATTTCGTGAAGAAGACCGTGGTCCAGGCGGGTTATCCGCTCGACATGCGCTATGCCGGGCCACGTGAGGCTCTGCTCCATGCCTTGTTCCGCCAGAACTACGGCTGCTCGCATCTGATTGTCGGGCGCGATCACGCCGGCGTCGGCAGCTACTATGGGCCGTTTGATGCGCACCATATCTTCGACCAGATACCCAAGGGCTCGCTGGAGACCCAGGCGCTGAAGATAGACTGGACCTTCTGGTGCTACCAGTGCGGTGGCATGGCCTCGGCCCGCACCTGCCCGCACGGGGACGAACACCGCCTGCTGCTCTCAGGCACCAAGCTGCGCAAGATGCTCTCCGAAGGTTCAGAAGTACCGGCCGAGTTTTCCCGCCCCGAGGTGCTGGAGGTCCTGCGCGCCTACTACGCGGGACTTGCCGAGGAAGACAAGGTCGAGGTCAAGCTGACCGGGCATTCCGCCCGCTGATTTTTTTTGAATTCATAACAAGAGGAGTATGAACAATGCCAACCTTTGTACGCACCGAGAAATGTGACGGTTGCAAGGGGCAGGACAAGACTGCCTGCATGTATATCTGCCCGCATGATTTGATGATGCTGGACAAGGACGGGTCGGCGACCGGTCATGCCATGAAGGCCTACAACCAGGAGCCCGAGCAGTGCTGGGAGTGCTATTCCTGCGTCAAGATCTGTCCGCAGAATGCCATCGAGGTCCGCCACTACGCCGACATCGTGCCCTTGGGTGGTTCGGTGCAGCCGCTGCGGGGTTCCGACTCCATCATGTGGACCATCAAGTTCAGGAACGGCACCCTGAAGCGCTTCAAGTTCCCGACCCGCACCACTTCGGAAGGCTCGATAGACCCCTTCGGCGGCAAGCCGATGCCGAAGCTGGCCGACATCGCCAAGACCGGCTTCTTTACCACCTCCGTCATGGGTGGCTTCCGCACGGGCAACCCGGCCGAGCTGATCCGCGTCAAATAAGATTAACGAACTTTGGAGTGAATGAAATGGCTCAAGGAACTTTCGGCAATCCCGCGATCGTTGAGGAAGAACTCGACATTCTCCTGATCGGCGGCGGCATGGCCTGCTGTGGCGCCGCTTATGAACTCATGCGCTGGGCGGAGGCCGTCAAGGCCGAGACCGGCACCGACCTCAAGATCAAACTGGTGGACAAGGCCGCGATGGACCGCTCCGGCGCCGTAGCGCAAGGTCTTTCCGCGATCAACACCTACATCGGTCCGGATCTGGATCCCGCCGACTACACCCGCATGGTCTCCAACGACCTGATGGGCATCACCCGCGACGACCTGGCCTATGACCTCGGCCGCAATGTCGACGACTCGGTGCATCTCTTCGAGGAATGGGGCCTGCCGATCTGGAAGACCGACGCCGAGGGCGTTCGCCACGATGGCGCCGAATCGATCCGCGAAGGCATCCCGACGCTGAAGGACGGCGGCAAGCCGGTGCGTTCTGGCAAATGGCAGATCATGATCAACGGCGAGTCCTACAAGTGGATCGTCGCCGAGGCCGCCAAGAAGGCGCTCGGCCTCTCGCGCATCGAGGAGAGGATTTTCATCGTCAAGCTGGTCAATGACAAGAACGACCCCTCGCGCATCGCTGGTGCGGTCGGTTTCTCGGTGCGCGACAACACCATCCACATCTACAAGGCCAAGGCAGTCCTGCTCGCCGCCGGCGGCTGCGTGAACCTCTTCCGTCCGCGTTCGGTCGGCGAGGGCGCGGGCCGCGCCTGGTACCCGGTATGGAATGCCGGTTCCACCTACGCCATGGCGGCGGAAGCCGGCGCCGAGATGACCATGATGGAAAACCGCTTCGTGCCGGCCCGCTTCAAGGACGGTTACGGCCCGGTGGGCGCCTGGTTCCTGCTGTTCAAGGCGAAGGCGACCAATGCCTACGGCGAAGACTACATGGTCAAGAACAAGGCCATGCTGGACGACTACCCACCCTACGGCCAGGCCGCCGTTCCGGCTTCCTGCCTGCGCAATCACCTGATGCTGAAGGAGATGAAAGACGGCCGCGGTCCGATCTATATGGACACGGTGACGGCGCTGGCCAAGCTGCGCGAGACCCTGACGCCCAAGGAAGTGAAGCATCTCGAGGCAGAAGCCTGGGAAGACTTCCTCGATATGTGCATCGGCCAGTGCGGCATCTGGGTCGGCGAGAACATCGAGCCGGAGAAGAAAATGTCCGAGCTGATGCCCACCGAGCCCTACCTCTTGGGTTCCCACTCCGGTTGTTGCGGCATATGGGTTTCGGGTCCCGAGGATCTGGGCGCTCCGACCGCCGCAGAAGGCGACTACGACGGCGTGCCCGCTCACCTGCCGCGTGGCTGGAACTGGGGCTACCGTTCCATGACCACGGTCAAGGGATTGTTCACCGCCGGCGACGGCGTCGGCGCTTCCGGCCACAAGTTCTCCTCCGGCTCCCATGCCGAAGGCCGCCTGGCTGCCAAGGCCATGGTCAAGTTCGCTCTGGACAACAAGGACTTCAAGCCGGAACTGGATACCTCCGCGGCGCAGTTGGCGGAGGAAATCTACAAGCCGGTGCGTACCTTCCTCGAGCACAAGGACTACACGACCGCGATCGACGTCAATCCCCACTACATCACGCCCAAGATGCTGCAGATGCGTTTGCAGAAAATCATGGACGAGTATGTGGCCGGTGTCGCGACCTATTACAACACCAACGACAAGATGTTGGCGGTGGCCGAAGAGAAGCTGGAAATGCTCAAGGAGGATGCGGCCAAGATGCGCGCCAAGGACCTGCACGAGTTGCTTCGCGCCTGGGAAAACTACCACCGCATCATCACCGCCGAAGCCCATATGAAGCATATCCAGTTCCGCGAGGAGTCCCGTTACCCGGGCTTCTACTACCGCACCGACAAGAATTTCGTCGATGAGGAGAACTGGCACTGCTTCGTGAACTCGGTCTACGATAAGAACAGCAAGAAGTGGACGGTGTTCAAGCGCAAGCATGTGGATCTCGTCGACAAGTCCAAGCTGTTCGTGAAAGGCGCGGCACACTGAGGCGTCGGGCTAAAGCCCAACCTACAAAATAATCGTAGGTCGGCCTTCAGGCCGACGACTGTGATGTAATAAGCGGGCGCCCGGCGAGGGCGCCCGATTCATTTTGGAAGAGACCGCGATGAACGACACCCCCTTTCCCGGCAGCCCCGTCATGCCGGAGATGTTCGACGGTGGCAAGACCATACAATTCCAGTGCAGGAAAGGCATAGCCTGCTGGAATGTCTGCTGCAGCAATATCGACATTTCGCTGACCCCCTACGATATCCTGCGTCTCAAGGAACATCTCGATATCACCTCCACAGAGTTTCTCGACAAGTACACCCTGCCCTACGAGATGGAGATGGACAGCATTGCCGGCGTCAAGCTGCGGCCCGTGGCGGGCGGCAGTGCCTGCCAGTTCATGACTCCGGATGGCTGCAGCGTTTATGCGGACAGGCCAACCGCCTGCCGCTACTATCCGGTCGCCCTGCTGTCGATGCGCCGGCAGGACGAGAATGTCGACCGCGACTCTTATGCCCTGGTCAAGGAGGAGCATTGCCTGGGCCATCAGGAGCCGAAGAGCCTGACCATAGAGCAATACCGCGAGGAACAGGGCTTGCCGGAATACGACGAACTCGCGCGCGGCTGGCGCCAGTTGATACTGAAAAAGAAGTCCTCGGGACCGACCATAGGCAAGCCTTCGAAGCGCAGCCTGCAGCTTTTTTTCATGACCTGTTACGACGTGGACCGCTTTCGCGAATTCGTTGCCAGCGAAGGCTTCCAGGATGTCTATCAAATGCCGGATGAGGAGCAGTTGAAGATACTCTCCGACGATAGCACGCTGATGCTGTTCGGCTTCCGTTTTCTGCGCCAGGTGATGTTCGGCGAGATGAGCATCAGTATGCGCGAGGAGTCTGTTGCGGCACGCCGCAGTCGTGTAGCGGAAAAGCACAGCCGGCTCGAGCGGGAAGCCGCAGAGCGTTTGATGCGTGATGAGAACGAGATGTACGGCGACCAGGAATGAACCTTTCACCTGAGCTCAGCCAACCCGTCGATGAGCCCTATTATCAGCCGATAGCCAACGAGGTCGCGCTGTTCGAGGCCAGTCACGCGCGGCGTTTGCCGGTGCTTTTGAAGGGGCCGACCGGCTGCGGCAAGACGCGCTTCGTCGAATACATGGCTTGGCGCCTCAAACGACCGCTTGTGACCGTGGCCTGCCATGACGACCTGACCACGGCCGACCTCGTCGGCCGCTACCTGATCGTCGGCAACGAGACGGTCTGGGTCGATGGCCCGCTGACCGCTGCCGTGCGCGCGGGGGCCATCTGCTATCTGGATGAGATCGTCGAGGCGAGGAAGGACACCATCGTGGTCATCCATCCGCTCGCCGATGCGCGCCGGGTGCTGGCCGTGGACAAGCGCGGCGAAATGGTCGCCGCACCCGACAGCTTCATGTTGGTCGTCTCCTACAATCCCGGTTACCAGAGCGTACTGAAGGAGATCAAGCCGAGCACGCGCCAGCGCTTCGTCGCCCTGGACTTCGACTATCCAGAAGCTGCAGTCGAGGCCGGCATCGTCGGGCGGGAGGGAGGCGTCGATTTTGAAACGGCGAGGCGTCTTGTGAAACTCGGCGAGCTCACGCGCAACCTCAAGGGGGCGGGCCTGGACGAGGGCGCGAGCACGCGATTGCTGGTCCATGCCGCACAGCTCATTGCCGCCGGCATAGAACCGCAGGCGGCTTGCACCGCCGCGGTGGCGCGGGCGCTTTGCGACGACCCCGACATGAACGGTACCCTCGATGACCTCGTCGCCGCCGTCTTTTAGTGCCCGCTGCCTCTTCGGGCAGTTCCGCCCTGAGGGCTCCTATAGTAGTCCAACGGACAACCCAGAGGACTTACGCCGCAAAGCAGGTGCTAATAGAAGACTTTTCGGCGACGAACTCGAGACGCGCCTCGACGAGGTGCTATTTGCCTCACACTCCCATCGCTCCGCGACTAAGCTGGCACTGGGTCTTGAGGCGCTGAACCGCTCGCAGCAGGAGCGGGTTCTCCACTGGGCCGCGGTCGCGGCCGGGACCTATGCCGAGATTGGCTACCAGATTGCGACCTTCGCGCCCAGGGCTTTCATGCTGCTCGACGATGGCGGATTCGACGCCTGGGTGCTGGCCGGCCTCGATGCTTACGACAGGCATGGCGGCCGCGCGGCGATGGACTTGCTGCGCGATATCGAGGGCTTCAGTGCCGGCAGGAATGGCGCGAGACCTGTGGCGAAGTTCACCGACATCGAAGCTCGGCTCGGGCGATTCATCCAGGGGCTTGCCGGCCGGCCCTTGAATCTCGCCGTCGGTACCTGCGCCTGGACGGATAGCGAGACGATATTCCTGCCGCCAGAGCAGGACTCGCTTTTTGATGCAGCGGCAAACCGCAGGCTGTACAAGGTGCAGGCTGCTATCCTCTGGGCGCAAAGCAGATTCGGCAGTTTCGGCTCTGCGTCTGTCGATCTGGAAACATCCTTGGCTCCCTGGCTGGGAAAGGCAGAAGAAGAGAGGGCGCTCATCTGGTTTGCGGCATTGGAGTCGGTGCGTCTGGAAGCCTGCATCGCCTTCGAACTGTCCGGCTTGGCCACAGAGATTGCCGCCGTCCGAGGCGCCTGGCCCGACTCTTTGCTCCCCTTGCTTCCCAGGCTCTTCCGGCCGCAGGCCACACTTTCCGACACGCTGGAGTTGTTGCCACTGTGTCTTCTCGGCGGCGAGGATGCGCCGCGCTTGGCGCATGCCGTACGCTTCGATCCGGCCGCTGCGCAGCGCATTCGCGCCGCCCGCATCTTGCGCGACATGAAGACGGTGCAACGCGCGATCAGCGCTTTGAAAGGCAGCAGCGGTCGCAGCGGTGAGCACGATGAGAGCCTGCCGTCATTGGCCACAGACGCGGGTGCCTACTTGAGCCTCGAAGGAGAGGCCCTGGTCCTGCCGCCCGAGGCCAGGGCGGCGGCACAGTCTCTGGTTCAGGATCTGGGTGAGGTGCCGCCGGAATGCCTGGTCCCCGCCGGTCCAGGCCCTTGGCAGCCGACAGAGCGTGAGGGCGGCGGAGAGGACTTTGCCAGTGATCGCCAAGCCGATTACCGCTACGACGAATGGGACTACAGGCGCCGCGCCTACCGCAAGGGCTGGTGCCATCTCTTCGAGACCGAGGTGGAGCCGGGCGATCGGGCCTATGTCGCCGCAGTCAGGCAGCGCCATAGTGCGCTGATCAAGCAGATACGCAGGCGCTTCGAGATGTTGCGCGGCGAGAACCGCATGCTCGGCCGTCAACCCGAAGGCGAGGAGGTGGATCTCGATGCCGTGGTCGATGCCATCGCCGACCGCAGGGGCGGTCTTGAGCCCACCGCGCGCCTCTTCTGCCGGAGGGTACGCAACCAAAGATCTTTGGCGGCGATGTTCATGGTCGACATGAGTGGCTCGACCAAGGGCTGGGTCAATGAGGCCGAGCGCGAAGCCCTGGTGATGTTGAGCGAGGCGATCGAATCCTTGGGGGATGCCTACGCGATCTACGGCTTCTCCGGCTGGACCCGGACGCGCAGCGATATCTACCGCATCAAGCGCTTCGACGAGGCCTACGATGAAGCGGTGAAGGCCCGCATCGCGGCGGTCGAAGCCAAGGATTACACGCGCATGGGTGTCGCGATCCGCCACCTGACAGCTCTTCTGCTGCGTCAGCCGGCCCGTCACAGGTTGCTAATTACGCTATCGGATGGGCGTCCCGACGATTTTGGCGACGAGTACCGCGGCCACTACGGCATCGAGGATACCCGCCGCGCACTGCAGGAAGCGCGCGAACAGGGGGTGAGGAGCTATTGCATCACCATAGACAGCCACGGCGCGGATTATCTTGCCCACATGTATGGGGCGGCGCGGTTCACGGTGTTGGACGACGTGAGGAAGCTGCCGCTGAAGATCGCAGATATCTACCGGCGCCTGGCGAGTTGAGGCCAGTAAGGGGCGCACACCAGTTGTACTTACTTCGCCGAAGACGACGGGCGATCGGTGCCATTCATGGAGGGTGAGCGCAGCGAGTAGCACGAAGAAGACCAAGGTAAGGCCGCCGGCGATGATCAGTCGGGCGCGAATCGGAAATCTGTCCAGCATGGGCTTGCCACCACGCGGTTTGACATTTCGAATAATATTAGTATTACACTTTGAACTAAGCGATAAATCCCTATCGCCTTCTCGGCACTCAAGGAGGCTTAATGATGAATTCACTCAAGCACCTGCTGTTCGCAATCGCAGGATTCGGCCTGCTGTCCGCGGGTGCCCTGGCGCAGGAAACACCGACCGCCGCCCCCGCCGGTGTCAAACTGGTCGAGGCCAAGGCGGTTCAGGACTTGCAAGCAAAGGGGGCGCATATCGTCGACACCCGCAAGGCCAGCGAATATGCCGAAGGCACCATCAAGGGCGCGATTTCCGTTCCCTACGATCCCGAAAAAAGCGCCAAGGCCGCCGCATTTGACGCGAGCCAGGACAAGTTCGACATGGGCAAGTTGGCCGACAAGAACAAGGACATCGTCCTCTTCTGCAATTCCGGCACCTGCTGGAAATCCTACAAGGCCGCTGTCGTTCTTGCCAAGAACGGCTACAAGAATGTGCATTGGTATCGCAACGGCTTCCCCGACTGGAAGGCGCGAAAGCTGCCGACGGAATAATGTCACCTGCGCCGCTTTGCGGCGCTGTCTTTATGTAATTTAAATAAGCGGCAAGGGGAGGAGTCAGCAATGATTTATTCGAAGAAGTCGCCGGCACTGTTCATCATCGGTCTATTTCTGCTTGCCTGGGGTTTCCTGAATTCATCCGGCAGCATTGATGGCATGCAGGTCTGGCTGCAGAAAAGCGCCTGGTCAGACCACCTCAAGGTCAAGGAGAAGTTTGACGCCGAACTGCGCGTGGCCACGGAAATGGCGACGGCCGAGAACAAGCCTGCGCCAGTCATGAAAATGCCAGCCTCGGGCTTCGACAAAATGAAGGCCGGCCAGGCGCAACTCTCCTACATCATAGGCGGCATATTTACCGTACTGGGCTTGCTTGTTCTGGTGCTGACGCCTAAGGAGGGCAACCTCGACTATTATCTGGGAGTCGCTCCCGGCATGGCTTTCATTGTCGCCATTGCCTTCGCCGTTCGCTGGGGTTTAGATCCTGTGTTCGCCAACTGGGGCAAGGCGGTCCAGGAGGCCGGAATCCTGTCCTGGGATTTCGCTCACATTTTCAATCTCAACTATGTGGTACTGGGCATCGTGCTCGGCATCGTCATCGTCAATGTTTTCAAGATCCCGAACTGGGCGGCCAACGGCGTTCGCACTGCGCGCTTCTTCCTCAAGACCGGCGTGATTCTGCTCGGCGTGCTCTACAGCGCGGCCGAACTGGCGCAACTCGGCGGGCTCTCGGTGCTCATGATCGGTGTCTTCGTGCTCGGCTCGGTCGGGCTGGTGCTGTTCATGGGACGGCGCATGAACACGGGCAATTCGATGACAGGGATTCTTGCCGCAGGCGTCGGCGTCTGCGGCGTCTCGGCCGCAGTGGCTGCGGCGCCGGTGGTGCAGGCGCGAGCGGTCGAGATTGCCTACACCATCGGCACCATTCTGGTATGGGGCGTGGGCTGCATGTTCATTTTCCCGACCATCGGCCATCTGCTCGGCATGGGGCCGGTGCAATTCGGCGCCTGGGCCGGCACCGGCATCCTCAACTCGGCGCAGGTGGCGGGCGCGGCGCTTGCCTTCGACCCGCAGGGAATAGAAACGCTGAAGGTAGCGGAGATATTCAACATCACGCGCGTGCTGTTCCTGCCCATCATTGTGGTCTGGCTCGCCGCTTGGTACGTCAAGCACGAGGTCGGGGCGGAGAAGGTGGACCTGAAGCAGGTGCTGATCGCCAAGTTCCCTCTCTTCGTTATCGGTTTCCTCCTCATGTTCATCTTGAGCTCGCTGGGCCTGTTCGCTCCGGCCGGCCATTATCAGGGAAAATACTTCGGCTCCGAGCAGATAAAGGAGGAGCAACTCCTCAAGGGCAAGGAGACACGCGCCCTCGAGGCGGAGATCACGAAGATGCGCAATCCCGCCGAGACGCAGGCTCTGAAGGACCTCATCGCGAACCGGAAGCTGACCAGCCGCGAACAGGACAATACTTTGAAGGGCGTGGCCAAGATCTCCGGGCTCGATTCGCTGGCCAAGAGCTCTATCGAGAAGGCGAGCAAGGTTGCCTGGCACACCTCGAAAATCATCAGCGCCTTCCGTGACTGGATTGCGTGGCTTTTCGCCATCGGCTTGACCGGTCTGGGCATGCAGATCACCGTCAAGGCGCTGAAGCAGGCAGGCGGCAAGCCGCTGATCATCGGCGGTATCGTCGGCACCCTGAAGGCCGTCGGCTCTCTCATCGTCGTGCTGCTGTTCGTGCGCGAATTCGTTTAGGGAGAAGGATAGCAACCTATCCCCCAACCCCTTTCCCGGGGAAAGGGGTGACACTGGTTCAGTCGCGCGGTGCGCGACTTCCGGTTTTTTGGTCGGAGGTATCATGGAAGAGAAACAATTCGAACGCGGCACCAGCCTGTCCATTTTTTTCAGCGATCGCAGAGAGGACATCGGCGCGCTGATTGCCGCCCTGGCAATCGCACTGGGTGTATTGTTCATCATTGGCAAGTAGTCTTCATGCAGACACCCTCGGTCCTGCTTCTCTGCCATCACGGCACCGAGGGCGCGGCACTTGCCGAACAACTGGCCTATGACGTAGCTCGTCCTGGCCAGACCACCATTGTCCATTGCCTGGTGGTGCCTGAACTGTGGGCCGGTATGCAAGGTGACGACTGGCTTAATAATGCTTCGACGCGCGACGACTTCGCGCAGTACGTCGAGAAACTTCTCGAGAACGATGCGAAGCGCGAACTCGCTGTCGTCGAGGCGAACTGCGCCGAGCGGGGACTGGGCTACAAGGCGGTGGTGCGTTTTGGCGACCCCGCCGAATGTGTCGTCGCCATCGCCGTCGGTGAAAAGGCTGATCTGGTGGTCATCGGCCCGCCCCGCGCGAAAGCTGTGTTGGGTCTGCGCTCGCGCATGAACCTGGAACATTTGGTGCGCGATCTCGTCTGCCCGCTGTTGATTGCCAGTCGAAGATGAAGCCCGGCGGTGCCACCGCCGAGGGCGAAGCGAACTCTGAGGAACCGCCTGCGCCGGGAAACGCCGCCTGGGCCAAAGCCGATATGCCGCTGCCAGCGCAAGACAGTCTCATCTTCTTGTCGGATATAGAGCGGCTGTTCCGCCTCAATCCCCATCTCGACATCTCAGACTGGTTTGAAGAGGCAGACCTGCCTCGCCGTTTTAGGTTCAGGGCATCGAACGAAACGAACGGCTGCAGCTACGAGGTGACGATAGTCGTCGAGTCGGGTTGCGAAGGCCTGACCCTAAGCTATGACAGTGGCCTCAAGGCGACAACCGAGTTCAGGATAGGACCGGCTGAGGGCGGATCGTCGCTGACCATCACCGATTGTTACCATCCGGTCGATGAGCAAAGCGATGAGCGGTTCAAGGAAGTGGATCGCAGTCTGGTTCCCTGGCTCGCCGCGATTCGTGGACATATTTCAGGACTGAACCGCTACTGCTGGTTGCCCGGTTACCGCTGGTGGACCGGACATTTCATGCTGGGCATGCCGCCGCGCCAACGCCGCATCGTGCGCATGATCCTCTGGGTGAGTCTGCTGGAGTTCGTCGTGTTCCTGTTCGTTGCGGCAATCTTCTGGCTGGAGCAGCTTACTTCTGGGTGATGGCGTTGAGCTTCTCCGCGCGGATCAGTTGTCCGTCGAGGCCCGCATCCTTCATGCTGCCGCCGTAGGCCACGGCCATGAGTTGGGAATAATAGAGCACCGGCATGTTGAACTTCGTGCCCTGCTTCTTGTTGATCTCGGACTGATAAACTTCCACATTGGCCTGGCACAGCGGGCAGGGCGTGACGATCATTTCGGCGCCGTGGTCGTAGGCTGACTCGACGATGTCGCGGATTTGCTTCTGGCTTTTCTCGGGTTCGGAGAAGGCCAGGGCGCCGCCGCAGCAGGTGACTTTCTGATCGTAGCTGTCGACCGCTTCGCCGCCTAAGGTCTCGACCAGCTTGTCGAGATACTTCGGGTTCTCGAAGGATTCGCCGTCAATGCCGAAGGGCCTGTTGGTCTGGCAGCCGACATAGCCCGCGAACTTCACGCCTTCGAGGGATTTCTTCACCGGTTTCTTCAGTTCGTCGAAGCCGAAGTCTTCTATCAGCACCTCGACCATGTGACGGATATTGACTTCGGCCTTGTAGTGCAGACCCGCCGCGGCGAGCGCCTCGTTGGTGTCTCTCATCAAGACGCTGTTGTTGTCCAGCCGCTCCTTCGATTCCCGCGCGCCGAGCCAGCAGGCGGCACAGGTGGCGACGATGTCCTGGCCGGGCAGATGGGTCTCGGCCAGGGCAAAGTTGCGCGCATTGATGGCCACGCGCGGCAGCTCTCCGCCTTCCGCATAGCCGATCGAAGCGCCGCAGCAGTTCCAGTCGGGGATCTCGGTGAGCTTGACGTCCAGCGTCTTGCACATCGAGTTCACCGAGGTCAGATAATTTGAGGCCGAGGCCTTCAGCTGCGATGAGCAGCCGGGGTAGAACGCATATTCCTTTTTTGCCATTTGGTGTTTCTCCGCTATTTCCTGTAGGTCGGCCTTCAGGCCGACATTGGCCGCGGCGTCGGGCTAAAGCCCGACCTACGGCCGTAGGGAGTCCCGTGGGACAAATTAGTTCGTGTAACCCTTCTTCTTGTCCTCGATCTCGCGCGCCTTGGCCACGATGGCCTGGAAGCCCTTGAGATCCCTCAAGCCATGGCCGCCGAAGATTTCCATCGGGTTAAGACGCTTCGCCTTCACCATCCCGAGGCCTATGCTTTGCATGGCCAGTGCGTTCTTGATGCCTTGAACGAGTCCGTCCTTGAAGTAGAGAGCGAGCGTGAGTTTCAACTCATTGACCCTGCCTTTATTCACCAGGTTGTCCCAGAAAATCTTGGCGAACTCGCGCGTCGGCTGATTCTTGGGCGCCAAGCCCAGGCGGTGGGCGTAGCTCGCCAGGCCGTGCATGATATGGGTGATGGGCAGATGCCTGGGGCAGCGCACCACGCAGTTATAGCAGGAGGTGCACATCCACATCGCGTCTGAGCGCAAGACCTCTTCGCGCTTTCCTGCACGTATCATCATGAATAGCTTCTGCGGTGTATGCTCCCAGTGCGCGCCCAGGGGGCAGGAGCCGGCGCAGACGCCGCACTGCATGCACATCTTGACCCATTCGCCTTCTTCGACGTGTTCCTCGACTTCCTTCAGGAAGTCGTTGCGATAGCGCGCCACGGCCTGGTTGTTGTGATCGCTCATTTCCTCATTCCTTAGCCGAAGCCCTTCATGGGCGACATGCCGATCTCGACGATTTTCGCCACATAGTCGTTGATCAGGGTAGCCACTCGCGCATTGTCGGTAATCGCCACCTCGTAGCTGGCGACGCGCTCGACCTCCAGGCCCAACTGTTTCAGGGTGTCGTCGATCTTGCTCATGCGGTAATTGGCGAGTTCGGAGCCCTTGACGAAATGGCACTGGTAGTTTTCGCCATGCTTGCAGCCCATCATCATGACGCCATCGTAGCCGGAGTTCAACGCATCGGTGATCCAGATGGAATTGACTGAACCCAGGCAGCGCACCGGAATCGCACGAACAAAGGCTGAATAGACATGGCGAGAAAGGCCGGCCATGTCGAGCGCCGGATAGGCGTCGTTCTCGCAGGCCAGGATCAGGATGCGCGGCTTCTCCGAGAACTCGTCGGGCATGTCCACCGCCTTGATCTGGTTGCCGACGGTGTCCACCGAATAGTTCTCGAAGGAGATCACCCGCACCGGGCAGGCGCCCATGCAGGTGCCGCAGCGCCGGCAGCGGCTTTCGTTGAAGACCGGGAAGCGCCGCTCGTCCTCGTCGATGGCACCGAAGGGGCACTCCACCGTGCAGCGCTTGCACTGGGTGCAGCCTTCCAGTCGCACGATCGGGTAGGAAAGGTCGCCCACGCGTGGATGCGATGCGCGACCTGCATCGGCATTCTCCACCGCCTGGATCGCCTTCATGGCCGCACCGGTTGCGTCTTCCGTTGCCTGCAAGATATCCATCGGCCGGCGCACCGGACCGGCGGCATAAATGCCTGTGCGGCGCGTCTCGTAGGGGAAACAGATGAAATGCGAGTCGGTCAGGCCGTGCGTGAGTTGCGGCAGATCCTTGCCCTGGCGATAGTTGAGGTTGAGTATGGAGACCTGCTTAGACTTGGTCTCGTCCTCATCGGGCAGGTCGATATTGACGCCGGAGTTGGGCACTTGTCCCGTGGCGAGAACGACGAGATCCGCCTCCATGGCGACCTCCTCGTCGAGTATCAGGTCGCGGAAATTCACCCGGCTTGCGGCTCCCGCCGACTCGACCTTGGAGACCTTGGCCTTGGTGAAGATCACGCCCTTCTCCTGGGCGCTACGGTAGAAATCCTCACCCATGCCGGGCACACGCAGATCGGTGTAGAGCACGACGGTGTCGACTTCCGGATTGGCATCCTTGAAGTACATCGCCTGCTTGATGCTGGTCGCACAGCAGTGACCCGAGCAGTAGGGCAGATGGGTGCCGGTATCGTCTCTTTGTCCCGCGCATTGAACGAAGGCCACCGACTTGATTTCGCCGCCATCCGCACGTTTGATGGGCTTGCCATTCGCAGTCTTGGCCAGAACTTCGAGGCCTGCCTGGTCTGTGACATGGGGCAATCCGCCGCCCAGTTCGGGCAGCTTGGCTATGTCGTAACTTTCGAAGCCGCTGGCCTGTATGATGGCACCGACTTCTTCTTCCGCGACCGCGCCGCTTTCTTTCGCGATCTTGACCTTGAAGCGTCCGGGCGCACCGGCCGTCTCGGCCAGGGTCGAATTCAGATGCACGCGGATTTTCTGATGACTCGTCACCTGCGCCGCAAGCTCTGCAACGCCTGTGTCTTGCGGCTTGTCATAGGGCGCTCTGCTCGGCACGCGCTTCCAGAGTTTGGCTGCCCAGCCGCCGAGTTCTCCGCTCTTCTCGACCAGCACGACCTCATAGCCGGTCTTCGCCGTCTCCAGGGCCGCCGTCATGCCGGAGATGCCGGCGCCGACCACCAGGACGGTCTTGTTGCCGGCCTTGTTCGGGTTGCCCTCGGGCAGCTTCATTTTCTTCAACTCTGCGCAACCCATGCGCAGATAGTCGTTAGCCATCTCCTGGCGCACCTCATCGTGCTCCGCGCCCTCGGCGACGATCCAGATCACGCCTTCGCGCAGGTTGGCGCGACTCATTGCCACCGTCGGGAAATCGAAGGCCTCTGTCTTCGCACGACGCGAGCAGGCCGCGATCACGACATGGCTGACGGCTTCCTTCTCTATGTCGTCCCTGATCAGCGCCACACCTTCGCTCGAGCAGAGGAAGTCATGGCGTCTGACCAAAGCCATTTTGCCTTCCTTCTGCGCGATCTTTTCCATCTGGCCCAGATCGAGCCTCTCGCCCAGGCCGCAGCCGGCGCAAAGATACGCGGCAGTCTTCATTTCAGCCATTTGCTGCCTCCGCAGGGCCGCCCCAAGGGGGCAGCGAATCAATATTTGGAAGCCGCGATAGCGGCTGAACCGCAGTCACCCCTTTCCGCGGGAAAGGGGTTGGGAGATAGGTCATCATGTTGCCTCTTCTACGGCGGCTGTCCTATGCACTACCTGGATCGCCCGCAATGCCGCCGCCGTGGCGCTTTGCACCGAGCGATTGACGTCTGTCGGACTTGCCGCTGAGCCTGCGGCGAACTGGCCGCCGTCTTTCGAGCCTTCGATGAAGCCGGAGGAGTCGACAAGCATGTCTGCAGGCAGCTTGATGCCGTTGGCTTCGGGCTCCATGCCGATGGCCAGGACGACGAGATCGTGTTCCTGTGCATAGCGGTGATAGCCCTCGGTGTCCACGCCGTGCAGGATCAGATTGGCGCTTGCATTCTGTTTGATGCTGGCCACCTTGGACTTGACGAACTGAACCGTCGGGTCCTCTTGCACCTTCTTGTAGAAATCCTCGAAGCGGTCGATGGCGCGGATATCGATGTAATAGATAGTCGACTTGCCGGGGCCGGCAGCATCGTCGGCATAGGCTTCGCGTACGTAGTGTGTCTGCTTCAAGGAAGCCATGCAGCAGATGCGCGAGCAGTGGCGCAGATGATTCTCGTCGCGCGAGCCTGCGCACTGGATGAAGGCGATGTTCTTCGCGGGCTGTCCGTCAGAGGGGCGAAGCAGTTTGCCGCCAGTGGGCCCGCGCGGGTCGGCCAGGCGCTCGAACTCGACGCTGGTGACGACGTTGGCGAAGCGGCCGTAACCGTAGGGCTGGATCTTCGCCGCGTCGTAAGGCTTCCAGCCGGTGGCCCAGACCACCGAGCCGACCTTGATCTCGACGGTTTCTTCCTTCATGTCGAGATCGATGGCGCCGACCTTGCAGGCGGCCTTCGCCTTCTCTGCGTTGGGCGTGCCTATGATGGCTGGATCCAGGACATAGCGCTGCGGATAGGCCATGGCATGCGGCAGATAGGCGAGCTTGATCTTGGACAAACCGTAGTCGTAGGGGTTTGCCATCTCGCCTGCGACGGACTTACCGCAGTCGCCGCAGGCGGTGCAATTCTTATTGACGTAGCGAGGGCGAAGTTTCAATGTCACCGTGTAGTCGCCGGCGCTGCCCGATACGGCGGTGACCTCGGCCTGGGTCATGACGCGCAGTTTGCGGTTGCCCTTGAGCCTCTTCAGGTTGATCTCGAGGCCGCAGGTCGGGTGGCACATCTTCGGGAAATAGCGGTAGAGCAGGGCGGTGCGCCCGCCCAGGGTGGGATTCCTCTCCACCAGTATCACCTGCTTGCCGCATTCCGCGGCCTCCAGGGCTGCGGTCATGCCGCCGATGCCGCCGCCGACGACCAGTATGGTCTGGCTGGTTGCGATTGAAGCCGTCACGTCTAGCCTCCAGGGGATGTCATTCTGATCGAATGGACAATTTTAGCGAGCCTGCCCGGCTATCCGCGCAAATCTTCCTATGATGGAATAGAAATGCTGAATGCTCAGGATGCCAGGGTCAGGATTTCGAAGTTCATCCGATCGAGGTCTCCCAATATCCAGGTCGCGGCTTGAACGCCCAGTCCGGCGACCGTGCCGGGATTAATCAGCCAGGTTTGCCCCCCCTTGACGCTCGCCTGCTGCACCACCAGCGCTTCGTGGCTGTGGCCGCAGCAAACCAGATCGTAGTCGCCGGTGCAGGCCATGCCGCGACCGATGTGGGGATAGTGGGTGATGAAGATACGCCTGCCCGCGAGTTCTATGGCGGCATCCATGCCGTGGTAGCAGAGCAGTCCGCCGGAATTAGCGGCAAGCTTGGCGATGGCGACCGGGTCGCCGAGGTTGTTGCCATGCACGACATGGAGCGGCAGGGCGAGTTTGAGTGCGGCGCGCAGGGTGTTGCCGCCGATGAGGTCGCCGCAATGAATGACGGCTTCTGCGCCTGCAGTCTTCGCCTCTGCCACCGCAGCGGCCAGCATCTGGCCGCGGTCGTGGCTGTCGGAGACGATGCAGATTTTCATTTTGCGACGAATGTGCCAACTTGTATGCCGAAGATCTCGTCGAGGGACAACTCGCGGATCAAGCGGTCGGCTTCTGCCTGGCCATGCTCCTTGGCGACTTCGGCAAGAATCAGGCGGGCGCCGTTTCTCTGGTAGCCGCTGCCGAAAGATGCCTGGGTTGCGAGCAACTGTCGCGCCCTCTGCAGAGTCATATCACGTTCGGGCCGAGATATTCGTCTTCATCGGGTTTGGCTTCAGCTATGCCTCCATGCACCCCGGAGCGCGTTCTCTCATGGTCGGCCTGGACCTGCAGCAAGGTCACCACGCAGTCGCCGAAATCTTCATAGAGGTCGTGGCCGGTGCCGAACTGCTCATGCTCGGAATAGAAGAACTGGCAGCGGAAGCGCGATTCGCCGAGCTTGCAGACGATGAATTCGGCGCCGCGCTGGGACCAGTAGAGTGTCGGACAATTGGTGAGTTCCTCCGAGGCAGGGTCGAGTTGCAGTTCCGCCTCGGCGAGTTGCCAGGGCACGAGGCGGCCATAGCGCTCCAGCAGTATCTGGCTGATTTGCTGTTGTTCGGCTTCGTTGAAATCGGGAATGCTCATGTTTTCTTTCAGTGGATAGCGGAGACTACAGAGGTTGTTCAAATCTAAACAATCACCGATGTTTATCCGGAAATAAAAAAATCCGTGGTGGCCCCCGTGGTAGCTGTGAGAATATTGTACTTTCCTAATGTACCGGCAGTGCCCTCTCCATGCAAGCTGTAGAGTCAACATTGCAACCATTGCAGGAAATCAAGAAGACCACCTGCTATATGTGCGCCTGCCGCTGCGGCATCCGCGTCCATATGACGGCGGGAAAGGTGCGCTATATCGACGGCAACCCGGATCACCCCCTGAACCAGGGCGTGATCTGCGCCAAGGGCTCGTCTGGCATCATGAAGCAGTATTCGCCCGCGCGCCTGATGAAGCCCCTGAAGCGCCGCGCCGGCGCTGATCGCGGCCAGGGGGAGTTCGAGGAGATCAGTTGGGAGGAGGCCTTTACGACGCTGTCGGAACGTCTCGCCAAGATACGCGCCACAGACCCGAAGAAGTTCGCGCTATTCACCGGTCGCGACCAGATGCAGGCGCTAACGGGCCTGTTCGCGCGCCAGTTCGGCACGCCCAACTATGCGGCGCATGGCGGCTTCTGCTCGGTGAACATGGCGGCCGGCATGATTTACACCATTGGCGGTTCATTCTGGGAGTTCGGCGGACCGGATCTCGACCGCGCCAAGCTGTTCGTGATGATAGGCACCGCCGAGGACCATCACTCGAATCCGCTCAAGATCGCCATCTCCAAGTTCAAGCGCGACGGCGGTCGCT
>CAIYYX010000207.1 GCA_903930535.1 uncultured Sterolibacterium sp. | reverse complement strand
GCTGAAGGCCTTGATGTTGCCCTCCAGATACTTGCCCATCATGCCCTGCATGGCATTGCCGTAGAAGCGGATCATCTGCGACAACAGGTCGCTGGTGAACATCGGCGAGCCGCCTGCCTCTTCCTCGAGAATGATTTGCATCAGGATGCTGCGCGTCAGGTCATCGCCGCTCTTGGCATCGAGCACCTGAAACTCCTCGTGCGCGAGCACCAGTCCCTTGACGTCGACCAGGGTGATATAGGTGCTGGTCTTGGTGTCGTACAGGCGACGATTCGGGTATTTCTTGATGAGTCTCAATTTCTCGGCCATCGTTGCTATCCTCCGGAACTGCTATCCATGTAGGTCGGCCTTTCTCTGGACCACCTTTAGGATGGTGGGCCGACACACGCCGTCGGGCTAAAGCCCGACCTACAATCGGAAAGAAAATCAGTACATGTGCAGGCCGCCGTTAATGTTGAGCGTGGCACCGGTCATGAAGCCGGCCAGTTCGGATGCCAGATAGCGCACCAGATGCGCTATCTCCTCAGGCCTGCCGAGCCGACCCATGGGAATGGTGGCGACGATCTGTTCCCTCACCTCGGGCTTTATCGCCATCACCAGGTCGGTGCCGATGTAGCCCGGCGCGATGGCGTTGACGGTGACGCCCTTCTTCGCCATTTCCTGGGCGATGGCCTTGGTGAAGCCGAGAATGCCGGCCTTTGCCGCGGAATAGTTTGCCTGGCCGAACTGGCCCTTGATGCCATTCACCGAGGACATGTTGATGACCCTGCCCCAGCCACGCTCGGCCATGCCTGAGAGCACGTGATGGGTGACGTTGAACACGCTGTCGAGATTGGTGGTCAGGACCGCATCCCACTCGCTCTTGACCATCTTGCGGAACATATTGTCGCGCGTGATGCCGGCATTGTTCACCAGGATATCGACAGGCCCGATTCCGGACTCGATCTCCCTCACCATCTTGGCGCACGCATCATAGTCGGTCACGTCGCCCTCGACGGCATGGAACGCGAAGCCTTCCGACTTTGTCCTGGCCAACCATTCTTCCTTCTGGGGAAAGCCAGGCAGGCAGTTGGCCACGACAATGCAAGATTCCTCGGCCAGTGCCTTGCAGATCGCCGTACCGATCCCGCCCATACCACCCGTTACCAATGCAACTCTTTTCGACATCGCTCACTACCTCTACCACAACAAGAAATCTTTATGCCCGCCCTCATCGTCGGGGCGGGCCCTGTTCATCAATACATGTGCTGGCCGCCGTTGATCGAGATATTGGCGCCGGTCACGAAGGCCGCCTCGTCCGAGGAAAGATAGGCCACCAGGCCCGCCACCTCTTCCGGCTTGCCCAGACGCGTCATCGGGATCTGCGGCAGGATTTTCGATTCGAGAACTTCCTGGGGGATCGCCATGACCATCTTGGTGCCGATGTAGCCGGGGGAAATGGTGTTGATGGTCACGCCCTTCTTCGCCACCTCCAGCGCCAGAGACTTGGTGAAGCCGTGCATGCCGGCCTTGGCTGCGGCATAGTTGGTCTGGCCGAAGGCGCCCTTCTGTCCATTGACCGAGGAGATGTTGATGACCCGTCCCCAGTTGCGTTCCAACATGCCGTCCATCACCTGCTTGGTCATGTTGAAGACGGAGTCGAGATTGGTCCTCATCACCACGTCCCAGTCGCTTTTCGTCATCTTTTTGAAGGTCATGTCGCGGGTGATGCCGGCATTGTTCACCAGCACGTCGACCACGCCGACATCCTCGAAGATTTGTCCGATGCAGATCTTGCAGGAATCGTAATCACCGACGTCGCAGGGATAGGCCTTGAAGCCGTAACCCATGTTGTTCATGGACTGCAGCCATTCCTGCGCCTTGGTGTTGCTGGGACTATATGTGGTGACGACCTTGTAGCCGAGCGCGGCAAGCTTCATGCATATCGCCTCGCCCAGACCGCCCATACCACCCGTTACCAGAGCCACTCTTTGCATTTTTCATCTCCTCATAGGGGACAACTCAATCGCTGCTTTCGCTTGCGGCACCCATGTTACGCCGCTTTTTCCCTGACGTAGCGCCCCGGTGCCGCTTCTATCGGAAGATAGTGCTTGTTGCCGAGTTTGCTCCTCGCGGCGCGGCTCTTGCCGGAAAATCCTGCCAGCCATTCGGCCCAGACAGGCCACCAGCTGCCCTGATGCTCCTCTGCCGCCGCGAACCACTCATCCGGACTGGTGGCGCTGCTCTCGCCCGCCCAATGGCTGCGCTTCATCTTGGCCGGAGGGTTGATGACGCCGGCAATGTGGCCGCTGGCGCCGAGCACGAAACGCGTCGGCCCGGAGAGCAGTCCTCGCGACAGATAGGCCGTCTTCCAAGGCACGATGTGATCCTCGCGCGAGCCGTAGATGAAGGCCGGCATATCGAGGCGACCCAGATCGGCGTGGACCCCGCACATTTCCAGCTTGCCCGGCACGCGCAGATTGTTCTCCAGATACAGGTTGCGCAAGTACCAGGCGGCGAAAGGCCCGGGCAGACCCGTGCTGTCGGCATTCCAGTAGAGCAGGTCGAAAGCGGGCGGCTTGCCGCCCTTCAGATAATTGCCGACGACGTATTGCCAGATCAGGTCGTTGGCGCGCAGGCTGGAGAATACCGAGGCCAGCTCGCGGCCGTGCAGCAGTCCGCCACGACCAATGGTCGTCTCACGCGAGGCGACCGAGTCGGCGTCGACCAGGCAGCCGATCTCGCCCGTGTCGGAGTAGTCGAGCAGCGTCGTGAGCAGGGTCAGCGCGGCGACAGGATCGAGTCCTCTCGCCTTCGCCACCGCCAACGCCGAAGACAGGATGGTGCCGCCGACACAGAAGCCCAGGGCATTCACCTTCGGAACATTGCAGATGTCTGCAGCCACCTTGAGCGCGGTCAGTGCGCCCTTTTCCAGATAGTCTTCCCAGGTGAGATGACCCAGATCGGCCTTGGGGTTCACCCATGACACCATGAAGACGGTATTGCCCTGCTCCAGCGCATAGCGGACCAGGGAGTTCGAAGGCTGCAAATCGAGGATGTAATACTTGTTGATGCAAGGCGGCACCATCACCAGGGGCACCTGCCCCACCTTCGCTGTCAGCGGCGAGTACTGGATCAGTTGCATCAACTCGTTCTCGAACACCACTGCGCCCGGCGTCACCGCAAGATTTCGGCCGAGCTCGAAGGCTTGCTCATCTGACATCGAGATGCAGCCCTTCTCGATGTCGGCTATCAGGTTCTGGATGCCGGCGGTGATGCTCTGACCCTGGGTATCGACCGCGGTCTTGATGAACTCGGGATTGGTCGCGGCATAGTTCGAGGGTGCAAGCGCATCGACATACTGGCGGGTGAGGAAGCGCAGGCGGCCGCGTTCGCTCTCCTGGGCAAGAGGCATGGCCTCGGCCGCCGCTCCGAGGAAGCGGGCGTTGATCAGGTAGGCCTGGCGCAGGTAATCATAGACAGGGCTCTCCACCCATTCAGGCGCGGAAAACCGCCTGTCAGATGGGGCGGGGAGCGCCACCGCAGGCGCCGGATCTTCGGGTTTGCGCTGCAAGAAGCCCTGCCACAGCGCCAGGTGTCTTGCCGCGAATTCCTGTGGCAGCTTGGCGAGCGCAGGAGGAAGAGGCAGAGGACTGGCAGGCCTTGCCGTGTCGCCGGTTGCTGCGGCAGGCAGACTCGCCAGCATCTGCGAAAACCCCTGCATCCACGCCTGGCTGGCCTGGAGCATCTTCTGCATAGCGAGTGCCGAGGGATCGGGTGCTGCAGACATCCGCTACTCCTGTAAGCCCGCCTGATCCGCCTTGTGGTTCTGGCGGAGAAGCTGCGGATTTTGCACTGCACCATTGCGCCTGTCAAGGCAAAGCAGCGTGTCGGGCTGAAGTCCGACTATTTGCTGCCAGTACCCTCTGGGGCACAAGCCCCCTCCTGGGGTGGGTTGCCTCCGGCAACGACGGTCTAGTCGATCAGGATATCCACCAGGCGTTCTGCGAGCCAGATCGAGGCGATGCCTGAGGCGATCAAGGACACCTGCTGGAAAGTGGCCTTGAGCGCCGTGTGCTTGTGCAGACCGGGAAGCAGATCGGCGACGGCGACGTAAATCATGCTCGCCGCAGCCAGCGCCAGGAATGTCGGCACCGCGCCCTGCATCAGCGACAAGGCGAAATAGGCGAGCAGGCCACCCGCCATCATGGCGAAGCTGGAGAACATGTTGAACAGCAGCGCCTTGGTGCGCGACAAGCCTGAATGCAGGAGGATCATGAAGTCGCCGACCTCCTGTGGAATCTCGTGGGCGATGATGGCCAAAGAAGTCACCACGCCGAGATGGACGCTCTCCATGAAGGCGGCGGCGATCAGCACGCCATCGACAAAATTGTGGAAAGTGTCGCCGAACATGATGATGATGACGCTACTCTTGCCTCTGTCGTGACCCGCATGGTCGTGAATGGGCTCGACCGGCGCAGTCTCGTGGCCCTCGCAATCCTCGATATGACAGTGGCGCCACAGCACCAGCTTCTCCAGCAGGAAGAATATCAGGATGCCACCCAATACGGTCGCCGAAGTCGCGGCGATATTGCCACTGGCGATGACGGCCTCCGGCAGCACGTCGAGGAAGGCGGCGCCGAGCAGCGCGCCTATGGCGTAGCTGATCAGCATAGGCACCCAGGATGCCCGCGCCGTCAGCGCGAAGAAGCCTGCCGCCAGCACCGACATGACGCCGCCGGCAAAGGACATGAGGAGAATCCAGGAGAGTACGGACATGGCTCGGCGAAAAAAGGAGGAATTATACGGGAACGACGTTTTGGGAAGTTCTAAGCGTCATTGCGAAGCCCAAAGGGCTGTGGCCATCCTCAAGCCTCCAGCCAGATCAACGCCGCCATGCGACCGGTGGTGCCGTCGCGGCGATAGGAATAGAAGCGCTTGGCATCGGCGAAGGTGCAAAGGTCACCGCCAGAGACTCGGGTGACGCCTGCATCCATCAGCCGAAGCCTGGCCAGCGCATAGAGATCGCACAGCCATTTGCCATCGCCGTGCGCCACAAAGGCCGCCGCCGCGCGTGGATCGTGGGCGCAGAAAACCTCTCTCACCTCGGATCCGACCTCGAAGGCAGGCTGCGAGATCGCCGGACCCAGCCAGGCCATGAGCCGTTCAGAAGAAACGTCCATGGCGGCCACCGTTTTCTCCAGCACGCCCGCGGCCAGTCCGCGCCAGCCGGCGTGTGCCGCAGCCACCACCGTGCCGGCGGCGTCGCAAAACAACACCGGCAGGCAGTCTGCTGAGAGTACGGCGCACACCTGTCCGGCGCTCTTCGCGACACAGGCATCGGCCTCCAGCCTCATGGGATTTTCCGCCGAGAGCACCTGCGTGCCATGCAACTGGTTCAGCCAGAGCGGCTCGCTTGGTAGTAACAAACGCGACTGCTGGCGCAAAGACAGCCGGTTTTCCGCCACCCGGAGAGGGTCGTCGCCAACATGGGAGGCAAGATTGAATCCGTCATAAGGCGGTGCGCTCACACCGCCGACCCGCGTCGTCACCAGGGCGCGAACGCAGGCCGGGGCATCCCAGTCTGGGCTGATCCAGTCTTGCTTCATGCCGTCCGCAGGCCTTGCAGCAGATGTTCGAAATCTTCCGGCAGCGGCGCCTCCCAGGCGATTTCCTCGTGCGTCCGCGGATGTATCAAGGCCAGCCTGAAGGCGTGCAGTGCCTGGCGCGGAAAAGCGGCAAGGAGGGAGAGCGAACCGGCCCTGGCATTGCCGCGTTTGCCGTAGGTCGGATCGCCAACCAGGGGATGGCCTATCGAGGCCATATGGACGCGGATCTGGTGGGTGCGCCCTGTCTCCAGCCGGCATTCGAGCAATGTCGCCTGTTCGAAGCGTTCGAGCACAGAGTAGTGTGTCCGGGCTTCCCTCCCCTCTGCCACCACCGCCATCTTGACGCGCTGGCTCGGATGGCGGCCGATGGGCGCATCGACAGTGCCCGCGCCGGCAACCGGCCCATGCACCAGCGCCAGGTAATGGCGGTGCACCGTGCGCGCCTGCAGCTGGCGCACCAGGTCGGTCTGCGCTTCGAGCGTCTTGGCCACCACCAGGAGGCCGCTGGTTTCCTTGTCGAGGCGATGCACGATGCCGGCACGCGGGATGATGGCCAACGCCGGCGCGTGATGCAGCAAGGCGTTCAGCAAGGTGCCGGCCCAGTTGCCGCTGCCCGGATGCACCACCAGCCCGGCCGGCTTGTTCACGACCAGGATGTCTTCGTCCTCATGAACAATGGCAAGCGCAATGTCCTCTGCCTCGTCCGGCACCGCGCGCGGATCCTCTTTGACCTCGACCTCGATTCTTTCCCCGCCCCAGATCTTGCGCGTAGGCTCAGACTCGGGCGCGCCATCGATGCGAATGCGCCCTTCGCGCAGCCATGCCTGCAGGCGGCTGCGCGAATGCAGGGGCATGAGCTTGGCCAGCGCCTGGTCAAGGCGCAGACCGGCGCACTCGGCCGACGCCACGAAGCGCACGGGGGCGCTATAATCGGCCTCACTCGATTGAAGGATTTTCATCATGCGTAGTGTAGCGGCACTAGCGTTAATTTTCGCGCTTCTTCTCTCCAACCTGCTCGGCGGCTGCAGCTTTTTGCCCGACGTCGTCGACGAGACTGCCTCCTGGTCGGCGCAGAAGCTGTACAGCGAAGCCAAGGAGGCCATGAGTGAAGGCGCCTACGACAAGGCCATCAAGTTTTTCGAGAAACTCGAGTCGCGCTATCCCTACGGGCGCTATGCGCAGCAGGCCCAGCTCGAGGTCGCCTATGCCCACTTCCGGCAATCTGACGTCCCGGCCACCATCGCCTCCTGCGAACGCTTCATTCGCCTCCATCCCAATCACCCGAACGTGGATTACGCCTATTACCTCAAGGGACTGGCCAATTTCAACGAAGACCTCGGCCTGTTGGGCTATATCAGCAATCAGGATCTGACCGAGCGCGACCCCAAGGCTGCCAGGGAATCCTTTGACTCTTTCAAGGAGCTCGTCACCAAGTTTCCCGACAGCAAGTATGCAGCCGACGCCGCCACGCGCATGAAATACCTGATCAATGCCCTGGCCGCCCACCAGGTGCATGTCGCCAACTATTACCTGAAGCGTGGCGCTCATATCGCCGCCATCAATCGCGCCCAGGGAGCGATCAAGACTTATCCGGACGCACCCGCCAACGAGGAAGCGCTGTTCATCATGATCAAGGCCTATGATGCACTCGGCATGAACGATTTGCGCGACGACACCGAACGCGTCATGCGCAAGAATTTTCCCAAAAGCGAATACTATGTGCGCGGCCTGAATCGCGAGCTGCCCTGGTGGAAGCTCTGGTAATCACCTAGGTCGGGCTTTCGTTGGAGACACCCGAATGGGTGTAGCCCGACGCCTGGAGGTGGACATGTCGGCCTGAAGGCCGACCTACATTCCTAGAAAGACGTCAATGAACCTGGATATCCAAAGCCCCTCCCTCACCCTCGCCATCGTCGGAACCGGCGCGATGGGGCGGGGCATTGCCCAGATCGCAGCCCAGGCCGGCATCCACGTGCTGCTTTACGACGCGCTGCCCGGTGCCGCAGCAGCGGCCCGCGAGAGCCTCGTCGCCACCCTGACCAAGCTCTCCGAGAAGGGCAAGATCACGGCCGGAGAACTGGCTGAGGTGAAGGGCAGGCTGGAAGTGGCGGACCGGATCGAACAAGTGGCGCCGGCCCAGGTTCTGATCGAGGCCATCGTCGAGAACCTCGAGCAAAAACGCCAACTCTTCTGCCAGTTGGAAGACATCGTCCTCCCCGACTGCCTGCTCGCCACCAACACCTCGTCACTGTCCGTCACCGCCATCGCCGCCGCCTGCAAGAATCCTGCGCGCGTCGGCGGCATGCATTTCTTCAACCCCGTGCCGCTGATGAAAATCGTCGAAGTGATAGACGGTCTGTCCACCGCACCCTGGGTGGGCGAGGCGCTCTTGGCGCTGGGTCGGCGCATGGGCCACAGCGCGGTGCGCGTCAAGGATACGCCGGGCTTTCTGGTCAATCATGGCGGGCGCGGTTTCGTCACCGAGGCCTTGCGCATACTCGGCGAAGGCGTCGCGCCATTCCACGCCATCGACGACATCATGCGCGAGGCCGCAGGCTTCCGCATGGGTCCCTTCGAGCTGATGGACCTGACCGGCCTCGATGTCTCGCAACCGGTGATGGAGTCGATCTACCGGCAGTTCTACGATGAGCCGCGCTTCCGGCCATCGCCGCTGGCCGCCCTGCAAGTGGCCGGCGGCCTGCTCGGGATCAAGACCGGGCGCGGTTTCTATACCTATGTCGAGCGCCAGCGACAGCCGGTCACGCAGGTGCCCGTCCCTCTCAATCGCCCGCCGCGGGTGTGGGTGAGCCAGGCCATTCCCGAATGGGGCGATGTCGTGCGCGATCTCCTGGCCTCCTTGGGCGCCAACATCGACATGGATCCGTTCCCGGAGACGGACTCGCTCTGCGTCGTCACCCCACGCGGCTCCGACGCCACCACGGAGTGCCTGGCGCAGGGACTCGAAGCCGAACATACCGTGGCCATAGACTGCCTGTTTCCGCTGGAGAAACGGCGCACCGTCATGACCACGCTGCTGACCACGACGGCCATGAAGGACGCCGCCCATGGGCTGTTCGGCAGCGACGGCGTGCCTGTGACCCTGATAGGCGACAGTGCCGGCATGGTCGCGCAGCGCATCGTCGCCTGCGTCGTCAATGTCGCCTGCGACATCGCCCAGCAGAAGATCGCCCTGCCCGCCGACATCGACAGCGCGATCAGGCTCGGCCTGGCCTATCCGAAGGGCCCGCTTTCCTTCGGCGATGCCCTGGGCGCGAAAAACATCCTCGCCATCCTGGAGAGCATGCAGGCCTTCTATGGCGATCCGCGCTACCGCCCCAGTCCCTGGCTTAAGCGTCGCGCCATGCTCGGCGTCTCCCTCCTCACCGCGGCAAACGATTGAGCGGCTTCAGCTTCCCGCTGCGCGTGCGCTGGGCCGAGGTCGATGCCCAGGCCATCGTTTTCAACGGCCACTACCTGACCTATTTCGATGTCGGCATCACCGAGTACTGGCGCGCCATCGGACTGCCCTATCCGGATGGTCTGGCTGGCAGCGGCGGCGATCTTTTCGTGGTCAAGTCCCTGATCAACTATCACGGTTCGGCGCGCTACGACGACTGGCTCGACATCGTCGTGAAGGTCGCGCGCATCGGCAATTCCAGCATGGCTTTCGCCATCGGCATACGCCGCAAAGACGAATTGCTGATTACCGGCGAGGTGGTCTATGTGTTTGCCGATGCGCACACGAAGAAGCCGCAACGAGTGCCTGCCGCAATCCGGGACGCGGTGGAGCGCTTCAAAGAACTGCATGGGGAAGATTTAGTGTAAGCTTTTCTCCAGGAGTAAATTCCGCCACAGCATGGGACACGCATCAAGATGATCTATACCTTGCACGAAATGCAGCAATCCTTCGCCGGCCCTCTCCACTCATGGGCCGAATCAAGCCGCCAGTGGTTCTCCAATCCCTTCAGCCTTTTCTCCTACACGCCCGCCAGCCAGAAGATCGCCGCCGGCTCCGAACTGATCGCCCGCCTGGTCCGCCATTACGAGAAGCCGCCCTTCGACCTCGACCACACCCTCATAGCCGGCCGCGAGGTCGCGGTCAGCGAGAGGATCGTCCTGGAAAAACCGTTCTGCAAGCTGCTGCATTTCGCTCGGGCCACGCCCCATGACGATCCGAGGGTGCTCCTGGTCGCCCCGCTGTCAGGCCACCACGCGACGCTGCTGCGCGACACGGTGAGGGCGCTCCTGCCCAACCACGACGTCTTTATCACCGACTGGACAGACGCGCGCCTGGTGCCGCTCGCCGAAGGCGGCTTCCATTTCGCCGATTATGTCTCCTACCTGCAGGAGTTCATGACCCACCTTGGCAGCAATCTGCACGTGATTGCGGTCTGCCAGCCGACCGTGCCGCTCTTGGCCGCGGTATCGCTGATGGCGGTGAGGGAAGACCCGGCGCAGCCGGCGAGCATGACCTTGATGGGCGGCCCGATTGATACCCGGCGGGCGCAGACGGAAGTGAACCGCTTCGCCAAGTCGCACTCGCTGCGCTGGTTTGAAAGCCAGGTGATCGGCCGCGTGCCGCTGAAATATCCCGGCTACACGCGCCGCGTCTATCCCGGATTCCTGCAGCACGCCGGCTTCGTCGCCATGAACCAGGACCGCCATCTCCAGGCCCACACCGACTTCTACAACCACCTCATCCAGGGCGACGGCGACTCGGCGAAGGCACACCGCAAATTTTACGACGAATACAACGCCGTGATGGACCTGCCCGCCGAGTACTACCTGGAGACCATAGACATGGTTTTCCACAAGCATATGCTGCCGCTGGGAGAAATGCATATCAAGGGAGAACGGGTGAACCCGGCGGCGATCAGGAAGACCGCGCTGTTTACCATAGAGGGCGAACTCGACGACATCTCGGGTATCGGCCAGACAGAGGCCGCGCACGATCTGTGCTCGGCGATCCCGAAAATGAGGAAGCAGCACTACCTCGTCCCGGGCGTCGGTCATTACGGCATATTCAGCGGCCGCCGCTGGCGCGAGACGATCTGCCCGAGCGTCGCCAGGTTCATCCGCGCCAGCGCCTGAAGAACCAGGCGGTCCGCCAGACCCGCTGCAAGGCCGGAACAATCCCTGCGCCTTGCAGTTGAAGAAGCCGATCACCATTCCCCTTGAAGAGGAATCAATGAACTATTTCGAATCCATTTCAGAGCAGGTCGGGACTCCTTACCAAAGTCTCATCAACCTGCATTTGCGCGGCTGTGCTGCCGCGCAGTGCAAACTGCACTTCAAGCGGAAGTATCGGCCTGCTTGCGCATGACGACAGTCAAGTGTCCCTACTGCAGCCGACCCGCCATGAGCCTCTGGCAAAAGTCGGCACTCGGTCCCAGGCGTGCGGTCAACTGCCAATCCTGCGGGAAAAGGGTATCGGCGCACTGGAGCGCCGTCTTTGCGGCGATCCCGGCCTTTCTGGGCGGTTTTACGCTCATGAAAGCGGAATCCCTGCCCCTGGGAATTGCGGCTGTCGCAGCAGGCATCCTGCTTATGGGAGTGCTTCACACCTACCTCGTTCCCCTGGTGAAAAGTGATTCCTGAACTTGGTCATGTGCATGGCCAAGCAGAAGGACAAGTGGGAGTGAGGTCATTGTCAGCCTCCTGCCCGTACTCATATAATGCCCGCAAATAAACCGTTCCCAGAGGATAAGACCATGCAAGATGAAATCACCGACCGACTCTCCATCCGCGATCTTGTCGAGAACTGGGTGGTGTGGCGCGATGCCGGAGATTGGGAGCGTTTCCGCACCGTCTGGCACGACGACGGCGTGATGATGGCAACCTGGTTCCAGGGTCCTGCCGATGAGTTCATCCGCGTCACCAAGGAGGGTTGGGACAAGGGGGTGAGCATCCTGCATTTCCTCGGCGGCACCTCCATCGACCTTGCCGGCGATCGGGCCATCGCCCAGACCAAGATGACCATCTCCCAGCGCGGCGATGTGCAAGGCGTGCTTTGCGACGTCACCTGCACCGGACGCTTCTACGATTTCATCGAAAGACGCAATGGCCGCTGGGGATATGTCCTGCGCCAGCCGATTTATGAGAAGGACAGGGTCGATCCCGTCGACCCCGTGGCGCGGTTGGAGATAGACGCGGCAAAACTCTCCGGGTTTCCCAAAGGCTATCGCCACCTGGCCTACATCCAGACGCAGATAGGCTACAAGATCAAGCTCGACATGCCGCAACTCACCGGCCCCGAGGTCGAGGCACTTTATGCGCGCGGCAAGGGCTGGCTGGCGGGCAAAAGCGCCTATGGCTGAAACCATGAAAGCCAAAGGGCTGGTGCTGAAGACCTGCTTTCTGAAAAAGCTCTAAGCTCGCCGACCGATAAAGAGTAAAGCCAAATGGAGAACTCGATGGCAAGATCCTGCAGATCTTTCGTTCCCCTTATTGCCATCGTCGGCACTTTGCTTGCCGGCTGCGCGGGCATTTCCCCCACCGCTGAGCCGCGACAGATTCTTGCTCCTTCCGGAAAACTTCGCGTCGGACTTTATCCCGGCAGCCCCACATCCACCATCCGCGACGCCGCGACGGGTGAAAGCAAGGGCGTCGGATTCGACCTCGGCAAGGAAATGGCGCGCCGCCTGGGCGTCCCTTTCGAGCCGGTAGTGTTCCCGAAAAACGCGGAAGTTCTCGCCGCAGTGAAGTCGGGTGAGGTGGATGTGACATTCACCAACGCCACGGCCGAGCGCGCCAGAGACATGGATTTCACCCCGCCCTTTCTCGATGTCGAGAAGAGCTACCTCGTTCCTGGCGACTCCCGGATTGCCACCCTGGCCGATCTGGACAAGCCCGGGATCAAGGTCGGCGTGAGCGCAGGCAGTTCTACCCAGGTCGAACTGTCAAGCGTGTTAAAGCATGTCCAGATCGTCCTGGCGCCGACCTTGAAGGGCGCCATCGAGATGCTGAGCCAGCGGAAAATCGATGCCTTCGCCACCAACAAGGCCATCCTGTTCGAAATGTCGGACCAGTTGCCAGGCTCGCGAGTGCTCTCCGGCCGCTGGGGACTGGAGCATTTCTCCGTGGGCATCCCGAAGGGAAGGGACAGCGGCATGCCCTGGGTAAAGCAGTTCGTCGCGGACGCGACGGCCGACGGCGCCGTGCACTCGGCCGTCGCCAGGGCGGGAATACGCGGCACCGTCAAGCCGCTGGCAGCGCCTTGATATCCCCTGTTCCGCTTAAACATTTGAGAAACAGCCCGTCCGTTCTTGAGAACAGCGGGCTTGTGTGTTTACGGCGCCATTTTTAACAAACGCTCGGCGTTGCCGTGAGCGATTTTTGCCCGCACCGTTTCACTGATGTTGAGCTTGCCCAGGAATTCGACAGCCACCTTGTTCGGCTCGAACGGCCAGTCCACCGCGAACAGGATGTTATCCTCGCCAATCGCCGCCAGCGTGCAGTCAAACGCCGGCGGATACCAGTTGCCGCTCGTGGTCACGACCAGGTTGTCGCGGAAATATTCGAGCGGACTCTTCTTCAAGCCTCGCCTCTGGGCAGCCATGTAAGTGTGGTCGTGCAGCCTGTGCATGGCAAATGGCAGGCCCTCGCCAAGATGACCGAGGATGATCTTCAGCTTCGGATACTCGTCGAACAAGCCCGAGAACACCAGGCGCAGGAAATGGCAACTCGCATCGAGCATGAAGCCCCAGGCGGCGCGGGAAAGTTCCTCGTAGCCTGCGAAATAGCTGTTGAGCAGCGCCGGATGCGGTAGCGCCGGGTGCAGGTAAATAGGCAGGTCGTGCGCGGCCGCGCGCTCGAAGATGGGCCAATACTTTTTATCGTCGAGAAACTCGCCCTGGGTATGACTGTGAATCATCGCGCCCTTGAAGCCGAGCTGCGTGACGGCGCGATCGAATTCACTCACCGCGGCCGCAGTGCTCGCCGTCGGTAGCGCGGCGAATGCGGTGAAGCGGGTCGGGTGCTTCTGCACCGCCGCGTGCATGCGGTCATTGGCGTCGCGCGCCATAGGGATCGCGATGGGGGCGGCGAAGCCCTGCGCGCCTGGCGACCCGAGCGACAGAACCTGCACGTCGACGCCGGCTGCGTCCATGTAGGCCAGGCGCTTGGCGTCGATGTCGACGTATTGCTCGTAAATGTCGTGGCCGATCTGGCGCCCCCGACTCTCGACATAGGCGTTGCGATAGTCGTTGGCTGTGACCTTTTCCTGGTACATCGGAGTAATGAAATGCTCTTCGAGAGCGATCGTCTTCATCTTCTTTGAGTCCTCTGGTTGGCGTTGGTGCATGGTAAGAACAGTTTTGCTGCCTTGGTTTTCATCCTAGGGAGTGTCTGAATAAGTCCGTCATCGCGCTTGCCACGTCCCTGCGGGCCGCGCAATGACGAACTGTGTAGGTCGGGCTTCAGCCCGACGTCCGAAGAAAATCGCTTTGGGGTGATCTGCCATTTTTTCCGGCTGAAGCCCGGGCCGGTTTGATCAGCATGCGACAGCAGGGTCTTTCATTGCAGGAGCTTGAACCAGTCGCAGCCGCAAGCGCTTTGCCGCATAGTCAATCCATTAGCGCAGCAGCTTCGATCCGAAGAAGCGCTGGGGAAGGCCATGAACCAGGGGCAAAGAAGCCTCGGCAGCGAAATCCTCCAGCCTGAGTTCCGGGTGGTGCGGACGAATACGCTCAAACATATCGCGCGCCTTGGCGTCGGCGGGCGGCGGGATGGTCGCATCGATCAGCATCTTGGACCCGAACCGCTGCCAGAGGGGCGTACCCGCCGCCCCCAGTTCTGGCAGGCTGGCATCCATTCCGTGGTTATGGGTCCCGGGAATGACGACCACATCTTTCTCCGGATTCACCCGCGTCGCCAGTGCCCACATCAACTCCGAGTGGTTGAAAATATCGACATCGGCATCGACCGCAATGGCGATCTTCGGATGATGGTACTCGGAGGTGAGCGCGGCGAGCAAAAGGTTCTTCGCTTCGCCGTAGAAGCGTTGCGTCATCTGCACGACTACTGCGAAAACCCCGGGAAGTATCATCACATTGTGCAGGTTCGCTCCACCGCCCACATCCTTGAGGCGGCGATAAATCGTTGCGCTCATCGGGATCTTGTGGAAAACACAACCTTCCATTTCCGATCCGTTCTGCAGGTTTTTAAAGATCGCGTCGTGACGTCGCGTCATGTGCTGGTACTCTACGATGGGATTTTTCCCGGTGCCGGTGACGTAATAATCCTGGAATTCGGAGAACGGGCCTTCCTCCTCGCGATAATGCGGCGGGATATGGCCTTCAAGCACGATCTCGGCATCGGCCGGCACCTCCAGATCGACCGTTTCGCATTTGACCAGGCGCACCGCTTCGCCGAGAAGACCACCGGCGATTGCGAACTCATCGACCCCGTAAGCCGCAGTGGTGGCTGCGGCCACGTAGTAGATCGGATGGTGGCCGATGAAAATCGCTACCGGCATAGGCTCGTTCCGCGCCTGGTATTTCAGATAATTCTTCCAGGAGTGTCGCGGGTAAAGCAGAATGCCCGATTTGTTGGGGCCCTTGATCTGCAACCGGTGGAAGCTGACGTTTCTCTCGCCGGTATCGGGATCCTTGGTCACCACGAGGCCGGAACCGATCACCGGCCCGCCGTCGAGTTGTCCGGCGACGTGAACGGGAAGCTGTGTGAGATCGAATTCGCCCTTGCCGAGCTTTACGTCCTTGACCGGGCCGGATGCCACCATTACCGGCGGGATGAGTTTGCCCAGCTTTCCGGCCACCAGCGGGATCACCGTCTCTTCCGTGGCGCCGAAGGCAATCGCAGCATGGCGCACGTTCGCAGGGGCCTGGCCGAGGGATCGCCAGCCATGCGGCAAATTCTCAAAGAACAACGCCTTTTCGCGCGACTGATAGAGAAGCGAGCCCATCTGCGTGAGGGGATCGACGGGCTTGTCGATCCGGATCAACTCGCCGGCAGCCTCCAACTCGGCAATCCACGTCCGAAGATCCTTGGGCTGCTGGATTGAACGAGAGGATGAGGTCATGGTTGCGCTCCTGTGCACGGGGACAATTCATTTAGGGGAAAGGGCCAAGAGTTCAACACATGGCCGCAGCAGATCTGATTTTTTGATTTCGATTCTATTGTATCTAATTCGTCGATACAACATAATGAGGCTCACTCACTGCCAGTGACGGAGATCATGATGAAGAGTGTTCTACTGTGCATAGCCACCCTGCTCGTCGCTGCAACAGCCCAGGCACAAGGCTATCCCTCGCGGCCGATCAATGTCGTCGTTCCTTATGCTCCAGGCGATGCCGCGGATCTCGCGGGGCGCACGATGGCGGCAGAATTGTCCAAGCTGCTGAAGGTCGCCGTTTTGGTGATCAACCGGCCGGGTGCCGGGGGTGCATTGGGAACCGAATTTGTCGCGAATGCCGCCAAAGATGGCTACACGATACTATTTACCACCAACTCGACGCTGATCCTGAGGCGCATCTTCTACCCTGCAACGGCACGCTACGATCCCTTGCACGACTTCGTTCCGCTGGGACTGTCCACCCGTGCTCCCAATGTTCTCGCTTTGCGCAATGATCTGCCTTACAAGAACTTTGCCGAGATGGTGGCATTTGGCAAGAAAAATCCGAACCAGATACGCGTTGGCGTGGCCGGGACGGGCAGTACCGGCGACTTGAACATCGCGACTCTCAACGCAATCACCGGAGCAGGCCTGGCCATGGTGCCCTACAACGGCGCTTCCCCGGCAGTGACCGACGTTCTTGGCGGCCACACCGAGGGAATCACGCTGGCCTTGGGCGCCGTCAGCGGCCTCATAAAAAGCGGCGCGCTAAAAGCGATCGCGATCTCAAGCCAATTTTCCGAGTTTCCCGACGTGCCGACACTTGTAGAGCAGGGCTACAGCAAGAACCTGTACGGCATGTGGATGGGCTTCTTCGCACCGGCTGGCGTCTCGACTGACGTGGCGACCGCGCTGGCGCCCGCAATCGAAAAGGTGGTCAGAGATCCCGACGTCGCCGCCCGGCTGCTTCCGCGCGGCCTGGTGCAGGAGTATGCCTCACCCGAGTTGCTGCAAAACGAGATGCGGGAGGAATACCGAACGACCGAACAACTCGCAAAGAAATCGGGGATGCTGAAGTAACACGTCGCAGCGTCAGGGAGCACACAAGCCGTGTGTTCAACCCGGATGACCCGGGGTCTGCGCATCGCCCAAGGAAATGTCGAGCATCATCTCGCTGGCCAAGGCACCAAGTTCCTGGCGCAACCCATCTACAGACAAGGAGGCCGGCACGAGCAGGCGCGCTTCGATCTTGAAGATCTGCTTGCCGGCTTCACCGCCGCGAATGATTTCGGTATGAATGTTCTCGATGCTGATGCTGCGCTCCGCCAGCATCTTCGTCAGGCTGCTGACGATACCGAGCCTATCCTCTCCGACCAACTCGAGTTCGACCACGCGAACCGATGTGGGCGGATTGGCGCCGTCGCTTCTCGCGATGATCACTTGCAAACCGTTGGACTCCAGGCCGCGCAGCGCCGTCGCCAGGGCGTCGGCATTCTCGTGCGGCACCTCGAAATGCACCATGCCGGCAAATTCGCCGGCAAGTTTTGTCATGCGACTGGCCGCCCAGTTTGCTCCTAAACGCTGTGCCCTATCGGCCAGCAAGCTGACGATGCCAGGCCGGTCAGCGCCCATGATCGTGACGACGAGCGAAGTCGTCGTCGCAGAGACCGCTTCGGTCAGCACGACAGACCTGCGTAACATGGGCGCCTTCGTGGCGAAGCGCGGATCTTGCGGGTAGGCGGGGAGGGATCCTTGCAACCTGGCGGCTTGGACGACCTTGCTCAAGAGGGCAAGGCCCAATGGCGCCAGGGCGCGCTCCCACAGCTCGCGCGCCGTCTCGCCCTTCAAGACAAAGCACCAATCCTGAGCGGCGATGGCGCCCGCGTCCCAACCGTCGGCCAAGTGATATACCGAGCCGCCAGCGATCGTATCGCCTTCAAGAATCGTCCATTCAACTGCAGCAATGCCACGATGCCTGGGCAGTAGGGATGGGTGATAGCCAATGCCGCCCAAGCGCGACCGCGCGAGCGCCTCGTTGCTCACCCTTGCGTGCGTGTGCGCGGCAATGATGAGATCGGTGCCCTCGGCAATCGCGTTCCCCGGCACAATCTTCGGGTTTTCCAGCACATGGACGGCTACGCCGACCGCTCGCGCGGCCACAGCCAGCCTATCATCGGCGGCGGGAGCAACGACGCTTGTGAACGTTATCCCCTCCTCCTTGCGCAACGCCTCGAACACAGAAGCGGCGAAGAAACGGGAACCCACCAATGCGCATTTCATATTCACTTCCTTCCACAAATGTTCAAGCGGTTTGACGACATCCGGGAATTGGCACGCCGGACCGCAATGCGTCCGTCTGCACGGACTAACGGTGAGAAGTTGCTCGCTTTCTCATGGCGTATTCTAGCCGACCCGCTGGAGACGGTCAGGTCAATGCTGAACTATTGAACCCCGCTGGCTTGCTGAAGAAATATTTCAGCGGCAGTTGCAGGAGTTAAGTGCTGCGGCCCGGCGGTCAGGAAGAATAATCCCAGAGAAGGCGGCAGGAGAGCAGTCCGGTCTGGTTCCCCTTGCACGGATCGAGTCCTGCGGCTTGGCAGGCCGAGCATAACAAGACGAAGGCATCATCCAGGGTGTTGTCGTTCTTGAAGGTGTACTTGCCGGCATCCGCCAGGTCGAACGCTTTGGCAAACAGCATTCGAGCAGAATCCGGCAAATACTCGTCATGGCCATGGTGCTTGCTCACGTCTGCGAGTCTCTTCAGATACTGATGGTTACAGTTCGCCATGACCGCCTCCCACGATGTAATATCTGCACTGCAATATTCTCAGCATATTTTGTCTTCATTAAGAAGTCAATTTTTGCCAGTGCTCCGTTGCAAGTACTGATTTGCAAGCACTCAGGATGGCGAATTTGATCTTGTCTTGAAGCATGCGCAGATGCCTGGGATGAGCGGTCTTGAGGTGAGGCGCATCATCCCTCAGATTCCTGGCTGGGAAACAAAACCCATTCTGGCAACGACCGCCAATGTCTATGGTTAAGACCGCGAGAACTGCCTGAGTGCGGGCATGAACGACTTTATCTATAGGTCATCCTTCCAGTTGACCAAGGTCAAAAGTTCCCCTTCATCCTTTAGTTACACTACTAATCGCATAGGAAAGCTGTGGGACTTAAATACCCTGGGCAAAGTTCTTGCGCAGATGCGGTCTTGGCCAGGTACTCGATCAGGGATGTGCTCAAGCCCACCGGTCTAACGACATGTTTGAGATAAAGGTTATATAGATAGTTAGAACGTGCTCCTCTGCTCATGTCAGCCTGTGACGGATCACGGCGAACTCCTCGTCACACAGCTACTGACGAAACAGGTCGCATAATATGATAATCCCTGTACCCTCCAAGTTCCCCAACCAGCCGCTCGGGTCGTCGCAAGCGCGGATGGATTCGGAGCATGACTCTGCACCTTCCGTGGATGGAAGTCAGAGTTCTCGCTTGGAGAAAGTGCCCAAGAGAATGCACAAATGGGCACCTCCAAGTAGGCACCGCGATCCTGAGGAAGAACACGAAAAAAACGAACGCTGGCTCGTTTCCTATGCCGATTTCATTACCTTGCTGTTCGCATTTTTTGTGGTGATGTACTCCCTTTCACTGATCACCACACAAGACAAGTATCGTGTACTGTCGGACTCGATGCTTTCTGCATTTCGCCATATTCCAGGCACTAGTGGAGGGGCGCAGGTTTCGGTCAACACGGGAGAAAAGGGAGTATCGATTCAGGTTCCCCTAATCAAACCGCATTCCAAGAGCGATGTTGCCAAGAGCCAGACCAAAATAAAAATGCGCAGCATGGCAAAAGAAATCAGGGATGCATTGGGACCGCTGATACAGAATGGCAAGGTACGAATCACCGAGGGTGCGTTTAGCATTACAGTTGAAATCAATGCCAGTGTGCTGTTCTCTTCGGGTGATGCTCGTCTTTCTCCAGATGCAGTGCAAGCGCTGATTTCCGTGGCGAAGATACTTGCACCAACAAGTTTCCCTATTATTGTTGCAGGGCACACGGACAACATCCCAATCAGTACGCCACAATTTCCCTCAAACTGGGAACTCTCTGGCGCGAGAGCTTCCAGTGTAGTACGCCTATTCATCGACAATGGTGTTGGTGAGAACCGTTTCACCGCCACAGGTTATGCTGCTGAGCAACCTCTTTCCGAGAATACCACTTCAGAAGGGCGTACACGCAACCGGCGGGTGACGATAACGATTGAGTCAAAGACACCAGAAACCCAGTTGGAGATTTCCGGCTTCCCCAACTGAATTTTCCAGCTACAGAGATGCTTAACAAGGATCGGCTGTTAGAGCAGTAAAATTATTTATTTCGGTTGGACTGACTCCTCGAATAGGTGACAAAAACATTTATGGGCGGGTCCCCTTTGGTCATCCCGCTCGCGGACTTCCTCCCAGGCTCCTATTTGAGGGAATACCCAATCTGTTGGCAAATCATGATTAAACACATCCGCCGCGATCAGTTAATACCTGGCATGTACATTCACGACCTTAACTGCAGTTGGATCGACCATCCCTTCCTGCTAAATACCTTCAAGGTCGAGGACGAAAAGGCCATAGCTAAGATTGCCGAACTAGGCATTGTCGAGTTGTTCATCGACACCGGAAAGGGATTCGATGTGGACGGCGCAAAGACACAGGAAGAACATCAGGCTGAGATTCACCAAGAATTTCACGAGAAGATCGCTGATTATCAGCGCCACCCCGGCAACTTGGCTCCTGCGGTTCCGCTGAAGGCGGAAATCGTCAATGCCCGGCGGGTTCACCATGATGCCCATTTGGTCGCGCACCAGATATTGTCCGATGCACGTCTTGGCAAGCAAGTCGAGGTGCAGAAGGTCGAACCCGTTGTCGAGTCCATTACCGAATCAGTATTCCGTAACCGCAACGCCTTGATTAGCCTGTCGCGTCTCAAGAACAAGGACGACTATACGTTCCAGCACTCGGTCAGCGTTTGCGTCCTGCTCATCTCGTTCTGCCAAGCCATGGGCTACGAGCGCAGCGTCATGCGCGAAGTAGGCGTAGGGGGCCTACTGCACGACATCGGCAAGATGAAGATCCCAGACCACATACTCAATAAGCCCATTGAACTGACTGCGCCGGAGTTCAGTCAAATGCAATCGCATGCTGCACTGGGTCGGGAAATGCTTAAAGGAACACCGGGTATTACGGAGACGGCCATCGTTGTCGCGGCTCAGCACCACGAACGCTACGACGGAACAGGCTATCCAGACCGCCTAAAGGGAAACCAAATTGCGGTCTTCGGGCAGATGGCTTCCATCGTCGATGTTTACGACGCCTTGACCTCAAACCGCGTCTACCACAGCGGCATGGATCCGGTGGCAGCACTGAAAAAGTTGTTCGAGTGGAGCAAGAGCCATTTTAACGAGGAACTGGTGCACCATTTCATTCGCACCATAGGCATCTTTCCTGTCGGATCTCTAGTCATGCTAAAAAGTGGTCGCATAGGTGTCGTCATCGACCCCGACAACAATAACCTGCTGCACCCGGTGGTACGCGTCATATACGACACGAACACCAGCCGTAAGCTATCACCACAGGACATCGACTTCTCCAAGACTGGTGAGAGCCAAGCGACCGACAATATTATCGGCCACGAATTGCCACAGCGCTGGGGCATAGATCCCTACGCTTACCTCTAACATTGCAACGCTCTGGAGAGCATGGCTAATGATGTACTCTTGTCACCCACGCGATCCGCCATCTTAAAACGCTGGGCAAGGCGCCTGGCATCAACATACTCAAGGACTGAGTTTATATGGATACTTTCAGGGAGCATACCGAGGAAATCGGTCATCGCATCGCTGGACTGGGTGTGGCACTTGGCATTGATTGGGAGGACGAAGCGGAAGTTCACAACTTGGCGCGGGAAGCCCTCGATCATTCAGCGCAAACGGTGAGCAGTGCCGGCATTCAGAAAGGCGGGGACATTCTGATCAAGGCCGAGATATTCGGACTTGCAGCTTTGATGTTGAAGAACATGCAGAGGAGTGCCGAGAACGGTTTTTTGACCCATGGTGGTCCAAGCTGGAAAGCATTTGCCAAGGCACTGTGGCAGGAACATGAACAGCGTAGAGTGAAAGAATCGTAAAACTGAGCCTAGCTCGATCAAATCAACATATAGCGGCTGGATTGCTTGAAGGACTCTACCGCCTGGATCATATCCTCCTTGCGAATGCGGACCAGCATAACGATCCAGCGACGCCGATCCCTAGATACTAACTCCGAGATGCTGATGGTATCCCCCACATGCTCTTGGTCACCGACCAGGCTTTGAACCACCCCCAGTCGGTCCACGTTCAGGGTCACCCGATCTATTCTCAAATGTGACGTCGGGCTTGCCATCCATTCCCTATAGGCACTAATCACGCTCTCAGGCATCAGGCGTTCGCTGGCATCTCGCAACCGCTTCTCCAGTTCAGGTAAGGGTAAAGCTCGACGTTCTCGTTCGCCCTTGGCAGCTCTCGCAAGCTCCCATTGCCTATGCAAATCCTGCTTTTCGTTGCGCAACTGTTTCAACTCTTCCGCGAAACTTCTTGCCAGACTGTCGAAAGCAAGATTGCCGATGATGTTGTGGGTTTCCTCCAATTCCGCGCTCAAACTCAGTAGGGTATGGTCAGCAAAATACAGCAGAGTCTGGGGAACCTCATAACGTACCCTTTCCCCATAGAGACCAACTCCCAGGACTTTCCTTTCATGCCGGCGCATGCCAAGTAATCCAAAGAACTCGTTATTCCGGAGAGCAGAAGCGTCAGCCAATAAATCCCTCACAGACTGGCTTTTTCCGAACATTTCGTGAATTTGCCCATTCCCAGAAAAGAGAGCGTGAACCAGAGGGCTCTCGTTAAATGTTCGCCTGTTGATGTCGATCGGACCTGAGATTTCAGACACCAACTTGAAGCAATAACTCAAAGCATCTCGAGTTGTGGCTGCCAGTTTGTGGTCGTAGCCAGGAACAACCTTGATGAGCGGATCGACGATTGACACTCCGCGCTCAATGGCCTGGCGGACAAAATCCTCCACAGGAGGTACACCACTCAGCCTGGATGTCAGTTTTGCGAGCAGGTCCATCGCATCCCAACGGAATCATTTTGTCGCAAGTGGATATCGGACACGTATTTCAACAGTCATTTTGGTTGCAGCGACCAAGCGGCGATCATGCGATCTACCACTTCCTCAGCAGCAAACCAGTTTTCGTATTCGCGTACAAGTTTGAGCGGTCCACATCCTCGCTCCGCCTTCGCTTGTCGCGCAGCGACTGCCGGCTTCGTGGAGTTCTTGGTTTGTGCTTTGGCAGATGGAGCAACTAGTTCCTTCACGCATCTCTTCGCTTGCGTCCGGCCAGGGATGGCTGGCTGACTCGTTACTGACTTGCTTGGGTTTGGCATATCGTGACCTCTACTCACACCATATGACGCGATAATTGTTCGCCTGTTCCAGGTTGGAAGCAAGGTCAAGCATCAGAGGGCTTGATCTGGGTCAAAGGAAATCCAGTTCGACCAGTGACGTAACTTGTTGAGCGGCATATCATGTAATAAAGAACTTCTAATCATGGGGAGAATCCGTAATGGACGACTCCAGCAAGGATGCTGCTCAATCCGAGTCCGTGTTGAACGGGGAGGCAGCTTTAGCAGAGTGGGTTCCCAGCCGGGAGGAACGCTCCGACATGATTCAGGTAGCGGCTTACCACATTGCCGAGCGCTCTGGCTTTACGATCAGTCAGCAGAGCTGCTGGGATGCTGCTGAACAACAAGTCGAATTGATTTTCGCGCTGCGGGAAAGCAAGAAGAAGCTTCAAAGCCTTGTCGATACTTCGCTTGATGCCGTAGTAATGATCAATTCCCAGGGAAATATTATTGGCTGGAATCCTCAGGCAAGCCAAACTTTCGGATGGTCTCAAGAGGAAGCCCTGGGTCATTCGATCGAAACGACGATCATCCCTATCCGCCATCGAGATGCTCATAGCCAAGGCCTTAGATGCTTCCTGACGTCAGGCGAAGGGCCATACATGAATAAAAGGGTTGAGACTCATGCGCTGCATCGCGATGGCCATGAGTTTCCTGTTGAAATTTCTATCGCTTCGATTACGACCGGAGGAAAGGTTGAGTTTAGCGCCTTCATCCGGGACATTTCCGAGCGAAAACGCGCGGAAGCCGAATTGCTGCAGATGGCAACAACGGATTTTCTAACGGGGTTGGACAACCGGCAACATTTCATAGCCAGAATAACTAATGAGTTGGCACGCCTGCAACGTCTTGACAACCCGGACATCGCCATATTGATGCTTGACCTTGACCACTTCAAGAACATTAATGACACCTATGGTCACGCCGTGGGAGACGCTATGCTTAGGCATATTGCGGTTCTCATGAAGGAAGAAGTGCGCAAGATTGACGCTGTGGGTCGCATTGGTGGAGAAGAGTTCGCCATCGTACTGCCTGGTGCGAGTCCGGATGAGGCCAGGGTCTTCGCCGAACGACTCCGTCAGAAAGTGGCGACAACCCCGCTAAAGCAGGATGACCAATTCATTTCTATCACTGTGAGCATCGGTATCACTGCGTTGTGGGCGACCGATTCCACAGCAGATACTGCCCTGATTCGCGCCGATGAAGCGCTCTATCGCGCTAAGGAACGGGGCCGAAATCGAGTGGAAGTCGCTGCTGGAAAGCCCCGTGCGGCTTGAACAATTGCTGTGATACGCATGAACAACACCGGACATGCATCCGGGCTGCTTGAGAAAATAACCAGTGGCATGGTTAAAACCAACAAGCGGCGGCTTGGCGACCAGTTAGCGGCCACCAAGCTGCGCTGCCCTGTCGTTACCTGAGGCAGAGCCTCAGGCGTACTTGCCGAGTTCGAGCTTGCCGATCTGATTTCTGTGCACCTCGTCCGGTCCGTCGGCCAGACGCAGGTAGCGCGCCAGGGAATAGGAATAGGCCAGGCCGAAATCCTCCGAGACGCCGCCGCCGTGGGCCTGAATCGCCCAGTCGATCACCTGGCAGGCCATGTTGGGCGCAGCCACCTTGATCATTGCGATTTCCCTCTTCGCCCCCTTGTTGCCGACGGTGTCCATCATGTAGGCGGCATTCAGCGTCAAGAGTCGCGCCTGGTCTATCATGATGCGGGCATCGGCGACGCGCTCCAGGGTGACGCCCTGCTGCGCCACCGGCTTGCCGAAGGCGATGCGCTTCAGAGTGCGCCTGCACATCTTCTCCAGCGCCCGCTCGGCAAGACCGATGAGCCGCATGCAGTGATGGATGCGCCCGGGTCCCAGGCGACCTTGGGCAATCTCGAAGCCGCGGCCTTCGCCCAAAAGAATGTTTGAGGCCGGCACGCGCACATCCTGGAACATCACTTCGGCATGGCCGTGCGGCGCGTCGTCATAGCCGAACACCGGCAGGTGGCGCAGCACGGTGACGCCGGGGGTATCCATGGGCACCAGAATCATCGACTGCTGGCGGTAGCGATCGGCATTGTCGGGGTCGGTCTTGCCCATGAAAATGAGAATCTTGCAGCGCGGATCGTTGGCGCCCGAAGTCCACCACTTGCGCCCGTTGATGACATAGTGGTCGCCGTCGCGAACAATGCGCGCCTGGATATTGGTCGCATCCGATGAAGCGACGCCGGGCTCGGTCATGGCGAAACCCGAGCGTATCTTGCCCTCCAGGAGAGGCACCAACCATTCTTTCTTCTGTTCCTCGTTGCCGTAGCGTTCTATGGTCTCCATATTGCCGGTGTCCGGCGCCGAGCAGTTGAAGACCTCGGGGGAGATATGCGAGCGCCCCATGATCTCGCACAGCGGCGCGTATTCCAGGTTGGTGAGGCCGGCGCCGTGCGCCGACTCGGGCAGGAACAGGTTCCACAATCCCGCCGCCCTCGCCTGTCTCTTCAATACTTCCATAATCTGCGTGGCAACCCAGGGATTGCCCTTCCTGCGGTTCTCCTCCACCTCGGCGAAGAATTTTTCCTCATTCGGGTAGACATGCTCTGCCACGAAAGCACTGAGCCTGGCTTGCAGCGACTGAACCTTTTCCGAATATGCGAATTCCATGACCTGACCTTTCGTAATGTAATCTCTGTTACCAGCGAATGCGTTCGACCTGTCGCCAGGCTTCCTCGGCGAGCGGGCGCGCCCGACGGCCGGTCTCCAGCGCCTCTGCGCTGGCGGCATTGCCCTGCACGGCGCGCCCCATGATGCCCTGCATGATGGCGGCCAGGCGAAAAAGATTGAATACCAGATAAAACTCCCAGTCCTGCTTCGCTACGCCCTCGCGGCCGGTGCGTTTGCAGTAGGCGGCGACATACTCGGCCTCTGTGGGAATGCCCAGGGCACCCAGATCATGGCCAACCAGACCCCGGAACTGGCCGGGAGAGAGGCGCCAGGCCAGGCAGTGATAGGCGAAGTCGGAGAGCGGATGACCGAGGGTGGACAGTTCCCAGTCGAGCACGGCGAGAATCCTCGGCGCCTCAGGATGGAAAATGACGTTGTCGAGACGGAAATCGCCATGGACGATGGCCGTCTCATCGCCTTGCGGGATGTGCTCCGGCAACCAGCGGATGAGATTGTCCATGGCTTTGATTTCTTCCGTTTCCGAAGCCTGGTACTGCTTGCTCCAGCGCGCCACCTGGCGGGCGATATAGTTTCCCGGCTTGCCGTAATCGGCCAGGCCGTGGGCCTGATAATCGACGCTATGCAGCGCCGCAATGACGCGGTTCATTTCCGCGAATATCGCGGCGCGATCAATCGAACTCATTCCGGGAAGAGACGGGTCCCAGAATATCCGGCCCTCCACATAGTCCATGATGTAGAAGGCCGTGCCAATCACCGAAGCATCCTGGCAGAGAGTGTACGTCTTGGCCACCGGCACAGCGGTCTCTGCGAGGGCGGTGATGACCCGATACTCGCGGTCCACCGCGTGGGCCGATGGCAGCAGCTTCCCCATGGGCTTTCTCCGCAGGACATAGGACTTGCCGCCGGCTCTGACAAGAAAGGTCGGGTTGGACTGGCCGCCCTTGAACTGTTCGACCTCGATAGTTCCCTGGAAGCCGGAAACATGGTTGCGCATGTAGGTTGCGAGACTTTCGCGGTCGAAAGCCTGCGAGGAGGCAAGCGGCCGCGTGCCGGAGAATTTGTCGCTCATGCTGTGGAGCCTAGATCAGCTTGACGATCTGCTTGCCGAAGTTTTTTCCCTGCAACAGGCCGATGAAGGCTGAGGGCGCCTGCCGCAATCCTTCGGCAATGCTTTCCCGGTACTTGATGCGGCCGCAGGCGACATGCTCGCGCAACTCCTGCAGCGCCACCGGCCAGCGCGGCAGGTGGTCGAAGACGATGAAGCCCTGCATCCTGACGCGGTTTATGAGCACCGAGCGGATGTTCTTCATCGCATAGGGTTCGCCGTTGTATTGCGAGATCAGGCCGCACACGGCGATGCGCGAGAAAGGATTCATGCGCGCGAGCAGGGTGTCGAAAATCTCGCCGCCGACATTCTCGAACAGGCAGTCTATGCCCTTGGGGGTCGCCGCCTTCAGGTCCTCCCAGAGCTTGCCCGCCTTGTAATCGATGCAGGCATCGAAGCCCAGTTCATCGACGACATAGCGGCATTTCTCGGGTCCGCCGGCGATGCCCACGGCGCGCGCGCCATGAATTTTCGCCAGCTGCCCGACAGCGCTGCCCACCGCGCCGGAGGCTGCCGTCACCAACACGGTCTCGCCGGACTTGGGTGCGCAGATGTCCAGAAGACCCACCCAGCTGGTGACGCCGGGCATGCCCAGCACGCCCAGATAGGCGGACAGGGAAACGTTGCTGTCGTCAACTATCTGCAGCTCGGTGCCGTCGCTGATGCCATAGAGCTGCCAGCCGAAGTAGCCCGCGACCTTGTCGCCTGTCTTGAATTTCGCATTGTTGGACGCCACCACCTCGCCCACCGTGCCACCGACCATGACCTCGCCTATTGCCACCGGGGCGGCGTAGGACTTGGCGTCGCTCATGCGGCCGCGCATATAGGGGTCGAGCGAGAGGTAATGGTTGCGCACCAGGACTTCTCCGGTCTTGGGCTCCGGCACAGGGGTTTCGACGATATTGAAATTGCCCACTTCCACCACGGTCTTGGGCCGGCTGGCCAGCAATACCTGCAGATTCATTGCGCTCATGGTTCTCCTCGCCTTCAGACGATGCTGGCGCCGCCATCGACAGCCACGACCTGGCCGGTGATGTGGCGCGAGGCTTCGGAGGCGAGGAACACGGCCGCCCCCATCAAGTCCTCATTGCCGCCGAGTCTTTGCAAAGGCGTCGCGGCAATCACCTCATCGCCGATTTTTTCCAGGATTCCTTGGGACATCTTCGAGGGGAAGAATCCGGGACAGAGGGCATTGACGTTGATGTTGTGCTTGCCCCATTCCGCTGCCAGGGCGCGCGTGAAATTGACCGCCGCCCCCTTGCTGGTGTTGTAGGCGATGGTGCACATGTCGGGTGGATTTCCCGTCAGGCCGGCAATGGAGGCGATATTGATGATTTTGCCGGAGCGCTTCGGGATCATGGCTCTCTTGCCGACTTCCTGGCTCAGGAAAAACATCGCGTCGATGTTAAGCCCCATCACCTTGCGCCAGGCGTCATGCGGATGATCCTCGGCGGGGGCACCCCAGGAGGCGCCGGCGTTATTCACGAGGATGTCTATGCTGCCGTATCGCGCCAGGACGGCTTCTACCAGCCCGGGGATGGCCTCGGACCTGGAGAGGTCGCAGGCAGTCGTCAGCACCTCGATGCCGAGCTTGGTGAGGTGCGCGGCCGCGGCTGCCAACTCCGTCTCTTTCCTCGCCGTGATCGCGATCCTGGCTCCCATCTCGCCCAGCGCCTGCGCCATCTGCAGGCCCAATCCGCGCGACCCGCCGGAGATCAGGGCGATCTTGCCTTCGAGTGAGAAGAGTTTTTCGACGCCCATTCAGCACACCTCGAACAGGCCAGCGGCACCCTGGCCGCCGCCTATGCACATGGTCACGACGACATACTTGACGCCGCGGCGCTTGCCCTCGATCAGCGCATGCCCGGTCAGGCGGGAACCGGAAACGCCGTAGGGATGACCCACCGCGATGGCGCCGCCATTGACGTTCAGGCGCTCATCGGGGATGCCCAACTTGTCGCGGCAGTACATCACCTGCACGGCAAAGGCCTCGTTGAGTTCCCACAGGCCGATGTCGTCGACCTTGAGGCCGGCGCGGGAGAGCAGACGCGGCACGGCGAAAACCGGGCCGATACCCATCTCGTCCGGTTCGCATCCCGCCACGGCGAAGCCGCGGAATATGCCCAGCGGGGCGATGCCGCGCTTCTCGGCGAGCTTGGCATTCATCACCACGCAGGCCGAGGCGCCGTCGGAGAACTGGCTGGCATTGCCCGCGGCAATGACGCCGCCGGGGAAGACCGGCTTGATTTTCGCCAGGGCTTCGGGCGTCGTGTCGGCGCGTATGCCCTCGTCGGCGGCGATGGTCACTTCCTTCGTAAACAGCTTGCCGCTTTCCTTGTCGGCCACGCCCATGGTCACCGTCATCGCAGCTATCTCGGCGTCGAACTTTCCTGCCGCCTGGGCGCTGGCTGCGCGCAGCTGGCTCTGTGCGCCATAGGCGTCCATGGGTTCGCGCGAGATCTTGTAGCGCTTGGCGACCTGCTCCGCGGTCTGCAGCATGTTCCAGTAGATTTCCGGCTTGTTCTGCTGCAGCCAGACCTCCTGCAGCATGTGCTGGTTCATCTCATTCTGGACGCAGGAAATGGATTCGACGCCGCCTGCGACCATCACCGGCACCTGATCCACGATGACGCGATGGGCGGCCATGGCGATGGTCTGCAGACCGGAGGAGCAGAAGCGGTTGACCGTGACGCCGGCCGCGGTTACCGGCAGCCCGGCGCGCAGCGCGATCTGGCGCGCGATGTTGGCGCCGGTGGCACCTTCCGGGGTGGCGCAGCCCATCATGACATCCTCGACCTCGGCGGGGTCGATGCCGGCGCGGGCAACGGCAGCGGCCACGACATGGCCGCCCAGGGTGGCGCCATGGGTCATGTTGAAGGCGCCACGCCAGGACTTGGCGAGCGCGGTGCGGGCGGTGGCAACAATCACTGCATCAGTCATGATTCGCTCCGGAATTCAATTGAAGGTCTTGCCGTCGCCGGCGAGGCTGGCCATAAGCGCAGCGGGTTCCCAGAAACGCTCGTCGCCGGCGGCGGCGAAGCCCTTCATGGCCCGCACCACGGAGTAGAGGCCTATCGTGTCTGCATACAGCATGGGGCCGCCGCGATAGAGCGGAAAGCCGTAGCCGGTCAGATAGACCATGTCGATGTCGGAAGCGCGCAGGGCAATGCCTTCTTCCAGCAGCCGCGCGCCCTCGTTCACCAGGGCGAAGATGCAGCGCTCGACGATCTCCTGGTCGCTGATCTTGCGCGGCGTGATGCCCATCTCCTTGCGGTAGTTTTCGATCAGGGTGTCGACCTCGGGATCGGGGATGGCATCGCGTCGCCCGGCCTGGTAGAGATACCAACCGCTGCCGGTCTTCTGGCCGAAGCGGCCCTGCTCGCAGATCCGGTCGCCGATCTTCGAATAACTGATGTCGGGATGCTCGACATAGCGGCGCTTCCTGATCATCCAGCCGATGTCATTGCCGGCGAGGTCGGACATGCGGAACATGCCCATCGCCATGCCCCATTTTTCCAGGGCGCGGTCCACCTGCTGCGGCGTCGCCCCCTCGTCGAGCAGAAACAGTCCCTGGCGCATGTATTGCTCCAGCATGCGGTTGCCGATGAAGCCGTCGCAGACGCCCGAGACCACGGCCGTCTTCTTGATCTTCTTGGCAAGCTGCATGACCGTGGCCAGTACGTCCTTGCCCGTGGCCGCACCGCGCACCACCTCGAGCAGTTTCATGACATTGGCCGGACTGAAGAAGTGCAGACCGATCACGTCCTGCGGCCTCTTGGTGAATCCCGCGATCCTGTTCAGATCCAGGGTCGAGGTATTCGAAGCGAGGATGGCGCCTTGCTTGGCGACCTCATCCAGCTTCCTGAACACCTGTTCCTTGACGCCTATCTCCTCGAACACCGCCTCTATCACCAGGTCTGCATCCTTGAGGTCGTCGTAGGAAAGCGTACCCGTCAAGAGAGCCATGCGTCCGTCTAACGCCTCTTGCGTCAGCCTTCCCTTCTTCATCGAGCTCTCGTAGTTCTTGCGGATGACAGCGATGCCGCGGTCCAGGGCATCCTGCTTCATCTCGAGCAGCGTCACCGGGATGCCGGCGTTGACGAAGTTCATGCTGATGCCGCCGCCCATGGTGCCGGCACCGATCACCGCCACTCTGGAGATCTTGCGCGTCGGGGTGCCCTCAGGCACGTCCGGGATCTTTGCGCAGGCGCGCTCGCCGAAGAAGGCATGACGCAGGGCCATGGACTCCGTGGTCTGGACGAGCTCAACGAAAAGTTTGCGCTCGAAGGCGAGACCCTCGGCAAAGGGTTTTGCGACCGATGCCGCCACCGCATCGACGCATTTCAAGGGCGCGGGGAAATTCTTCGCCATCGCCCCGACGGTATTCCTGGCGAACTGGAAGAAGGCCTGCGCATTCGGATAGTCTATCTTGATGTCGCGAACCCGCTTCATCGGCCGCTTCTCGGCGACCACCTTGTCGGCAAAGGCCAGCGCTCCCGCGAGCAAGTCACCCGACTGAGCACCCTCGATGAATTCGTCGAACAGCGCCGTTCCCTTGAGTTGCTCGGAGGCCACGACGCTGCCGGAAACAATCATGTTCACCGCCGTCTCGACGCCTACGACGCGCGACAGTCTTTGCGTGCCGCCGGCGCCGGGGAGAATGCCCAGCTTGACCTCAGGCAGGGCGATCTGCGCGCCGGCTACCGCAACGCGAAAATGACAACCCAGCGCCAGTTCCAGACCGCCGCCCATGCAAGCGCCGCCGATGGCAGCGATCACGGGCTTTTTGCTGTCCTCGACGACGGCAATCATGGTTTGAAAAGTCGGCTCGGCGTTCGACTTCGGCGTGTTGAACTCGCGGATATCGGCGCCGCCAGAGAAGGCGCGGCCGCTGCCGATCAGGACGATGGAGCTGACCTTGGCGTCTGCCTGTGCCTGATCCATAGAGGACACGATGTGACTGCGCAGCGCGTGCCCGAGACCGTTGACCGGAGGATTGTCGAGAGTGATGACGGCCGTGCCGCCTTGCAATTGATATGAGGCATTGCCCATGATCTCTCCTGCTTGAATAACTCGGCCCGCATTCAGCTTATTGCCTGCTCTGGGGGAATTGAATATTGCCGAAGTCATGGTATCTTCACCTCCATGGAATGTAAATAGAACTTCGGCAGCCGTTCCAACACCGACAGCGAGGAAATCAGAACATGCAAAACCGCGACACCGTATACATCGACGGCCAATGGGTCACTCCCGCAAACAACAAGAGCATAGAGGTCATCAGCGCCTCGACAGAGGAAGTGATGGGGCACATCCCCGAATGCGGGGAAGCCGATGTCGCTGCCGCAGTCGCCGCCGCCCGCGCCGCACTGGATTCATGGAGCCGCACGCCACCGGCGAAACGCGGAGAGTATTTGCAGAAGATCCACGAGGGCCTGAAGGCGCGTTCTGAGGAACTGACCCGCACCATCACCGGCGAGGTCGGCATGCCCCTGAAGATGTCGGTGCGCATCCAGGTCGGCCTGCCGATTTCCCATTTCGGCGTCTATGCCAAGATGGCGGGCGAATTCCAGTTCGAGGAGAGGATTGGAAACTCCCTGGTGCTGCGCGAACCCGTCGGCGTCGTCGCCTGCATCACGCCGTGGAATTATCCGCTGCACCAGATCGGCGCGAAAGTGGCGCCGGCTCTGGCCGCAGGTTGCACCGTGGTACTCAAGCCGTCCGAGGTCGCACCCCTGAATGCCTTCATCCTCGCGGAAATCATAGCAGCCGCTGGAGTACCTGCCGGCGTTTTCAACCTCGTCACCGGCTACGGTCCTGTCGTTGGCGAGGCGCTGGTCACCCATCCCGATGTCGATATGGTTTCCTTCACCGGCTCCACGCGCACCGGCAAACGCATAGGCGAACTGGCGGCGCAGACGGTCAAGCGCGTTTCCCTGGAGCTGGGCGGCAAATCGGCTGCCATCATTCTCGACGATGCCGATTTCCCTGCCGCGGTGAAGAGTATCGTCAATGCCTGCTTCCTCAACTCCGGCCAGACCTGCAACGCCCTGGGCCGCATGCTGGTGCCGGAATCGCGCTACGCCGAGGCGGCGAAGCTGGCCGTCGAAGCCGCACAGAGCTTCACCGTCGGCGACCCCTTTGCCGATGTCGCCAAGCTGGGTCCCGTGGCATCGGGAATGCAAAGAGACATCGTCGTGAACTACATCAAGTCGGGGCAGGCAGACGGATTCGAACTGCTCTCGGGCGGCCCCGAGAAACCGGAAGGTCTTGCCAAAGGCTATTACGTGAAGCCGACGATATTCGGTCGCGTGAAGTCCGACAGCCGCATCGCCCAGGAGGAGATTTTCGGCCCGGTGCTCGCCCTCATCACCTACAAGGACGAGGATGAGGCGGTGAAGATCGCCAACGGCACGCTGTACGGACTGGCCGCCGCGGTCTGGGCCAGCAGCGATGCACGCGCCGCCGCAGTGGCGCGGCGGCTCAATGTGGCCCAGGTCGAGGTGAACGGCGGCCCCTTCAACATCCTTGCCCCCTTCGGCGGCTGCAAGCAGTCAGGCAACGGCCGCGAACTGGGCAAGTATGGCCTGGAGGAATACCTCGAGTACAAGTCCCTGCAATTCAAGCCGGCGAAGGTGTCATAAGCGGAGGGATAGCCGGCACAAGTCGTAGGTCGGCCTGAGGGCCGACCTACCCAGCAATGGCTAGTCCACGGTGATATTGTTTTCGCGCACCACCTTGCCCCAGCGCACAGTTTCAGAGGCGAGGAAGGCTGCGAACTCTTCCGGGGAAGCGCTGGTGGCTGAAAGGACGCCGCCACCGGCCAGCCCGTCGATGACCGCCTTTTGCGCCATCACCTTCTTGAGGGTCGAGAAAAGCTTATTGACGATGGGGAGAGGTGTGCCGCGCGGCACGAAAATGCCCTGCCAGGAAGAACTCACCATATTCGGATAACCCTGTTCTACCAGGGTCGGGATGGTGGGCAGGTCCGCCTGCCTTTGCGCAGAAGTGACTGCCAATGCCCGCACTTGCCCGGACTTGATGAAGCCCTTCGCGGAAGGCATGGTGGTGAACATGACCTGGGTCTGACCGCCCAGCAGATCTATCATCGCCGGCCCGGCGCCGCCCTTGTAGGGCACATGCATCATGCTGATCCTGGCTTCCTTCATCAGGTGTTCCATCTCCAGGCGGTTCTGGCTGCCGCTGCCGGGCGTTGCGAAATTGAGTTCGCCCTTGCGCTTGGCCGCATAGTCGATGAATTCCTTCACCGTCGCAACCGGAACGGTCGGATTGACGACCAGGACATCGGGGACATCGGCCACCAGGGTCACGGCAATGAAATCCTGCTCGGGCTTGACTCTCAGGGTAGGCCCGAAGACGCTGGGGTTGATCGCGGTGGCGCCGACGTTGCCGAGGAAAATCGTGTAGCCGTCGGGTGCTGCCTTGGCGGCCGCCTCCATGCCGATATTGCCGGCGGCGCCTCCCCTGTTGTCAATGATGATGCTTTGTTTCAACTCTTCGGAAAGCACACGGCCGATGATGCGGGCGGTAAAGTCCGATGCACCGCCCGGGGCAAAGGGCACGATCAGGCGAATCGCTCTTTGCGGATAGTTCTCCTGTCCAGAGGCGTTCGTTGCCGCGAGCAGCAGGGTCGCTTGGAGTGCGGCAATAAAGAGTTGTCTCATATTCCTCTCCTATTCGAATTCTTCGCTGGCGAAAGCGGGTACCTGGACGGGAGCCCGCCGCTTCGCCGAATAATCGAGCGCCTTGGTCAGCATCAGACGGTTATGCGCCTCGGCGGCAGTGGCATGCTGGGTCGGCAATCCCGTGGACAGCCGCATGAGCCAGGACATCGTCTCTTCGTGCATGGGTCCGCGCAATTCGCCCAGCGCCATGTGGCCCGGAGGATAGCTGCCGATGAAGTCGACCAGGCGGCTCTTGTCCGGCGCATAGCCTTCCGACTGCGGATGGTCCACCGCCAGGACGATGTCCCTGTGCGTGTCGTCGATGGTGAGCACGCCCTCGGTGCCGACGATGCCCACTTCCAGGGAATAGACCGCACCCGGCCAGGAGATCGGCAGCGCCCAGGAAATGGACAGATGGTAGATGCTGTCGTCGTCCATGGTGATCAAACCGGCCGTACCGTCGGTGCCGCCGCATTGCGGCCCCAAGGCGCGGTCCACAGAACGGGCATAGACCTCGACTGGCGTTCTCCCCTCCATGATCCACATCACCACGTCCAGCGCATGCGTGCCGGAGATGACCATGGGTGAAATCTTCTTCGGGTCCGGCGTGCGCTTGTAGTTATCCAGTGCCACCAGTCTGTTCATGAAGCCGCGCGAGGTCGCCATGGTCACCTGGCCAAGCTGGCCGGAGTTGACCTTATCCTTTGCCACCAGCCAGCGCTGGCGGAACCGTTGCGTATAGCCGACCACCGCATCGACACCGCGCGCTTCGATCGCCCGCAAAACCCGGGCGGAGTCGCCAAGGTCTGTGGCCAGCGGCTTTTCTATCATCATCGCCAGCCCCCGCTCGACGGCTGCGAGTATGGGTGCGACGTGCAGATGCTCATCGGTGGAGATGATCACGGCGGTGAGTTCAGGGCGGGCGAGAAGCTTCTGGTAATCGTCGGTGATGAAATCCGCGCCCACCTTCTCGGCGACGAATGCGGCCCGCTCGGGAATGATTTCCGCAATCCCTATCCAGTCGACCTGGGGAAATCTTGCCGCAATTTCGCCGCGGATGAGACCCACCCGGCCGGCGCCTATGATCCCCAGGCCGATGCGATTGCGTCCTATTTTTTTCATAATCCCTCTGTCAGCAGACAATGTCTATGGGCCTGTTCTCCAGTGCCGACAAGTCGGCCGCCTGATAGATTTGCATCACGATGCGGGCGTGCTCGGCAGTGACCAGGGGCTGGCGGTTCAAGGCGATGCACTCGAGGAAGTGCATGGTTTCCGCCTCCATCGGACCGGCATAGACATGAGCGACTTTCTCGCCGGGCATGGTAGACAGCGGGAATACAATTCCCTTCTGCATGGTGGACAGGACGACATCGCGGTGGGTGTCATCGACGAGAATGGAGCCCTCCGTGCCGACCATCTCTATCCAGGTCGAGGAGAAGTTGGGATAAGCCGGCGGCTGCACCCAACCCGCGCCTATGGTGAAAACCGAACCGTCGTCCATGGTCACGATGATCCAGACGCAGTCCGGGGCATCGACGGTCTTTTGCATGATCTTGCGCACTTCCTGGGCATAGACACGGATCGGCTTTCTCGGGGCGAAACACCAGAGCACGAAGTCGATGTCATGGGTCGCTTCCATCGCAGCGGGGGAAAGCTTGCCGCGCCCGGTGATCTTGCTGCCCAGACCGCGCGTGATATGGCGGCTGACCAGGGCGCTGATCGGCTCACCAATGGTGCCGTCATCGATGGACCGTTTCACATAGGCGAACTTCGGATTGAAGCGCTGCGAGTAACCGATGGTGAAAGACAGTTTTTTTGACCTGGCAAGCGAAATCAGTTCGTCGGCCTCTGCCAGCTCAACCGCGATGGGCTTCTCCAGGAAGACATGCTTGCCCGCCAGAAGGCTTTCCTTGGCCATCGGATAATGCTTGGTCTCCGGCGTGGCGGAGATGATGATCGCATCGATATCCTTGTTGGCGAGCAGTTGCTTGTAATCGGTGGTCGCCGTCATCGGATGGTTCTTGGCGACGATTTCGGCGAGTCTGGCTTCGTTTGTCTCGGCTACGTGCAGCTCAGCCACGAAAGGGCTCGTTGCGCAGGTTTCGGCGCGTATGCCACCGCACCAGCCGGTGCCTATGATGCCCACCTTGATTTGCTTCATGCTGCCTCCAATCGCTGCGTGAATGAGTGCGCCAAACCCTTAAGGGCGAGCGAATTTCAGGTCTTGATCAACCCTTCTTCGAGCATCGCCTTTCTCACGCCCGGGCGCGCCGCGACACGCTCGGAAAAGGCCTTGATCACCGGCCAGGGCGAGAGATCGACCTTGACCAGGCGCGCCCAGTTGAGCACGTTGAAGAGATACGCATCGGCAACCGTGAAGTTCGCTCCCATCAGGTAGTCTTTTCCTTCGAGATGTCTGGCGATGAAATCGATGCGGGGGGCAAGCATTTCCTTGACGAGAACTTTCCAGTCCTCGGGCGCCTTCGGATTGAAAAGGGGATTGAAGGCCTTGTGCAGTTCGCTGGAAATATAGGAGAGCCACTCCTGCACGCGGTAACGCTCCATCGTCCCCGCAGCCGGTATCAGCCGCTTCTCGGGAACGCGATCGGCGAGATACTGGACGATGGCAGAGACTTCCGTGAGCATCTGCCCGTCATCGAGCAGCAAGGACGGAACGTAGCCTTTCGGATTAAGCGCGAGATAGTCGGAGCCGGCCTCGGTTTTCTTGGTGGCGAGATCGACTTTTTCCAAGTCGACGGTGAGTCCTGCTTCGCACAGGACAATGTGGGGTGTGAGGGAGCAGGCGCCGGGCTTGTAATAGAGTTTCATTGAGTCCTCCTTGAAAGTTGCGGAATTATATTCGGAAGTATCAGACGGCTGGTAGCTTCGCCAGGCTTGTTTTCAATGCGTGCCGCGCCATCAGGTTGTTGGCAATCAGCGCGCCCACCACCATGGCGGCGCCGACATACTCCGCCGCGGCAGTGACCTGCCCCTGGTAAATCCCGATCGCGAACACGACCAGGGGGACCAGAGTGGCGAACAGCGTGGCGTTCAAGGCGCCGACGGCCTTGACGCCGACATTCCAAAGCAGCACGGCCACCACCGAGGTCATCAGGATGATGAACAGCATGTGCCAGAAGACTGCGGAAAGTTGGGCTGCACTGGGGACATGGGCGAAACCTTGCCAGGTGGCGAGGCCGGTGATGAAGAAAATGGAGAGCGTGCCCAGGCCGCAGGACAGCGCCGTATAGCGCAGCGACGACCAGTCGGAAAAGCGCGCCGCGCCCAGCGTATAGACCACCCAGCAGAATCCTCCGGACAAGACCAGAAAATCGCCGCCGACCGAGCCTTCAGCCAGATTGCCGAGATCACCCTTGCCGGCGACGATGATGCAGCCCGCGAAGGCAACCACAATGCAGACCAGGGTGGTCCGTGCCGGGCGCATGCCGCGTATCAACCATAGCACCAGCGCGGTCATCAGCGGCTGCATGTTGGAAATCACCGCCGCCTGTTGCGGACTGGTGAATTGCAGTCCGCCGAAGGTACACAGACTGAAGCCGGCAAATCCCATGGTGCCGTAGAAGAATAGCCAGATGCGGCGCGGGTCGCGGCGCAATTCGGCAAAAACGCCGCGGCCTTCGACAAGCATCAGGATCACCAGCAGGATGACCCCGGCAGTGCCGTATCTGAGGGATGTCAAATAGAAAGGGTCCAACGTTGCCAAGACAATCTTGACGACTTGGAACATGCCGCCCCAGGAGAGGATGGAGGCGGTCAAGGCCAGCAGGCCTAGGTGTAGTTTCGTCATGGGCTTCCCAATGTTGGAGGCAGAGCTTAGCGTAAGTGGAGTTGTCATGGCTGATGAGATGCCTTGAGGCTTTGGCTGACTGCGCTTGTCGCCGCGCCTCATTTGCCGTATCTTCGCTTTATGAAAACACATTTCCCCATGATAAACAAAGACTTTCGACGGAACGGCGAAGACAATGAATGAACATATCCTGACCACCATTGAAAACGGCGTGCTGAAGATAGAGATCCATCGCCGCGCCAAGAAGAACGCCCTGACCCAGGCCATGTACATAGCCATGGCCGATGCCTTGAGGCAAGCCGGCCCTGATGATGCCGTCCGCGTCGTCCTGATCTGCGGCCAGGCAGACCTCTTCACCGCCGGCAACGACCTCAAGGACTTCCTCGCACGCAGGGCCGAAGACGCCAGCGAGGCCGTTCGCTTTCTGCAGGTTCTCTGCGTGTTTGAGAAGCCGGTGGTCGCTGCCGTCGGCGGTGACGCCATCGGCATAGGAACGACCATGCTGCTTCACTGCGATCTGGTCTATGCAGCTGAAAATGCCCGCTTTCAGCTCCCCTTCACAAAACTCGGCCTGTGTCCGGAGGCGGCCTCCAGCCTGTTGCTGCCGCGGCTCGCAGGCCATCACCGCGCCGCAGAACTGCTGTTTTTCGCCGAGCCATTCGGCGCCGCACGGGCTCGCGAGATCGGCTTCGTCAATGAGGTCCATGCGCCCGGGGAGTTGCTCAAGGCAGCAGAGGAGCGTGCGGCCAAGTTGGCGACGCTGCCGCCTGCGTCGCTGGCCATCACCAAGTCCTTGCTGAAACGCGCCACTGCCGCCGCGGTGAAGGATACCCTGACTGAGGAGGCCCGGCATTTCAGCGAACTGGTAGCCGGGCCCGTGTCCAAGGAAATCTGCACAGCCTTTCTCGAAAAGCGCGCCCCGGACTTTTCCGCCATCCCCGGCTACCGCCCGTGAAGGGGGCTTGCTGTCTGCATGGGTGCCTGTCGCCAGAATGGGTATTTTGCCCATCCTTATGGGGGCTGGATTCTTAATAAATAGGAGTGTTATAATTCAAAGCTGGTCGGAGTCACATCCGGTCTGCCTGAATTTTTTGCTTTCGCCTGACACCTTATCGATAAAGGGAATAAAAAATGAAACAGTCTCTCCTCGTTGCTGCCCTGATTGCCCTGGCCGTATCTGCCTGCGGCAAGAAAGAAGAACCGAAGCCCGCTCCTGCTCCCGCCCCCGCTGCCGCTCCGGCCGAGGCCCCCAAGCCCGCCGAAGCCCCCGCTGCTGGCGCTCCTGGCGCTGCCGCTCCGGCTGCTCCTGGCGCTGCCGCTCCGGCTGCTCCCGCTGCACCCGCCGCCCCGGCTGCGGAGCCGAAGAAAGAAGAGCCGAAGAAGTAATCGGTTTCTGCCTTCGAAAAGCCAGCCTCCGGGCTGGCTTTTTTTCGTCCGCTTTTTACGTCAAATCAATTCGCGCCAGACGAAACCCTCGTCCTGGCTGGCGATACCCACCCATTCCATGTCGCAGCCGAGCACCCCTGCCAGTGCACAGCGCGCCAGTTGCGGCGTGTTGTTCTGCTCGGAAAGATGGGCAGCGACGACATGCTGCAGTTTCGAGCGATCAAGCGCAGCCAGGAGTCCCGCCGCCGCCTGGTTGTCGAGATGACCGAAGCGCCCGGCGATCCTCTGTTTGAGGTGATAGGGATAGCTGCCCTTGGCGAGCATCGCGCTGTCATGATTGCATTCGAGCACCAGCGCATCGCAGCCATCGAGCATGGCGACGATATGCGGGGTAGCGCCGCCGGTATCGGTCAGAACGCCGAGATCGTGGCGGCCATCGGAAAACACGAACTGCACCGGCTCGCGGGCATCGTGCGGCACAGGATAGGGTCGGATCTCCAACGCGCCGATGGCGAAGATTTTGTGGCTGTCGATGACATTAAGTTGTGGCGGCTCACCGCGGTCATTGGGCAGACTGGCCAGCGTGCCGTGACTGAGGAATACCTGCAAGTGATGACGGCGGGCGCATTTCATCACGCCGGCGCTGTGGTCGCTGTGTTCATGCGTCACCAGGACAGCATCCAGGTCTTCCGGAGCAAGACCAAGGCGTGCCAGACGCAACGCCAGTTCGCGCGGACCGAAGCCGCAGTCGAGCAGGACGCGGGTCTTGCTCCCATCCGCATCCGCCTCGACCACCAGCGCATTGCCGCGACTGCCGCTGCCCAGGGAAGCGAAGCGCACGAGGCTAGCGCGCCGGGAAGAGCGGAACGATGGTGAGGCGATACGGCATACTCTTTTCCTGAAGACCCGGAGGGGTTCATTCTACCCTCCCGAACTCCGCCGCAGCGATGCCGCCTCATGGCGCTTGCCAACCCTGGCATGGTCTCGGGTATCATTTCGCCATGATGAATCTGCAAAGCATCAAATTCCGCTTAATCGCCCTCGGCGTGACTCTGGTCGTGGCGGGCATCGGCCTGCGCCTGTTCATTTCCCTGCCCATCTTCAAGGAGCAGATCAGCGAACTGGTCACGGCACAACAGCTTTCCATCGCCACCTATGTCGCACGGAACATAGACCACAGCATTGCCGCACGTCTGGCTTTGATTGACGATCTTGCCGCCGACCTGCCGCCCTCTCTGGTCACACAGCCGGAGAAATTGCAGGCGTGGATCAAAGACCGGCAGCGACTCAATCCGCTGTTTAACAGCGGATTGCTGGTCGTCCGGCCGGATGGGAAGGGTCTGGTTGCTGAATATCCGGCCGTTCCGGGGCGAAACCATCTCGACTTCGCCAGTTCGGACTGGTTCCGTGATGCCCTGCGCAGCAGCAAACCAGTGCGGGGAAAACCTGAGCGCGGACGCGCCAGCGGCGACCCATTGATGGTCATGGCAACGGCGTTACGTGATGGTGGCGGGCATGTCGTCGCTGTGCTTGCCGGCGTGGCCCTGCTCAACGCACCGGGCTTTCTCAATCTCCTGGAGAACACCCGGCTGGGGGCAAGCGGGGGCCTCCTGCTGATTTCCCCTTCCGACCATCTGTTTGTCGCTGCCAGCGACCCCGCAATGGTGCTGAAGCCAACCCCCCCTGCCGGCGTCAATGCACTGCACGACCGCGCCATGGCCGGCTTTCGCGGCACCGGGATCACCGTCAATGCCTCCGGGGTGGAAGAGATCTCGGCCATGGCCTCGGTGCCCAGCACCGGTTGGTTCGTGGTCGCGCGCATGCCGACGGCAGAGGCGTTTCGCCCGATCGTTGTCCTGCGCAGCTTCGCGTTGAAGAGCGCTCTGGTCATGATGGCGGTCTTGCTCGCCGTGCTGTTGCTGCTGTTGCCACGCATGTTGCGCCCGCTCACCGAGGCGGCACGGCTGATGCGCGACATGGCTGACGGCAAGAAAGACCTGGCCCCGCTACCCGTCATCCGCGAGGACGAAGTGGGCAATCTGGTGAAGGGATTCAATTATCTCGTGACCAGGTTGCAGCAGAAGGAGGCAGAACTCAAGGCCAGCGAGGCGCGACTGGAGTTCATGGCGCATCACGATCCCCTGACCCGTCTGCCCAACCGCGCCTTGCTGGAGGACCGCTTGCAGCAGGCTTTGGCCCGCGCTGAACGTGATCACTCGCAAGTCGCCCTGTTGTTTTGCGATCTCGACGGATTCAAGCCGATCAATGACCAGCATGGCCACATCACCGGCGATGCAGTGCTGTGCCAGGTCGCCGAGCGTTTGAACGACGGACGCCGGCGCACCGATACCGTGGCGCGTCTGGGCGGTGATGAATTCGTCATTCTTCTCGCCGATCTCGACGACGCGCGCGCTACCGCCAGTTTCGTCGCCGAGCAATGCCTTGCCGAAGTAGCCAAACCCTTTGCGGTCGAGGGCCAGACGCTCAAGCTGGGTGCCTCCATCGGCATCGCGTTGCACAAGGGACCGAGCGTCGCCACTGCAAATTTGCTTTCGCAGGCAGATATCGCGATGTATCAGGCCAAACGGGCAGGAAAGGGCGCCTTTGCCATTTTCGAGGAGAATGACGCCATCCCGCAGTCCGGTTTCAAGTCGCTTCCGGCGATGTAAATGTCAACAGAAACCGCGAAACCACTTCTTTCAGAACGCCTTCCTTGACCGACATGTCGCCGTTGCTTCCCGCATGCTTGGCCAGGGCGCGTTATACCAGCAGCTTCTTCATGAAAGCCTCGACATAGGCCGGGCGAACCGGCTTCAGGATATAGCCCCTGGCGCCGCCTGCGGTGGCCCTCTCGGCGAAGCCCTTGTCCGGGCTTCCCGTGATCATCACCACCTTGCTTTTCGGGCTGGCTTGCATGATCAACGGCAGGGCATCCAGCCCCGACATTCTTGGCATCTCCACATCCAGACAGACGAGCTCTGGGCGATATTTCCTTGCTGCCTCGACACCATCTGCACCATTTCCCGCCATTGGCAAAACCTTTAGACCGATCTCCTCGAGGATGCCTTTGAGCAGTACGCGGACCACGCTGCTGTCATCAACAATCAAGACCGTTCCTTTCGAAACTCCAGGTACTCGCAGGTCGAGCAGAGGATCCTTGGCAGCCGACACGGCGACAATCTGTCTGGTCTCTACGATATTCCTGATCTCCTCGAGGATCTGTGCCGGCGAGAATGGCTTGAGGATGAAACCCGAAGCGCCGGCGTTCGCCGCCTTTCCGGCGAGTTCCGGGTCGCTCGAACCGGTCATCATGACCACGTCGATTTCCGGCGAAGCGGACTGCAATTCGATAAGCAGTTCCAGACCGCTCTTGCCGGGCATGTTCTGATCGAGACAGATTAGATCAGGTGAGAATTCATTGATGCATTGGGCTAGCCCGGAGCCGTCTTCGAGCGATGCGACAACCAGGTGACCTTGGCTTTGGAACAAGGCGGTCAAGACCTTTCGCATCGAAAGGTTGTCATCGACGATGACGATTTTCATGGGGCCCGCGACCCTGGCGGCGGCAGGCGGCTCCTCTTCAACGTACAAACCCCGCTCAAGCAAGGCATCCATCTGGTTTTGAAACTCGACCACCACGCCCTTCCTGAGCAATAGCTTGCCCACGCTGTCGTAACAGTCAAAGGGAACCGGCTCACCGGCCAATATCATCGATTCATTGAGTTTTTTCAACATTTTCGCGGGTAGGAATGACGAGGATACAAGTTCAAGTATCCTTGACATCTAAAGCTCGGTCAATATGAATTGAAGCGGCCGCTCTGCTCTGCGGGTAAATCGGCACGGCTGATCAACTCCTGCGGCAGCCCCCCGGATCAGCGCGTGTGAAACCCCTGGCAGCGGCAAGCTTCCCTGTTCTTCCGATAAGCAAGCTTGATTGCAGTGGTCACGGCTGGTATGTTTAGCCTGAAGGAAAACCAATAGGACGATGATGCGTTTATATCCCACCCCTTATCTCCATGGCGACAGCTACGCTGTTTTTTCTCTGCGCGGGGCAAGACGTGCGTAAGCTGCTGACCTTGATACTTCTGTCGGTTGCGCTGGCTGGCGCCAGCGCATCTGCGCTGGCGCTGAAGATAGAAGGCGACAGGGAGCGCTCCTGGCGTCTCTCGCTGGCCGGACCCATCAATGCCGGCGACGCCGAAAGATTCGTCAGGACGCTGCTCGAACCCTTGGCTGATAAACCCTTGCTGGTGAGCGAGGTGGTGCTCAACAGTCCTGGCGGCAACCTCAGTGAAGCCCTGCGCCTGGCTTCTCTCATCAGGGGCATGCACCTGGACACCCGGATCCGCTCCGGCGGTTTCTGTTCCAGCGCCTGTTTTTTTGTCTTCCTCGCTGGCGACCAGCGACAGACTGCCGAGCGCAACGGCGGCAATATGCGCCCGGGACGCATCGGCCTGCACAGACCCTTCCTGGGCGGGGACACTCTGAAAAATGCCGACCCGACGTATGGCATGGAACGGCAGCAGGCGGAAATGGGCAAGGTCATAGACTACTTGAGGCGCGAGAGCATGCCGCTGCGTCTGATCGATGAAATGATGTCCCACGCCTCCAACGACATCTACTGGATGAGCGACGATGACTTGTGGCAGTTGGGCGAATTCCATCCCGGTCTCGAGGAAGTGCTGATTGCGCGCTGCGGCTACGACAAGCGCTTGACGTCGCCGGCCTATGCGCAGTTGCTGGCAGGACTCGATAATGAAGCCCGGAAGAAAGGACAAGCGCAACTGGAAAAGCTGTTGCAATGCATGGCCAGCACCCGAGCCAACTTTGACGTCAAGCGCGATGCCTTCGTGGCGAAACTCAAGACCGGCTGGCGGCCCTGGATGGAAACGATGCGCTAGGGAAAAGCTGATCAAGTACAACCTCGTCATTGCGATTGCCGCTTTTGTCATTGCCAGACCCGCAGGGCCGTGGCAATCACAGTGACATAGGCGAAACAATCTGACGACTTGTTCACACATTCCCTGGCGCTGCGAAAATCCGGCTGACAGGAATGGCGCGCAGATGTGCTGAGGGTTTATGAACTGATGGCTGAGAACCTTCACTCGACGATCTTGGTGAGGGCGCCGCCACATTTTTACTGTTCCCCCGGCTACGCCGGGGAAGGCAATCTTATTCGCCTCCGAACTGCACCTTGCGACCGTTCAGCGGCTGCACGGGGCGGTTGTTCAGAGGGTAGATTTTGCGGAAAGAAGCGGTCTGGTCTTTCGACACCGTCACCGGGTTCTTGAGCACAAGCCAGCGCACATTCTCGCTGCATGGCGGCGTTGAGTTGCGACTTGGGCAGATTGCACGTTTCGCCGGATTCGCGCGGCAGCTTGTCCCAATAGGCTTTGAGCGCCTTGCTTTCCTCGCCGCGATCGAACAGCACAGCGACCACCGCCAGATTGCCATCGGCGCTTTTGTGCACCAGATGTGCGACCAGATCGAACTCCTTGCCGTCGATTTATGTGTCAATCGCATTTGCTTCAAGTGGTTAGCCACCAGTGCCTGTTGCGGACTGCGGCAGCAGATGCGGCATGCCGGCGACAAAAAAGCCCGGCATTACCGGGCTTTATAAGAACCGCCGAAGTATCACGGCGTCTCAGGAAATACTATTTCAGCTGATCGAAAAGCAGGCCGAGGATTTTCTTCGAGGTTTCCGACTTTTCGACGCCGCCTTCGCGCGTCAGCACCTGCACGGTACTGGCCCCGCCCTCGCCCTTGACATAGACGCGGTACTGCACGTTCTGAGTGGCATCCGGCTTGCCGGATTTCCAGAACATCAGCTTGGACATGAAACCCGTGCTCTCCTTCTTCGAGTTGTCTGACTCAGGATCGACGTAGCGCACGAAATAGAGGCCCTGGGCACGGTCCCTGTCCTCGACGGTGAAATTGACGCGGTCAAGCGCCAAGCCGACGCGGCGCCAGGCCCGGTCGAAGGGCTCCTGCAACTGCAGCGTACCGCTGCCATCGCCGGCGCGCTCGAGTTTGGCCAGTTCCACCTTCTGCCCGGCAGTGACCAAGGCCTTGGCCTGAGTATCATTGACGCCCAGGCGAACCATCAGGCGGCGCAGCATCTCCGCCTCGAGTTCTGGATCGGCCGGGCGCGGCTGCCATTTCGTCTGGTCCTTGGCCTCGCTGGCATAGACTTCGGACATGCCGCGCTGGCTGATATAGATCTCGGTCGTCCCGGGCTCGGCACCCTTCTCCAGGCGGGTGCGGAACTTGTCGCGCTCCGAGGTCGAGTAGAGAGAATCGAGAACCTTGCCGAGCATGTTGCGGAGGAAGTCCTGCGGAATCTTCGCCCGGTTCTCCGCCCAGTCCGTTTCCATGATTCCCGTCTGGGGCATCTCGACATTCACGATGAAGCCGATTTCCTGCCAGAATTCCTTGACCGTGGACCAGAGCTGGTCTGGCGTCATGCCGCTGACCACCAGCCAGCGTTGCGTACCCGAGCGCTCGACGCGAACCTTATCCACCTGCGGCAACAACTCCGACGCCTTGCTGTTTCGGCTCTGGCCGCTGCGCTCGTCGGAATAGGCGGAGAAGGTGGCCGAACCCTTGGTCGCGATGTCGGGAACGGCGTAGCGCTCGTCGCGGCTGGGGGTCGTGAGATCGGGCGGAATCTCGAGCGGCGGCAATTGCTGCTTGGCGGCCGACTTGTAGTCTATTTTCTTCGACTCAATGAGCGTGCCGCTGCAGCCGGCTAGCAGGAGAGACGACAATAGCGCTGAAAACAGTAGGTAACTTTTCATGCGGCCTCTTGATGGATTCATATCTGGATGTCGGCTTCGAGCAGGGCGACCTTCAGCCTCTCGTGGCATTCGGGCGAGAGCGGGGTCATCGGCAAGCGCAAGCCGGCCTCGATCAAACCCATCTGCGTCAGCGCCCACTTGACCGGAATCGGGTTGGCCTCAAGAAACAGATTCCGGTGCAGGCCGAGCAACTTGAAATTGAGTTCCCGCGCGCGCCTGACATCCCCGGCCAGGCCCGCCGCGCACATCTCGTGCATCAGGCGCGGTGCGACGTTCGCCGTGACGGAAATCGAACCCTGGCCGCCGAGCAGCATCAGCGACAGCGCCGTGGCGTCGTCGCCACTATACACGGCGAAGCCCTTCGGAGCGCGCTTCAACAGATCACTGCCGCGTTCGATATTGCCCGTGGCGTCCTTGATGCCGACGATGTTTTGCAACTGCGCCAGGCGCAGCGTCGTGTCGTTGGCGAGATCCGCCACCGTCCTGCCCGGCACGTTGTAGACAATCATGGGCAGATCGACGGCTGCGGCAATGGCCTGGAAGTGGCGGTAAAGCCCCTCCTGGGTCGGCTTGTTGTAGTAAGGCACCACCGAAAGATGGGCGGTGGCACCGGCCTGCTTGGCGAAGGCCGCCAGTTCGATGGCCTCCGCGGTCGAATTCGCACCCGTGCCGGCGATCACCGGGATACGCCCTGCTGCCTGCGAGACCACTGTGCGGAGGAGATCGCAGTGCTCCTGATAGTTCACCGTCGGCGACTCGCCGGTGGTGCCGACCACCACGACGCCGTCCGTGCCTGCCGCGATATGCCAGTCGATGAGGCTCTTCATGCGCGGCAGGTCGAGACTGCCGTCGGCGTGCATCGGGGTGACAATAGCGGGAATGGATCCTGTAATCATGGCTGTTGGCCAAAGCGAAAGTGTTGATTTTACCCGAACTGGCCGCTAAAGGTCGGCCAGCACCTTGATGTGGGCGGTGACGCTGCGCGCCAGCGCCGAGAGCGCATAGCCGCCCTCGAGCATGGAGACGATGCGCCCCTGCGCCGATGCCGCGGCGACAACCTTGATCTCTCGCGTTACCCAGTCATAGTCGGAATCGACCAGGCCCATGGAGGCCATGTCGTCTTCATAATGGGCGTCGAAGCCGGCAGAGATGTAAATCATCTCGGGGGCGAACTCACGCAACCGCGGCAGCCAGACGTCCGAGACGGCCTGGCGGAATACGTCGCCGCGCGTGCCGGCCGGCAAAGGCACGTTGTGCATATTGGACGCCGGGTTTTCGGTACCGGAATAGGGATAGAAAGGGTGCTGGAAAGTGCCCACCATCATCACCTTCTCATTGCCCGAGAAAATATCCTCGGTGCCGTTGCCATGATGCACATCGAAGTCGATGATGGCGATGCGGGAAAGTCCCCATGCCTCAATCCCATGCAGGGCGGCGACGGCGATGTTGTTGAAGAAGCAGAAGCCCATCGCCCTGGAGCGTTCGGCATGGTGGCCAGGGGGACGGACGGCGCAGAAGGCGTTGGCCGCAACGCCCTGCATCACCAGATCCGTAGCCAGGATGCCTGCACCTGCCGAGCGCAGGGCCGCATTCCAACTGCCCGGGCTCATCGCCGTGTCGGGATCGATATGAACAATGCCATGGTCAGGCGCGCTCGCCTCTATCAGTTCGATGTGGCTGCGGCTATGGGCGCGCAGGAGGTGCTCCATCTGCGCCAGGGGTGCGTCATGGAAGGCCAGGTAATGATCGAGGCCGGCTGCGATCAGTCTGTCGTTGATGGCGCCGAGACGGTCCGGGCACTCCGGGTGATGGGCGCCCATGTCATGCTGGCGGCAGTCGCGATGGGTAATAAAGGCTGTTGTCATGCAGTGCTATTGGCATACAATCTGATGGGAAGTTCAATTATCCTCTCATTCGACACTCGGCATCAAACCCGGAAGCAATGCTCTCTTTGTCCAAAAGCGCCGACAGCAAAGCCCCGCTCGCCGAACTGATCCATCAGGCCGGCGGCATCATCCTGGGCAAGGAAAGGCAGATCCGCCTGGCTCTGGCCTGCCTCCTGGCGCGCGGACATCTCCTGATCGAAGATCTGCCCGGCGTCGGCAAGACCACTCTCGCCCATCTCCTCGCCCGGCTGCTCGGCATGCAGTTCCAGCGCATCCAGTTCACCAGCGACATGCTGCCGGCGGACATCATCGGCGTCTCGGTATTCGATCGCGCGAGCGGCGGATTCGTCTTCCACCCGGGTCCGATATTCGCCCAGCTGGTCCTGGCCGACGAAGTGAACCGGGCGACGCCGAAGACCCAGAGCGCACTCCTGGAGGCGATGGAGGAACGACAGGTGACGACGGAGGGCGCGACCCGGGTGCTGCCTGCGGGATTCTTCGTCATCGCCACGCAGAATCCCTCGCAGCAGATCGGCACCTTCCCGCTGCCGGAGTCACAGCTTGACCGCTTCCTGATGCGCATCATGCTCGGCTATCCCGACCGCGCTGCAGAGCGCGAGCTGCTTCGCGGCTCCGACCGGCGCGAAATGATAGCGAGTCTCAAACCCTGCCTCACCCCCGAGGAACTTCCGGCGCTGCAGATGAAGGCTGCGCGGATTCATGTCTCGGATGCGCTGATCGAATATGTCCAGGCTCTGGTGGCGCACACGCGCACCTCGCCGGATTATCCGGTCGGGCTGTCGCCACGTGCGGCTTTGGCGCTCCTCGCTGCGGCGCGCGCCTGGGCGCTGCTCGAAGGTCGCAGCCATGCCCTGCCGGAAGACATCCAGGCGGTTCTGCCCTCGGTCGCGGTACACCGTCTGCAGGCTGCAGGCGACGCAGTCGGCTACAGGAGCGCAGAAGCGATCGCAGCTTCCCTCATAGAGGCAGTGCCCTTGCCTTGAGTCCCACCGGCGATTTGCAGCAGCACTTCATCACCTGGGCCTTGCGCGGGAAGGCGCCGGAGACCTCGCCCATCGTGCTGGGCAGACGCCGCGTGTTCGTGCTGCCGACCCTGGCGGGACTGGCCTACTCGGCCGCATTGACGCTGATGCTCATTGGCGCCATCAACTACAATCTGAGCCTGGGCTATGCCACGGTCTTCTTGCTCTCCGGCCTCGGAGTGATCGCGATCTTCCACACCTTCAGGAACCTCGCCTATCTGCATATCGCGCCTTGCCGCGCCCCGCCCGTGTTCGCCGGCGGCAAGGCGCACTTCTGTCTGCTCCTGACCAATCTGCGTGCCCTACCGCGGCTGGCGATCAGGCTCAAGCTGCCTCTCCAGGCGGAGACGGAAATCGATGTGCCGGAAGACTCCGGCATCGAAGCGATACTCGAACTTCCTGCGCCTCGCCGCGGTTGGCTCATCCTGCCCAGGGTGAAGATTTCCACGTCCTATCCTCTCGGATTAATCCGAGCCTGGGCCTATGTTGCGCCAAAAATGCGCTGCCTCGTCTATCCGACTCCGGCAAAGCAGGCACCGGCCTTGCCCATGGGCCCGGGGGAGGATGGCGGCAACAGCGGGGGCAATGCCGGCATGGAGGACTTCGCCGGCCTGCGCGGCCATCAGGCGGCAGACCCGCTGCGCCGTGTCGCCTGGAAGGCGGCGGCACGCCGGGAAGACGCGCCGCTTCTGAGCAAGCTCTTCGCCGGCGCCGCTGCGCAAACCTTGTGGCTGGAATGGGATGCCCTGCCGGCGCGTCTCGACATCGAGGCACGCCTCAGTCTGCTCACGCGCTGGGTCTGCGATGCGGATCGCGCCGACCTCTCCTGGGGGCTGCGCCTGCCGGATAAGACGATCCCGCCCGCACGCGGCGACGAACACTGTCACGCCTGCCTCAAGGCGCTGGCCTTGTATGGCCGGGACTAAACAGCCGCCTCTTTCCGCTCGACAGTCGCTGTGGCTCATCGCCGCCGCGCTCGCCGCCTTCCTGCCGCTCGCGCCCTATCTGCCGCAATGGCTTGGCATCATGACTGCCCTCGTCTTCATTTGGCGTAGCGCCCTGCTCTGGCGCCGCTCGCCGTTGCCGCCACGCTGGCTGTTGCTGCTGGCGGTGGCCGCCGCCACACTGGCCATTGCCATTTACTACCGCACGCTGCTGGGCCGCAGTCCGAGCATAGCCCTTCTGGTGCTGCTCTTCGCCATGAAGACCCTGGAGACGCGCGCGGCAAGAGACGGCTTCGCGCTGGTTCTGCTCGCCTACTTCCTGGTCATGACCCAGTTCCTTTTCTCCCAGAGCCTGGTCAACGCCGCCGCGATGCTGCTCGAGGTGACGCTGATCACCGCGGCTCTCCTGATCATGAATCATCAGCGGCAAGGGGGTGTGCGCGCACTGCGGCAAGCCGCAGTGATGCTGGCGCAGGCGGCTCCGCTGATGCTGCTGCTGTTCGTGCTTTTTCCGCGCGTGAATGGGCCGCTGTGGGGCCTGCCCAGCGACGCCTATAGCGGGCTCACCGGCCTGTCGGAAACCATGAGACCGGGATCGATCAGCCAGTTGGGGCGTTCGGACGCCATCGCTTTCCGTGCCCGGTTCACAGGCCGGCCACCGGCTCAGCGTCTGCTCTACTGGCGCGGTCCGGTGCTCACCCGATTCGACGGCGGCAGCTGGAGCATGGATCGCGTTTTCCCGCGCAACACCCTGCCTTATTCTGCTGCGGGCACGGCCTTCGATTACACGGTCACCCTGGAGCCGCATAACAAACCATGGCTGTTCGCCCTGGAACTGCCCGGATCGATCCCCCCGGAAGGACTGCTGGCCGCAGATTATCAGCTGCTCGCCAAGGTCCCGGTGCGCTCGCGCCTGCGCTACGACATACGCTCCTATCCGGGAATAAGCGCCGGACTCGATGAGTCGCCCGCTATCCTGCGTCAGGCGCTGCAACTTCCGCCGCGCTCCAACCCGCGCGCCCGGGCGATGGCGCTCTCGTGGCGCGCCGATATCGGCATCGATGACGAAGCCCTGATACAGCGCATGCTGGCCTATTACCGCCGCCAGCTCTTCAGCTACACGCTCTCCCCGCCGCTGCTGGGAGAGGATTCGATAGACGAATTCCTGTTCGACAGCCGGCGCGGATTTTGCGAACACTTCGCGGCAAGCTTCGTCTTCATGATGCGCGCCGCCGGCATACCCGCGCGCGTCGTGACCGGCTACCAGGGCGGCGAGATGAATCCGGTCGACGGCAGCCTGATCGTGCGCCAGTTCGAGGCCCACGCCTGGGGCGAAGTCTGGCAGAAGGAGCGCGGCTGGGTGCGTGTCGATCCGACCGCGGCCATCGTGCCGTCGCGGATCGAGGCCAACCTGGCCTCTGCCCTGCCGCAAGGCGAGCCGCTGCCTTTCCTGGCGCGGCCCGATTTTTTATGGCTGCATGATCTGCGCTATCGGTGGGACGCACTGGCCAACACCTGGAACCAGTGGGTTCTCGGCTACAATCCGGAGCGCCAGCGGGAGTTTCTCGCCAACCTGGGCATGCGCTCTCCCGACTGGCAGAAAATGACGATAACCATGACGGCGCTGTGCGGCGTGTTGCTGGCAGGCTTTGCGATATGGGCCCTGGGCAGCAGACGGAAAATCGATCCGGCACTGGCGGCTTGGAACCGCCTCTCCCGCAAACTTGAGCGGCTGGGCCCTCGCCGAGTTGGAGGGCTGGGCCCTCGCCGAGTTGGAGGGCTGGGCCTCGCGCGTTTTCCCTGGGAAGGGCCGCGCGCCTACGCCGAACGGATTGCCGAAAAATTGCCGATGATCGCCGCCGAAATCCGTCTCATCGCTGCTATTTATGAAGAGCTCCGCTACGGCGGGGCCGCCTCGCGAGAAGGCTTGAAGGAACTGAATATGCGTATCAGACGTCTATGACTGCCACGCTGCGTATCGGCTTCTGCTGCCTGCTGCTGTTCGTTCTCCCGGCAAGTGTTGATGCCGCGAATTTCGCCCAACGTCCGGAGGTGCAGGACTTCATCCGGGAGATGCATGAGAAGCACGGCTTTGCCAGCGCCGCGCTCACGCGCGCCTTCGCCAGGACGAAATCGTTGCCGGCGGTCATCAAGGCCATCGCTCCGCCTGCTGATCCGTCCACCCGCTCCTGGCAATCCTACCGCGCCCGCTTCGTCGAGCAAAAGCGCATTGCCCTGGGCCTCGGTTTCTGGAAAACACACAGCAGCGCACTGGCCAAGGCCAGTGAGCGCTATGGCGTACCAGAGGAGATCGTCGTGGCCATCATCGGCGTCGAGACCATCTACGGCAAAAACAGCGGTCACTTCGGAACCCTGGCCGCGCTGGCGACCCTGGCCTTTGACTATCCGGAAAAATCCTCGCCGCGCGCCACATTCTTCCGCCGCGAACTGGAAGAACTGCTGCTGCTGGCGCGCGAGATGCGGCGCGATCCGCTCTGGTTCACCGGCTCCTACGCCGGCGCCCTCGGCCTGCCGCAGTTCCTGCCCAGCAGCGTGCGCCGCTTCGCGATAGACGGCGATGACGACGGCAAGGTAGACCTGGCGGGCAGTCCCGCAGATGCCATCGCCAGCGTGGCGAACTTTCTGGCCTTCCACGGCTGGGAAAAGGACGCGCCGGTGACGGTGGCGGCCAAGGTCAATGGTGAGGGCTTTGCCCGGTTGATAGCGGAAGGCATATTGCCGCAGAGAACGCCGGCCGCGATGGCCGCCTTCGGCGTCGAGGCAAACGCTGCGCCGGAACTTCCGGCCGCGCTGATCGACCTCACCTCGCCCAACCGCGAGACGGAATACTGGCTGGGCTACAGGAACTTTTATGTGCTGACGCGCTACAACCGCAGCAGTTTCTACGCCATGGCGGTTAATGATCTGGCCCAGGCGCTTAAGATGGAAAGGGGTCTGTAGGTCGGCCTTTCGATGGAGACACCCGGACGGGTGAAGGCCGACGCGGGGATTGTCGGGGCCCGACCTAAAGCAACTCTTCCTTGGTCAGCCCTTCGCGGGCGAGTTTCTTCCTGAGCTTGGCCAGTGACTCAAGCTGGATCTGGCGGACCCTCTCGCGAGTAAGGCCAAGCTCTGAGGAAAGATGTTCCAGGGTGGAGACTTCACAACCGCTCAAACCGTAGCGCCGCTCGACGACGTAGCGCTGTTTTTCGGAAAGCTGCGCGACCCATTCCGCCACACGCAGGCCGATCTCGGCATGCTGGAGGATGGCTTCAGGGCTGTCATGGATGTCGTCGGCGATGGCATCGGCCACCGACAGTTCGGCGTCGATTTCCAGCGGCGCGTCGAGCGAGGCGGTGTGATCATTCAATGCCAGGATATGGCGCACCTCCGCTATCGGCTTGTCGAGCAACCGGGCCACTTCCTCGGCACCGCTGTGCTCAGGACGCTCGCCCGAAGACTCGATGTGGCGCAAGGCGCGCAGGACGAGGTTCAACTCCTTCACGACATGCACAGGCAAGCGGATGGTGCGCGACTGATTCATGATGGCGCGCTCGACGTTCTGGCGTATCCACCATGTCGCATAGGTGGAGAAACGGAAGCCGCGCTCCGGATCGAACTTCTCGAGTGCATGGATCAGGCCGAGATTGCCTTCTTCTATCAGGTCTGAGAGGGGAATGCCGCGATTCAGGTAGTGCTTGGCGATGCTCACGACCAGTCGCAGGTTGGACTCGATCATTTTCTGCCGCGCCGGAAAATCCCCTGCCACGACCCGGCGAGCCAGCACCAGTTCCTCGCTGGCGGTGAGCAAATGGCTGGCGCCGATCTCGTTCAGGTAGAGTTGGGTGACATCGTTCAGGAACTCTGTCCGGACACTGCCAGGCGCTGTTTCCTCCGCATCCACCTGCGTAGCGGCATCGCTTTCCTCTGCGGGAAAAACGTCTTTGCTCATGGAGAGCGGCCGGGCAGATGCTTGAGCGGGTCGACCGGCTTGCCCTGGCGCCGGATTTCGAAATGCAGCATGGGCTGATCGCTATCGGTAGACCCGGCCTCGGCGATCTTCTGCCCCTTGGCCACGGCCAGCCCTTCCTTGACCAGGATCTGGCTGTTGTGGGCGTAAGCGGAAAGAAAGGTGGCGTTGTGCTTGACGATCACCAGTTTGCCATAGCCGCGCAGGCTGCTCCCCGCATAGACCACCTTGCCCGCCGATGCGGCCAGCACCGGACTCCCCGACTTGGCGGCAATGTCTATGCCCTTGTTGATGCCTTCGGCGAATTTGCCGATCAGCTTGCCTTCCAGCGGCCAGGCCCATTCCATGCCCTCGTCGTCTACGACGGCTGGCGCCGCAACAGCGGGGACTTCGGCCGGTTTCTCGGCAGGCTTCTTTTCAGGCGGCATGCTTGGCGCTGGAGGTGACTCCGGCTTCTGCATTTGCGCCAGGGCCTCTGTCGAATAGGGCTGCTTGCCGCCCTTCGGCTCGCGCTTCAACATCTCGGTGTTTCCCGCGGCTGCGTCCAGAGGCCGGGCTTCGACCGGTGCCGGGACGGAAATGGCCTGGGGTACTGCCACTGCTACGATCGCTGTTGCCACTTCGGGCGGCTCAAGGCGCAACTGTTGACCCACCTGTATTCTGTTCGGATTGTCGAGAGAGTTCCAGGCGGCGATATCTCGGTAGGACTGGCCGTGGTCCAAGGCGATGCCGTAGAGCGTGTCGCCTTTCTTCACCGTATAGACGGCGCGCTGATCGCTCGCTGCCGGAGCCGGAGCCGGAGCCGTATTGGCCGCCGCATTGGTCACCCCGGCGGGCTTGATCGCAGCTTCGATGGTCACCGGCGGCTTGACCTCGGTCACCGGTGCAGGTGCAGTGCTGGCGCAGCCGGCAAGCAGCACCAGGGCAAAGAGTGTCAGACAGCGCAAAGACTTTTTCATTCCACCCCCGCCAGCAAAGGTACGAAGCGAACCACATCGAAACGCGTCTCGGCAAAGCTGCCGGCGTTGTGCTCGAACAAGGACAGCGTCTGCTCGCCGCGACTCGCCCCGCCCAGGGGAAGAATCAGCCGCCCACCCGGCGCCAGTTGCTCGAGCAAAGCCTGCGGCACGCTTGCCGCAGCCGCGGCGACGATAATGGTATCAAACGGCGCCGCTTCCGTCAGGCCCCAGTTGCCGTCGGCGTGCTTCAAGCGCACGTGGTTCAGACGCAACTGCGCGAGGTTCTTGCGTGCCCGCGCCAGGAGCGGCTCGATGCGCTCGACGGCGAAGAGTTCGCGCGTCAGCATCGCCAGCACTGCCGCCTGGTAGCCGCAGCCGGCGCCGATTTCCAGCGTCTTGCCGAGGGAGCGACCCGAGGTCATCAGGAGTTCGATCATCCTGGCCACGACGAAGGGTTGCGAAATTGTCTGCTGGAAGCCCAGAGGCAGCGCGGTGTCGTCGTAAGCGCGCGAAGCCAGCGCCTCCTCGACGAAAATGTGGCGGGGCACAGATGCCATGGCCGTCAGCACGCGTTCATCGGCGATGCCCTGCTCGCGCAGGCGCTCTATCATGCGGCTGCGCGTGCGCTGCGAGGTCATGCCGATGCCGCGCAGGGTCGGTGCGTTCATGGTGCAAGCCAGGCTTGTAAGGGCGCAATCTGCGCGTTATGGGTGAGATCGATCTGCAAGGGCGTGAGCGAGGCATAATCATTCGCCACGGCGTGGAAGTCCGTGCCGGGACCGGCATCCTGGGCGCCGCCGGCGGCGCCGACCCAATACACGGTTTCGTTCCTCGGCGTCTGCTGCTTCACCACGGACTCGGCCTTGTGGCGCTTGCCAAGGCGCGTGACCAGGAGGCCCTTGAGCTTGTCGGCGGCGACATCGGGAACGTTGATGTTAAGCAGCACCGGCTCGCCGAACTGTCCCTGCTGGAAGCGCAGGACGAGTTCCTTCGCGACGCCCACTGCCGTCTCGAAATGTTTTCCCGACTTGCTCGCCAGGGAGACGGCGAGCGCGGGCACGCCGAGCAGATAGCCTTCCGTCGCTGCGGCGACCGTGCCGGAGTATATGGTGTCGTCGCCCATGTTGGCGCCGAGGTTGATGCCGGAGACCACCATGTCGGGGAGATGGTCCAGCATGCCGGTGACGGCGAGATGCACGCAGTCTGTGGGTGTTCCATTGACATAGTAAAAACCGTTGGCGGCACGGCGCAGCGATAGCGGCCGATCGAGCGTCAGCGAGTTGCTGGCGCCGCTGCGATCACGCTCGGGCGCCACCACCGTCACTTCGGCAATCTCTGCCAGGTTTCTGGCAAGGATTTCGATGCCCGGCGCGAAATATCCGTCGTCGTTGCAAAGCAGGATGCGCATGACGGAGACACCGAAAAAAGTTTGCGTTGCGTCGAGTAGCGTATCGCTTAAAAAATGCGTTTTCCTTTTCACTGAAAAGGCAGGCCGATTATAGCGCACCCATTGCGCTGAAGTTCGAACGCTCGCCTATCGGCTGTTATGCGTAAAATGAATGTTTCGGCCTCCCCAGGAAAAGCCATGAACATCGCCAACAGCGTCACCGAACTCATAGGCAACACGCCTCTGGTCAGACTCAACAGGATTGCCGCCGGCGTCCCGGGCACCATCGCCGCCAAGCTGGAATTCATGAATCCGGCGCACAGCGTCAAGGACCGCATTGCCGTGTCCATGCTCGATGCCGCCGCCGCCGCAGGCAGGTTGCAGCCCGATACCATCGTCGTCGAGCCGACCTCTGGCAACACCGGCATAGGCCTGGCGATGGTCTGCGCCGCAAGAGGCATCAAGTGCTTGTTCATCATGCCCGAAACCATGAGCAGCGAACGCCGCCTGCTATTGAAAGCCTACGGCGCCGAACTGGTGCTGACACCCGGCCCCGAAGGCATGCCGGGAGCCTTGAAGAAGGCCGAGGAGATGGCGGCCGCCGATCCCCGCGTATTCGTCCCGCAGCAGTTCGAGAACCCGGCCAATCCCGAAATTCACCGCAGTACCACGGCTGAGGAGATCTGGCGCGACACCGACGGGAAGATAGACATCTTCATCTCCGGCATAGGCACAGGCGGCACCATCACCGGCGTCGGCGAAGTGTTGAAGGCGAGGAAACCCGCTGTCCAGGTGATTGCCGTCGAGCCCGACGCCTCGCCGGTGCTCTCGGGCGGCGCGCGCGGGCCGCATCCCATCCAGGGCATAGGCGCCGGCTTCGTGCCGAAGATACTGAATACCAAAATCTACGACGAGATCATCCGGGTCAAGAACGACGACACCCTGGATATCGCGCGTCGCATGGCGACCGAGGAAGGCCTGCTGGTCGGCATCTCTTCGGGCGCCGCGGTCTGGGCGGCGCTGGAGGTGATGAAGCGGCCGGTCAATGCCGGCAAGCTGGCGGTGGTCATCATCCCCTCCTTCGGCGAGCGTTATCTCTCTACCGTTCTGTTTCAACACCTGGCGGCGTGATTCATTTGCCGACGGCAAGAATGCTCCTGGCCCGTTCCATCACCGGCCTGTCGACCATGGCGCCGCGGTAAGAGAAGGCCCCGCGCTCGTTTTCCGGGCGCGCCGCCAGCATCTCCATCAACCCCATGGCCCAGTCCCTTTCTTTCTCTGACGGGAGGAAGGCTTTGTGGGTGGGGAGGATCTGTTTCGGATGGATGCACAGCTTGCCGACAAAACCGCAGCGCCTGCCCCTTGTGGCGTCACGGGAAAGAAGCTCTGCATCATCGAGGGTTGTGGAGATCGAGTCTATGGCACCGGCGATGCCGGCGACCCGGGTCGCGATGACGATGCGTGAGCGGGCATAGGCGAGTTCGAGATCGTTGGGCAACTCGTCGGTGATGCCGGTATCCTCCTGGAAGTCCAGCGCACCGAAGGTCAACCGCTCGACCCCGGGCCCCTTTGCGACTTCGAGGATATTCCACAGGCCCACGGCCGTCTCTATCATGGCGACAATGCGCTGCCCCTTCGCCAGAGCCGCCGCCGCACGGGCGACATGATCAGCCGTCTCGGCCTTGGGCAGCAGGATGCCGGCGACCGGGAGCTTCGCGACCAATGCGATATCCTCCTCGAACCATTCCGTCGCGCAGCCGTTGATCCTGACATAGAGCGGCACATTGTCGGGCAGGGAAGCGTTTTTGAGCGATCGCCGCGCTTCAGTTTTCGCCATTTCTGAGACCGCGTCCTCGAGATCGATCACGACCCGGTCGGCGCCGCTGGCGGCAGCCTTTGCGAAGCGATCCGGACTCGTCGCCGGCACGAACAGCCAGGAGCGGGCGGCGCGGTTCGACCCGCTCATCGTGGTCAACGCGTCCATGCCTCTGCCTCCATCGCCATGGCGCCCTGATTGTCGGTGGACCAGAGCCGGTAGTGTCCCGGCCCGTCGCCGGGTCCGCCATCGACATTGAATGGGGAGATGTCGAAGGTGGGACGCAATGCCTTGAAGCTGAATCTCGCGAGCGTCGCCTTGGGCAACTGGCGGCGCAACAGGTCGAGCAGCAGGGTGGCGATCAGCGGGCCATGGACGATGAGCCCGGGATAGCCCTCGACGCCGGTTACATAACGCCTATCGTAGTGGATGCGATGGCCATTGAAGGTCAGCGCCGAATAACGGAAGAGCAGCACATCGTCGGGCACGATCTGCCTGCACCAGGGACCCGCAGGCACTTTCACGGCAGGGGGAGGAACGGGGGCATCGGCGGCAGGCGCCTCGCGGTAGACGATGTCATGCTCTTCCTCGATGGCCGGTCCCTTGCCGCCAGAAAGGGTATGACGGACCGTGACGAAGGCCAGACGCCCGCTCTTGCCGCTCTTCTCCTCGACCCGCTCTATCAGCGAAATCCTGTCCACCTTTTCGCCGACCTTGAGCGGCTGATGGAATTGCAATCGGCCGCCGGCCCACATGCGTCGCGGCAGCGTGATGGGCGGCAGGAAGCCGCCCTTCTTCGGATGGCCGTCGGGTCCCAGTTCCGATTGGCGCGCGAGCGGCGGAAAGAGCGTCCAGTGGAAGCCCGGGAAGACCGGATCGCCTGCCAGGGGAAGCGCATCCTCCCTGTCCAGCGTGGCGGAGAGGGCGGCAACATGATTGGGGTTGATCCAGTCGCTGCGGGACTCGCTGCGACCGACCCACTGCTTGAGGTCTATGGCTTCACTCACTTGAATTGCCCATTGACTGAAAAAAGTCAGGATGCCATGATGTCCGGACAAGTGTCAATGGAGCTCAATGTGAATAACTCGTTGGAACAATATCAGGACATCAGGGATGGCGTACGCGCGCTTTGCGCCGGCTACGACTCAGCCTACTGGCAGAAGGTGGACGAAGCCCGCGGCTACCCGGAGGCCTTCGTCACAGCACTCACCCAGGCTGGCTGGATGGCAGCGCTGATCCCCCAGGAATATGGCGGTGCCGGATTGGGTCTGGCGGAGGCCTCGGTGATCATGGAGGAGATCAATCGCTGCGGTGGGAACTCCGGCGCCTGCCACGGCCAGATGTACAACATGGGCACGCTCCTGCGCCACGGTTCGAAAGTGCAGAAGGAGCGCTATCTTCCCAAGATCGCCTCGGGCGAACTTTCCCTGCAGGCCATGGGTGTGACCGAGCCGACCACGGGTACGGACACCACCAAGATCAAGACCCTCGCCGTCAAGCAGGGCGACCGCTATGTCGTGAATGGCCAGAAGGTCTGGATCTCGCGCATCCAGCACTCCGATCTGATGATTCTCCTGGCGCGCACCACGCCGCTGGCCGCGGTTACAAAGAAGTCCGAGGGCATGTCGATATTCCTCGTCGATCTCAAGGAGGCCATCGGCCACGGCCTGACCGTCGCGCCCATCCGCAATATGGTCAATCACGAGACCAATGAACTCTTCTTCGACAATCTGGAAATCCCCGAGGAAAACCTGATTGGCGATGAGGGCCGCGGCTTCAAGTACATCCTCGATGGCCTGAACGCAGAGAGGACGCTGATCGCCGCGGAATGCATAGGCGATGGCTACTGGTTCGTGGAAAAGGCGAGCGCCTATGCCAGGGAGCGAGTGGTCTTCGACCGGCCCATAGGCATGAATCAGGGCGTGCAGTTCCCCATCGCCGAGAGCCATATCGAAATCGAGGCGGCGAACCTGATGCGCTGGCGGGCCTGCGAACTCTTCGACAAGCGGGAGCCGTGCGGCGCCGAAGCCAATATGGCAAAGTATCTCGCCGCCAAGGCCTCGTGGGAGGCCGCCAATACCTGCCTGCAGACCCACGGCGGCTTCGGCTTCGCCTGCGAGTACGACATCGAGCGCAAGTTCCGCGAGACCCGCCTCTATCAGGTCGCTCCCATCTCGACCAACATGATTCTCGCCTATATCGCCGAGCATGTGCTGGGCATGCCGAGGTCGTATTGATGTCACCTATGCTGCCTCTTTCCGGCATCACCGTCGTCTCCCTCGAGCACGCCATCGCGGCGCCCTTGTGCACGCGCCAGCTCGCAGACTACGGCGCCCGCGTGATCAAGATAGAGCGCCCCGGGGCAGGCGACTTCGCCCGCGGCTACGACAAGACCGTCAAGGGTCTCGCCTCCCACTTCGTCTGGGTCAATCGCGGCAAGGAGAGCCTGACCCTCGACGTGAAACAACCTGCGGCACGCGAAGTGCTGGAGCGCTTGCTCGCAGACGCGGACGTCCTGGTGCAGAACCTGGCGCCGGGCGCGGCGGCGCGCATGGGCCTGGATTTCGCGACGCTCTCGCAAAAGTATCCGCGCCTCATCGTCGCCGACATCTCGGGCTATGGCGATGACGGCCCCTACCGCGACAAGAAGGCCTACGACATCCTGATCCAGGCCGAGGCCGGGCTGGTGGGCATCACCGGCGGGCCCGAACAGCCCGCCCGCGCAGGCATCTCGATCGCCGACACCGCAGCCGGCATGTATGCCTACAGCGGCATCCTGACGGCATTGATACAGCGCGGCAAGACCGGCCACGGCTCGCGCGTCGAGGTGTCCATGCTGGAGGCCCTGGCCGAGTGGATGGGCTATGCGCTCTACTTCGGCCACTATGGCGGCAAGCCACCCGAGAGAAACGGTGCCTCGCACCCGGCGATCTCGCCCTACGGCCCGCACAGGACGGGCGATGGCGAGGTGATCTTCGGCCTGCAGAACGAACGCGAGTGGGCCATATTCTGCACCGAGGTTCTGGCTTCGCCCGAGCTCGCAGCCGATGAACGCTTTTCCAGCAACAGCCAGAGGGTCGCGCATAGAAAGGAATTGACGCGGCTCATCGAGGACAGCTTCAAGAGTCTCAGCACAGAAGCCGTGGTCGCCAAGCTCGATGGCGCGGGTATCGCCAATGGCCGCATGAACAGCATCGAGGACGTCTGGAACCATCCGCAGTTGAAAGCCCGGGGCCGCTGGCAGAATGTCGGCAGCAGTGCCGGAGAAATAGCCGCCCTCCTGCCTCCGGCCAACATCACGGGAATTTCCCCGGCAATGGGCGACGTGCCGGCACTGGGAGAGCACACCGAAGCCATACTCTCCGGACTGGGATTCACCGCGCAAACAATTGCCGAGCTGCGGACAGCCGGCGCGATCTGAGGAACAGAAATGTCTGAAACCAGAAGACTCGCCGAGTTCATCGCTGGCCTGAAACTCTCCGACATTCCAGCGGAAGTGGTCGCTGCGGCGAAAAGACTTTTCATCGACTGGCTGGGCTCAGCCTTGGCAGGCAAGGACTCGCGTCAGGTCGCCATCCTCGAGGCCTATGCCGCGGCGATGGGACCCAGGGGCGGCAACAACGCAGGTGAGAGCGAGATCCTGGTGAGCCGCAAGAAGACCAGCCCTTATTTTGCCGCGCTCATCAATGCCGCCGCCTCTCATGTGGTCGAGCAAGACGACGTGCACAATGCTTCGGTGTTCCATCCCGGCACGGTCATTTTCCCGCCGGTGCTGGCGGCCGCCCAGGCCGAGGGCAGCTCCGGCGCAGACTTCCTGCTGGCGGTGATAGCGGGCTACGAGGCCGGCATACGCATAGGCGAATTCCTCGGCCGCTCGCACTACAAGGTCTTCCACACCACGGGCACAGCCGGCACCCTGGCTGCGGCAGTTGCGGTAGCCAAGCTCTACCGGCTCGATGTCGACCAGACCATCCACGCCCTGGGTTCTGCCGGAACCCAGGCTGCGGGCCTGTGGGAATTCCTGCGCGACGCGGCGGACTCCAAGCAGTTGCACACCGCCAAGGCTGCCGCCGACGGCCTGATGTCGGCCTGGATCGCGAGGGCCGGCTTCACCGGTGCGAAGCGCATACTCGAAGGACCCCAGGGTCTGGCGGCAGGCATGTCCAGTGACTCCGATCCGGCTCGGTTGGTCGACCGCTTGGGGAGCCGCTGGGCGCTTCTTGAAACCTCCTACAAGTGGCACGCCTCCTGCCGCCACACCCACCCGGCGGCCGACGCGCTGCAGCAACTGATGCAGCGTGAGGAACTTCGCCACGGCGATATCGCCGTGGTGACAGCGAGAGTGCATCAGGCGGCGATCGACGTCCTGGGCCCGGTGACTTCTCCTGCGACCGTCCATCAGGCGAAGTTCTCCATGGGCACGGTGCTGGGTCTCATCGCCGTGCATGGCAAGGCCGGGTTGATGGAGTTCGAACATCACGCACTGGCAGACCCGGAGGTGAAAGGCTTCAGAGCCAAGGTCCAGATGGCCTTGGACGATGAGGTGAACACCGCCTATCCACAGCGCTGGATAGGCAAGATCGAGGTGACGACTGTCGATGGCAGGCGCTTGTCTGCGCGCGTCGATGTGCCCAAGGGCGACCCCGGCAACAGCCTCTCGCCGACCGAGATCGAGGAAAAGGCAGTGTTCCTGGCTGGCTTCCGAAGTGCGGCAAACGCGCAAGAAATGCACGCCCTGATAGACCGCATGCGGAAGCTCGAAGGCGAAACGAAGCTGGGCTTTCTGCTGTCTTCTTGAACATGGCAACCAAGCGCCCGCTCTACCTGAGCCTTGCCGAGCGGTTGTCGAAAGACATCCGCGAGGGCGTCTATCCCGTCGGGACCTTGCTGCCGACCGAGGCCGAGTTGCGCGCCCGCTTCAAACTCTCCCGCCACACCGTGCGCGAGGCGATCCGCATGCTTTCCGAGGCAGGCATGGTGTCGCGTCATCAGGGCGTGGGCACGAAGGTAGAGCGCGACCGCAGCGCCCCCCGTTACGTTCAGACCCTGGTCGGCGTCTCCGACCTTTGGCAATACGTCAAGGACACCCACCGGGTGACCCTGACGATCCGTGACGTTCTCCCCGAAGCAGCGAGAATAGGCCTGCCCGGAGACAAACCCTGGCGAATGCTCGAGGGAGTCCGTCACGCAGAGAACGGCGGCCTGCCTGTCTCCTGGACCCAGGTCTATGTCCATAACAAGTACGGCCAGGTGATGGAGGACATCGAAAGCCAAGCGGTGCCGGTCTATTCTCTGATCGAGGCGCGCTATGGCGTCAAGGCAAGAAGCCTGCGCCAGGAGATATCGGCATTGTCCATTCCCGCCGATATCGCGGCGCTGCTCAAGGTGACGGCGGGTTCCCCCGGGCTGTCCATCGTCCGTCACTACCTCAGCGAAGCGGATGAAGTGTTCGAGGCAACACTCTCCATCCATCCGGGAGAGCGTTACCGCTACGCCATGCAACTCGATCTCGCCTGCGGGGCGGAACTGTCGCCCTAACGGGCCGGCCCGGTTGGGTCGTAATATTTCCGGTATCCGAATTTCGCGATCAATATCCGCTCAGCATGTTGCAGGACAATGGCGGCGGTGAGGACGAATACTCCAACTGAGGAACCGTGCGTCTCAGTTTGACGTTCCGGTCACCCGGGCAGGCTAAAGAAATAGTGATTGTAAATATCACGTGTAGATATGTTCCCGGGTGAAAGGATAGCGGAAATCCATAGCGCTGACGCCACTTCCTGAACGCCACTTTCTCGGCAGATCTTTGCCGAAACCGGTTGCACTTTCGACATCGGATGATGTTTGAAAGGTAGCCCATATCCCAGCTAAATAAACATCTGTCCGCACTGTTTTGTCACGATATACGTTGCTAGTATGATGCGCGTGTATGACGTGCTCGTATGATGTGCAACTTGCCGCACACTTAGCCTGGGAAACGCTGATCATGTTCGACTTCGTCATGACGAGGCCAAGCAGCTTAATACCATGCCGAACGGCGTGGCTTATTGCCAGGAGGCGAAATGGACGACTGGTATCCGGCCGAAGTGGATGTGCGACGGTCTCAAGAGGGTTCTCGTTAGATTGTTGCTAGCTCGTTACGCGCGTCGCCACATGACAGAGTCGCGCAGCTTGAACGGGTTTCGCAATGACGCATTTCCAATGGATACCCATATCATGGTCATCGACCCCAAGTACAGCATCGGCATCGACGAGATGGATGCCCAGCATGCCCGCTGGATCCAACTCATAGAAGAGTTTCGCTCAGTCGGCTGCGGGAATCTGCTGGAGCGGGCTGGCATCGATGCCGCGGCGCACGCACTGGAACAATTGCTGAACTACACAAAAAGCCATTTCGCCAGCGAAGAGAAGTTCATCACGGCACACAAGTACCCCGAACTCGAAAGCCACAAGAAACGACACCGTGAACTGGAAGCCATAGTTCTAAAGCTCCTCGACGAGATTCGCGCGCACGCACCCGGCAGCACCCCGCTGAAGCTCAAACTCTTTGTGACCGTTTGGCTCCTGGAGCACATCATGGGTGAAGACGACAAGTATGCCCGCTTCATCTTGGGCAAGCCGCCGAGAGTTGTGACGCTACCTCGAGCAATGACCGCGGCTTCGACCCTGCTTGAGCCATCCGGCGCTTTGGCAATCCGGAAAACAAAGGTTCCCGACTCCCGATGAATATCCACAAGACACTTCCTTCGCGCAGACGCCGGTACCTTACCGAGTGGTTCGGCTTGCTGGTCGGGCTGCTGATACTGGGTGCTTATATCGGCCAAACGCAATACCAGGATTACACGGGAACCGAATTCGCTGCCTGGGGACGGGAATCCCGAATTCAGAACACGATGTTTGGCATGTTGGCGCTGATTTCCATCCTGACCCTGTTCTTCTACCAGCGTCGGCAGCGAGCATTCGAACTTCTTTTCAATACTCAGGAGCAGACGCTGCAAACCAGCGAAGCGCGTCTGAAGTCTTTTTTCGATGCCACGCCTGATGTTCAATTGATCAGCGATGCGCAGGGCATGATTATCATGGCCAACCTGCAAACCCATAACCTGCTCGGGTATGCGACGGACGAACTGATCGGTCAGTCAATCGAAATCCTGGTGCCGGATCGCTCCCGCGCGAATCATCCGTCGCTGCGCGCCATGTTTGCCCTTTCCCCGCTTTCCCGGCGGATGGGGCAAGGACTGGCGGTATCTGCCCGACGCAAGGATGGCAAGGAAGTTGAGGTCGAAATCAGTCTGGGCCGTTTTGAAACAGCGCAAGGCCTGTATTTCGCCTGTGGCTTGCGCGAAATCACCGAGCGCAAGCAGGCGGACAAATCTCTCCGCGAGAGCGAACAACGTTTTCGCGCGCTGACCGAAATGTCTTCTGATTTCTACTGGGAGACTGACGTCGAGCATCGCATCACAGCGCGCACGGAGAGTAAGAGGGAAATATGTGAAGAGGTATTCCGGCAGAACTCCATCATCGGCAAGCGGCGCTGGGAGATAAGCTATGTTGCCCCTGACGAAACCGGATGGCAGAAGCATCGTGCAATCCTCGACGAGCACCTGCCGTTCCGCGATTTTGAGATTTCCCGGATCAGAGCAAACAGCGATTTGCACCATATCTCGCTCAGCGGTGATCCGATATTCGATGACCTCGGCAATTTTGCCGGCTACCGTGGCGTCGGGGCCGACATCACCGAGCGCTTGCAAACCCTGACTGCGCTTCGGGAAAGTGAAGCATTTGCCCACTCCATCCTGAATTCCGTGTCCGCCTCGGTCGCCGTGATGGACCGCCGCGGGGCAATTCTTTCGGCCAACGAACCTTGGCGGCGTTTCGCGCTGGAAAATGGCCTTGAGCCCGGCAAGCCAGCGTTGCAAAGCGAAGTCGGAAGCAACTATTTTGCCGTCTGCGGGGCCAGTCCGGATCCTTCATCTCAAGATGCACTGGACACCGGCAGAGGGCTTCAGGGGGTTCTCGACGGCAACTTACTCAGCTTCAGTCTGGAATACGCCTGCCATTCAACGACGCAGCAGCGCTGGTTCGTGATGAATGCACAGCCGTTGGGACAGGACGCCAAATATGGCGTGGTTATCACGCATACCGACGTCACACAGGTCAGGCAGGATGGTGAGCAGCTGCGCATTGCCGCCGCGGCCTTCGAGTCTCTTGAAGGCATGATCGTGACCGATGCCGACGGGGCGATCTTGAGGGTCAATCGGGCCTTCACCGAGAGCACCGGGTACACGGAGGCGGATATCGTGGGCAAGAATCCGCGCCTGCTTCAATCGGGCCGACACGACAAGGACTTTTTCCGCGCAATGTGGGAAACCCTCTCCCGCACCGGCAGCTGGCAGGGCGAGATCTGGGACCGCCGCAAGAACGGCGAGGTGTATCCGAAATGGCTCTCCATTTCGGCTGTGATGGACAGAGATGGCGCTGTGACTCATTACGTAAGTACGCACGCTGACATCAGCGTACGCAAGCAGGCCGAAGATAAAATCCATGAACTGGCCTTCTTCGACCAACTCACCGGCTTGCCTAACCGCACCCTGCTGCTGGATCGCTTGAAGCAGGCCATAACAACTAGCGACCGTATCGGTAACTTTGGTGCGCTGCTGCTCATCGACCTGGACAATTTCAAATCGATCAACGACACGCTGGGCCATGACGTCGGCGACTTGTTGCTGAAGCAGGTCTCGAAACGCCTGACGCAGTGCGTGCGCGAGGGCGACACCTTAGCCCGACTGGGTGGTGACGAGTTCGTAGTGGTATTGGGCAATCTGGGAATGAGCGAGAAGGACGCAGCCATTGGAACCGAAACGGCTGGAGAAAAGATTCTCGCCACGCTCAACCAGATCTATCGCTTCAGCGATGTGGCTTACCACAGCTCTGCGAGTATCGGTGCCACCTTGTTCAATGGCCAACCGATTTCGATCGACAACCTGATGAAGCAGGCTGACCTCACCATGTACAAAGCAAAGGAAGCGGGCCGGAATACGCTGCGCTTCTTCGATCCGGCAATGGAATTGGCGGTGAAGGTTCGAGCCGCGCTGGAGAGTGATTTGCGTGCAGCCATCGAGGCAAAAAGGTTTGTGCTCCATTACCAGGCGCAGGTTGCCGGTGGGCAAGTGACGGGAGCTGAAGTGCTGGTGCGCTGGAAACATGTGGAGCGCGGCATGGTGTCGCCGGCAGAATTCATTCCCCTGGCCGAAGAAACCGGACTGATACTGACCCTGGGTCACTGGGTACTGGAAACAGCCTGCACGCAACTGGCCGTCTGGGCGACCCAGCCATCAAGGGCTCATTTCACGCTGGCTGTGAATGTCAGTGCAGTTCAATTCAACCAGGCCGACTTCGTGGATCAGGTGCTGTCGGTTCTCGGCAGCACGGGCGCCAACCCCTATCGCCTGAAACTTGAACTGACCGAAAGCATTCTGGCGCATAACGTGCAGGACATTATCGAGAAAATGTTTGCCCTGAAAGCCCGTGGCGTGGGCTTCTCGCTGGATGATTTCGGAACCGGTTATTCCTCGCTGTCTTATCTGAAGCGCCTGCCGCTGGACCAGTTGAAGATCGACCAGTCGTTCGTCCGCGATGTCATGGTCGATGCAAACGATGCGGCGATTGTCAAAGCCGTCGTTGCTCTGGCCAAGAGCCTGGGCCTGGGCGTGATCGCCGAGGGTGTTGAAACCAAGGCGCAGAAGGACTATCTGGCGAGTTTCGGTTGCCATGCCTATCAAGGCTATTTTTTCAGCAAACCCCTGGCAGTGGAAGCCTTCGAGAGCTTTGCGCAAGAGTTGGTGTGTCCGGCATGAGCTTTCTAAACCAGACTCATGGCGCGGATGGCGGCAGCTGTCGCGAGTTCGACGAGTTCGTCCAGGACACCTCGTTCGTCATGCGGCGCGTAGTGGACAGCATCGTCGGCAACAGCAAGCTGGGCAGGGAACTAGTTGACCTGACCGAGAACAACCCGGTCTCACGGCAGCAGATGGATCAGGGGGGGCGAACTGTTCTGAGCAGCACTATTGAAGTCAAGCACTACCCGCTCCTTGAGGGAGTTTCAAGGTGTCAATAACCGTTCTCGCAGTTGATGATTCCACTTCCATCCGGCAGATGGTGACCTTCACCCTGAAAAGCGCCGGCTATGAGGTGGTCGAGGCGGTCGACGGTCAGGACGGCCTCGACAAGGCCAAGGGCAAGACCGTCAATCTCGTCCTGACCGATCAGAACATGCCGCGCATG
>CAIYYX010000206.1 GCA_903930535.1 uncultured Sterolibacterium sp. | reverse complement strand
GGTGGCAGCGCATGAGAACTTCCTGTTCGCTCAGGTTCTCGTCGAACGCCAGCGTCTGTGCATGCTCGGCCAGCATAGAGGCCATGTCCTCGCACTGCTCATAGCGCGCCAGGATTGTGTCCTGAGGCGCAGCGGGTCTGCGCCGTCCCGGGGCGACGTACATGGCCATGAAGGACTGCGGAATTTCGATCTGGTTATCGATCATAGGCAAACTGACTTGCAAGATGCCAGCATGATATGCTTTGCTATTGGCTTACCAAGACTAGGGCTATCTGAGCATGGCTCAGGTGTTCGAGTAGTTGAGTAGTTGTCTCGCTCGTCAGCCACTCTGTTATAGCTGATCGCCTAATCCAATTTATGGACTGCATCTGCGGCAGGAGTTGAAAGTAGATTTCCCATTGTGGTTATATCACGATGAAAACAGTGCCTAAGTCTCAGGTAAAAATGATGAGCGACACTGCACACGATTCAGCCTTTGATGTTGCCCTCGGCGGTCATCTCAACCTTTGCCCTTCCAACTGGATGCATGATGAAACTCAGGTTGGCCCCAGTGTGAGAAATGCACCGATCTTGCCAAGTCCTTGTCTTCTGAACTTGACCGTTATGATCAATGGGGGCAGGGACTCCTTTAGACCTGAGGTCGATCGCTGTGGCCTCGCGGCGATAGTCTTCAGACGGGGGCGAGAGAAGACCCCAGAGATTGCATTCGACAACGTGTATTGCGTATGAACAAGGCCGTCTTAAATGCCTCTTCATTGGCCCTTGTCTTGTTTCTCGGGGGGTGCGATCAGATCACCGCTCGCGTAGCGCAATCACTGCACAAAATTGAGCGCACAGAGGCTCAGGCAAACTCGGCTGGGCCGCCGGTAAATACCATTGAAAAGATACCCCAATTGCAGGCACCCTCCGCGCCAGCGGCCAACGAGCAAGCACCCTCCCCTAAAATGGCCGAGGCGGATGCCCCCCATGTTGCGGCGGCAGCAAAGGTCACTCGCAAGACCCCTGGGGATATCGAGCAGGTTTCACGTCTCAGCTCACCCGAAGTGCCTCCGGAAAGGCGCGAACCGCGTGCTCTCCCCAGTCATCGGCCGCGAACTGTCACCGCGCCGCCCCCGCCCTTGCAACAAAGTAGCCATGACCCCTTGAGTAGTGAGCCAATTCGCAAAAGACCTGATTCACAAATAATTAAGCAAGAAACTGTTACGCAGCCCACCCAACCCCGGCATGGGACGACCCCCGCCCCGGTGATCAGCAGCGACCCCATGAATCCCAAAGTATTCATTGAAAGCAGCGGCGTCAGCATCAGAATGGACGGGACTCATTCCACCGTAAAGGCGGGTGACCTGACCATCGAGGAGAGATGACGCTATTTTTTTTGATCCATCATCTGCTTGAGCAGTTGATTAGCGTCAGTCGGCATGATTTCCTTGGATTCGTCGGCCGCAGGACGAACTGCTGACGAATCATTGCGAACGGGTTGAGGATCTGTAGCCGGGGCGCTGACCGCAGTTTTTGTCTTTTCAGTGATCAACGCTTCCCCGAGTTTGTTGCGTACCTCGCTTACCGTCTCCTTTGGCGTAGCCTCTCCTGCGTACCATTTTTGAAAAGATGAAAACCCGAAAAACGCAACGGCAACAAATACGATAAAACCAATCAATTTAAACATACTCCCAAACTCCCAAAAAGGTTAGGCAAAGCGCCTGCCAAAAAAGAAATGCTTCAAAGGTTTCTATCGGGATCCCGATAAGAGACCATGAGAATCCTCGCCCACTTTGTCTGGATATGCCCTCTAGTCTTCAAAGGTGCTTTGTATCTTCCTGAGCAACTTCATTGAATCGTTGCGTGGATCCTCTGCATTCTCTACAGGACCCCAAGAGAGATCGGCCATGTCGACTTGGTAAAGAAGGAAGTCCCCATCGGCGCATCGCACTTCCATCGACTGCATGCCCTTCACGACGATTGATGCATTTTCGACGGGCGGCGGCTTGATCCTCTTGTACCGATTCAGGATGGCGCGAACCGCTGCGTCCCTCGCGAGCGGCCCCAGAACCGACGGCGAGGTAATGGGAGGGGGCTCCAGTAACTTTCTTGTAGTCTTGAAATAAAAAGTACCCTCTTTCGCCGTTGGCGACATCAGCCATCCGGTCGGAAGCTTTTCAAAACCAGAGTTGCCGCAGATGGAGGAACTAGCCTCCACTATGGGAGCAAATACAACCAACATTAAACCTAAGAAACTGGAAAGCCTAGAAATCATCAGCATTCTTTGTTTTTTGATTCATATTGCCCTGTTTCATTGCGCCTATGCTGAACGTTGCGGGGGGCGACGATTGGGGTGCGCCCGGCGGCGCAGACGGTGCACCGCTGGGCTGCCCAGAACTGGCCGCAGCCGACTGAGACTTCGCAGCAGCTGCCTGACTCTTGCAGCTCACGCCGACCTTCACCGTGACGCTGTGCTGGTTGAAATCCACCTTTCGCCCTAGCACCTGAACACCGGAGAGCAGTGCCTCAGCACTGCTGCTGCTGACACTGGCCCTCCGCCGCGTCATCTCGCTCGAACTATCCAAGCCCCCGCTGGCATTGCTCTTGGCCTTTGCAGTATTCGTCTTCGCCATCGACTCCTGCGCTTTCCGTTTGTCGCTATAAAACTTCGCAAGTTCATTCCGCGCCTCCATGTCGGCCTCCTTCGTCGCAGTCTGCAAATCAATGCCGGTGTTTCCGAATATTTGTCCGACTCCGTTGCAGGTGATGCGCGCATCACAGCCGTTTTTGGATGGTTGAACAAAGCAACCAGCAAAACCACCCAGGGGCACTTGGTCAGGACTAGTGACTGGCTCACCCTCCTGCTGGGCAAAAGCACCGTTTAGGAGAAGGGACCCGGCAATTAGCATCGTAAACTTGAGTTTCATTCTTGTTCCTTTCAAAAGGTTTAATTACCAATCACTGTCGCCACTTGCAGATGGTTTTCGAGCATTGCCATTTCCGCTCGAATTGGAGTCCCTGGAAGATAGGCCGAACGCGGCAAACAAATCGTTCATGGATTCGCCCGCATGCGAAACCTGATATTTCTTTCCGACAACCATCTTTGGGTCAAGCTGAATCTGTCCATCAACCTTCGCCTTGGTAATGCGTGCGTCGGAAAACGTGACCACAGCAGTGCCAATGTCAGTATGGTCATTGCTCAAGAACTCCCCGGTATGAGGGTCGCGCAATGCACTTCCCATTTTCCAGACTATCAATTTGTCACCTACACCGAAAAAATCGGAGCCTTGGGCAATGCTGAGGTGCCCGTCATCCATGCCCACAATCACCGGAGGATAAATGGTCTGGATCACCGCCATGGACAATCCCTTGCCCAGCATCGCCAGCCGCCGGCGGCTGGCCGCCTCGTCACCCTCCTTCATGGGAAAGCTCTTCTTTTCAGAGAACTTTACCTGCCGGGTCGAGTAGTCGATTATCTCCAACTTGCCAATGACGGAGGGCCTGCCGCCCTTGTCGCTAATAACCTCGGCGGTGACGACTGCCAGATAATCCGGTGCCACCTCGGCAGTCAGCCGGACCTGGTCCTCTATCGCACCGCCGCCGCGCCGGATGCGAGAAAGCTGCTCACCGATGGCGTCGTTGTTTTTTCGATCCATGATCGCAAACTTGCGACTGGTCGTCAGGTTCTGGACAATTTCGGCAGCCAGCGAGGCCTCGTATGCCGGGTCACCCGTTTTTGAGGAAACGACGGCCAGTTTCAAGCGCTTGAGTTGCTCAGAGCGTCTGAGGATGGCAACGCTGACCGACGCGGTGGCTGTAAAATCTCCGGCCCCACTTGCCTGGACCGATATCTTTCTCCACGACTTCACTATCCCTTGTGTGCGTCGCGAGATCTCTTCGTCAATGGTTCGCTTGCTCGATGTTTCGGCAGACGTGCTCGAAGTCGAACTCTTGGTCATTCTCATCGAAGAGGCAATGGCTTCGCCATTGACCTGGGCGACCCCATTTATCACAGCATCGGTCAACGCCTGGGCCTCTGTTTTCCCGAATCCGTTAGACGTTACTGAGACAATGCCAACTTGCTGCGCGTGGAGGTTTGCTGAGACCGCAAGGGCAAGCAGCGCCGTGACCCACCACACAAATCTTTTCATCTCGGCGCTTTCGTCAACATTGCAAGATCGGAGGGTAGGTCGTCGAAACAGTCCTTCTCTTCCGAGAGCACAGATTTGACGAAACGGGGGACTTGAGCCGCGGCGACTGCATGATTCCCTAGTCGCCTTAGTTGGTATGGGCTCTCAAAAAATTGTTTTCATAATTGTCTTACAACTGAAGCCACAAATCATTTCAGGAGCAAAATCATTGTGACCTATAATCCCCACGAGGTCTACCGTTTTGCCTATCGTTTTGCATAGGCGGATGCACCTTGGCTAAACGAAAGATTAGCCTTAGATAGTGGCTGATGGTGGCATCTTCCCGATCCAGGGGAACGGAGGCTTACTTCTGTAAATGGTGAAGTGTGGTTCGACAGGCGTCCAGTCGCATAATGTGGTTGGTCACACGGCAAGGGACCAAGCTACTTATCATGGACACGACACAACACCTCATCCATCACAAGCAATACTTTGGTGGGAATCAGGTCAGCGTTTGGCGCAAGGCTGGAATATTCCAAGGTCGCAAGGCCAACTTCTATCGAAAAGTGTGGCAGGCTTCCGCCTCTAGCCAGGGGCAGGCGTGG
>CAIYYX010000205.1 GCA_903930535.1 uncultured Sterolibacterium sp. | reverse complement strand
TAGAGCAGCGGACTTTTAATCCGTTTGTCGTGGGTTCGACCCCCGCACGACCCACCAATACTCCCGAAAAAAACAACAAGACAGACGTGACGGTCACCCTCATTTAGCATATTTCTTCGTAACACAGTCGTATCACACTTGCCTGTTTTGCCTTGGCAGAAAACTGCCAAATCAACTTAGCAAATCCAACTGTTGTTGTTAGCGACGCCAAACTGCGCAAGAAGGTTGCGCCGGCATTGAAGAAAGAGGACTACGAGATGCGTCTTGAGCGCCTTGGACTCCATCTGGATACGACATACGACATCTAAACCAGCTACCACCATCGGTCTGCGGGCTCTCATCAAGCCGACTATTTTCTGCCGTCCTCCTCTGTCACAGAGACCCGCCTCATAACCGTCAGCAGGCTATGGCTTCACATATTTCTTGATCTCCAAGTCCAGCCCGTAGATATGATGGAGAATCCATTCCCTGATAATCTTGACTACGGCGCCAACCTTGACGGTGTTCTTCTTCATCGCTTCAGTTTGGAGATGCGTGAGATCTTCTATCACTCTTGTATGCTCTACACTATGTTCAGCAATCAACTGGCTGGGCATTCCACTAGACTTCATCCATTCCTCTTCTGTGTCAAAGTGCTCTGGTAGTTGGCTCATGAGCCGTGTCATGAGCTCGTTTATACCCTCAGAAGTAATCAATGCTTCGGGCGTACATTCCAATTGTTTCAGCAAGGCAAGAATAGAGCGATGCTGTCGATCCAGAATGGGAACCCCGAGGATCTGAGAGGCGTCGAGGGGAAACGATTTACTGTCGAGGTTGCGAGCCATTCTGCGTTCTGCCTACACCAACCATGAAAATAGAAATTATAGCGCTGTAATCGGGATTCCAGGCAGTGATTTAAGCGAGAGGTTTCAGCATCTATAGGATCTACGCGACCAAGAAACGGTTCTACGCGTAAAAGGACTTCTACCGAGAGGATTATGCGGCGGGGCTACTGCCCTCTAGATCCTGCCTTGCCAGGCAACACGCCTGTCGATGCTATGCCGGTAGATATTTCATCATCTCGACGTCGGTCGTGTTGAGGTGATGAAGGTAGTGAAGTTCAAAGCGCTTGATCTGGTCAATATGCTCAACCAATCTATCCGTTTTTCCCGTCCTGCCAATGAATAAGTTCAACTCCTTTAAAAGGTCCGCGTGAAGTTGATTGTGACGGTCAGCAAATTCGCTTGAACTGAATCTGCGCATTGCCTCACGCTCTGTCTCAAAGTGATTTAGACATGACCGCATTAACTCGGTATAGGTCAGACGAATCTGGCGCGCGCAGCCTTCTCGGTCACAGTCGACTTGTGAGTCACACGCATCATTCGGCGAAGAAAAGCAGGGGTTGCTGGACAGAGACTGAAATATATCGTCTAGGGATTCATGCTGCTCGCGGATGGTTTTGGCGACCATAGAAACTCCAAAATAAATTTCACACTCTATGTCTTTGTGAGTCGCGTCATTGTTCCGATGACATGCGAGTGTGATGAGTATGGTGATTGAGAAAAAACCAATTGTTCGAAAGGTAATAAAGAATGTGCTCGAACGACAATTCGAATTGGCGACTGGGACATCAAATAATGTTAAGGAAACGCTAATCATGTACAACTTCGTCATTGCGGCTGCCGCGCTTCTGTCATTGCGAAGCCCACAAGGCCGTGGCAATCGCAGTGACGGAAGCCAAGCAATCTGAGAGCCATGCAAGATCATTGGCTTGAAGATCGCCACCCCCCTTGGGTGATCGCGAGTTATCGCGAGCCCCGACTTATTCAAACATTCCTTAAATATATCGTCGGCGTTAAAAAACGAAAGCAGTGATGGAAAAATGAAACCGTTGTTTCAATTTTCTTATGCAAGTTCCTTCTTCAACTTGTCACCGGCCAAGACAGTTCTTCCACCCTTAGTCTGATCTGCTGCGAGACGAATCTCGTCCATGATAGAACCATCAACAGCGACGACAGAAGGCGGCGCTACGTTGATATGGCCAATTAGAATTCAGGGAAATCCGGGGCCGCTTCAGACTACTTAATGTAGCCACGCCAAAATATGAAACCACAATTTCATTTCATTCCGAGGATTGCCTGGGATCTGTGAATCGTGCAATGTTAAGAAATGGACAATAAGGAATTGCAGCAGCTAGGCTTGCAACATTCAATATGAACGAATCTCGGCAGACGTTTAAGCGATGTGGATTTGCAGGAATAAAGGCTGAGACTCCAGCGCTCGAATGTGTTTCAGAACTCCTCTCGAAAGCCTACAGATACATTATTGAGAATAATGGAGTAGTTCATTACGTCAGAGATATGGAGTAGTGATATATGGCGTCAACATTTTCTCGTGGTGATCGCATCGAGATATGCGGATTCGGCAGCTTCAAAGTCAATCATCGCCCAGCACGCACTGGTCGCAGCCCCGCAACAGGCGAGGTGGTTGAGGCAGCAACGAAAAGGAGTGTGCATTTCAAACCTGGCAAGGAGCTGCGCAACAGAGTTGATCTGTGAAGAGCGATTATTTTATTAAAAAACCATGATCGGATAACACCCATGCAACAAACGGCATTTTGCTACCGCTGTGGCTCCAATCATCCCATTGAAGAAATGCGTCAGATATTGACAAAGAGCGGAAAACGATTGCGATGCATAATTTCCATCGAGGCTGCCAAGGTGGGGAAAGATGTTCGCGAAGCCTATGGTCGGCTAGAGACTGAAAGCAACAAGGCTACGTCCAAGTTCAACAAAAGCTTCAAGCAAACATGACACTTGATAAGAGACGTTGCTCGATCAACCGGCACGCGAGCACCAAGAATCCTGAGTCGGGTTACAGGAGCGAAACCGCTAAGGAACGACCCGCGCGTTAAATGTCGCACGATGTCTGCGACGCTGGACACACTTTTCTTGAACTGCACTATGGATGAAAGCCGCTTGGAATCGCGAAGGGAAAATGGCAATTGATATTGGTGCCTTTGAGCAGCCGATTCCGACGCTTGAGCTATTGCGGAAGGCAATTTGAGCAAGGGGAATTTGATTTTCAACTTAATGCTGCTAAAATGCGCAACGCACAAGAGCAGTCAAAAGTGGGTCGCAGGTAAGTAACTGATTATTTGGAGCGAGATTTAGCGCAATCCATAGCGCAACATGGAGATGCGCTTTATCTATCTGATTGAAAAGATAACCTTACTGAAGTCAGATGTTTAATCCGTTTGTCGTGGGTTGGACCCCCGCACGACGACCGAATAGCCTACATCAGGCGTGCAGGTGAAAAAATCTACCGGGCCCTTAGCTCAGCTGGTAGAGCAGCGGACTCTTAATCCGTTTGTCGACAGTTCGATCCTGTCAGGGCCCACCAACACCAGAGCGGCTTCCAGAGATGGGAGCCGCTTTTCTTTGGTGCTGACCTTTGTACTATGTAGGGGTGGTGTAGGGAATTCCCGTCAATGGAGGCGGTGCATTTGATGCCGGCGCAGAGTATGGATGTGGCGCCGGTGCGCGCAATGCTGGTGCGCCCCATATCATGTCCGCCATGGACACTTCAGACACCCCCAAGACTCTCCCCGCTGTCGCAGACGACGGCCTAGACGTGCCAGCCACAGTCGAGTCCGCTGACAGCAGCACATAGCGGCCCCGGCAAAGCGCGCGAAGGAGATCGTCGCAATCATGGCCGAGCAGGGCCAGCATCTGAAGGGCCAGATATGGCAGAGGATGGTGCAGGCCGTCCGTACCTTCCTGCGCAGCCTGGGCTTCAGCGTCCTGTTCTCGCAGCGCGACATCCTAGAGATGCTGCGCAAGGCAGAGGCGCATGTGGGAATGAAAGCGCCAGAAACACGGTCGCCGGAGTTCAAGAAGTGGTTTGGGGATTGGGAGTCGTCGGCAATATTGAACGGGAAGTCGATTGCTACGCTGAAATCATCTGATGCGCCATCCGGCGGATTCAAGGCCGTAGAGGATTGGGCAGCAAGAATCTTCGCGGATCAGGGTGGGAAGGCAATTCGCGCTGGGCTTGGTGAAGTCTTGCTAGATCATCGAGCGGCGCAAACTTCAATGGCGCATGGCGGGGCGAACAAGTTCAAGAAGGTAGCGTTTGCCGCCGTGAAGGATGTCATCGAGCGCGGCGCGCTGGTGAAGTCAGCAACAAGGGGCGATGTCGATAGCTTCTACTTTTCCGCTCCGGTGGATATTGATGGAGTAACCAATATCGAAACCGTGCTTGTGCATCGTGATGCCAACACCAGGCGCATGTACCTGCATAGTGTTATGGCAAAAGAAAGCCTCCTGAGTCACCAAGTATCCAGGGCCGATGCCGGAGCATCCGAGCGGTCTGGCTCGACTGATTCAGAAGGCATTACAAGTATAGTGCAAGAGTACAAACGCTGCTTAGTCGTGATCCATTAGCAATAAGCAATTGCATAGTTGTATATAATAGGATACACTTTTAAGCATGAAAGTGATTTACTCCACGGAAGTTTTCGATACTTGGTTTTCCTTGCTACGAGATCGACAGGCAAAGTTACGCATCCAGGCACGAATCGACCGGGCGGAGCTTGGAAATTTCGGTGACTGCGAATCTGTGGGAGAAGGGGTATCTGAGATGCGCATCCACGTCGGGCCAGGCTACAGGGTTTACTTTATTGAGCGTGGCATGGAGATAGTTATTCTGTTGGCCGGCGGCGACAAATCGACCCAGACCAAAGACATCAAGAATGCGGTGAAACTGGCGAGGCAAGCAAAGGAAGAGCGATGAAAAAACTCAAGACCGCCCGCTGGGACTCAGCGGAACATCTCAAGACCGACGAAGACATGATTGGCTATCTTGATGCATGTTTGGCAGAGGCAGGGGATGATCCAGCATTCATCGCCCACGCCTTAGGCGTTATTGCCCGCGCCAAGGGCATGACTCAACTGTCGCGAGAAACTGGATTAGGGCGCGAAAGTCTTTATAAGGCATTATCCGGCGAAGGCAACCCCAGTTTTGCGACGATCCTCAAGGTCATGCGCGCCCTCGGTGTGAAACTACACGCCGAGGCAGCATGAGCAGTTCGATGACGGAAACGAGACCGCAGATTTTCTCAGGGAAGGTCTCATAGACAAACGCCGTAAGCAGCATAATGAATTTTCTTGCCTGGCGCCTGTACCAAATGAAAGTTGCCCGAAAGTTCCGTGGCACACTTGTAGACAATTAACCGCAATTCATGGCAATAACCCTCAACAAGTGCCGAGGGTCTAAGTTATTGATAAAATGCACGAGGCTTGTTGAAGATTGTTGAGCCGTATTGTTGGAGGTACCCTTTGGCCAGACTCTTAATCCGTTTGTCGACAGTTCGATCCTGTCAGGGCCCACCAACACCAGACGGCTCTCCCAAAAGGAGGGCCGTTTTACTTTCCGGCATTGGCACTTATTGGAGTCCCTGAGGTCGGCATTGGGGTTGCAACTCTAAAGCCAGCCCGAGCGCTTAAATCGAGCATAGAGGAAACTGCAGGCTGTCGCGATGATTATCAGGGCAATAGGATAGCCGTACTCCCACTGCAGTTCCGGCATGGACTTGAAATTCATTCCCCATATCCCGGCAAAGGCCGTCGCCACAGCAAATATCCCAGCCCAGGCGGCAAGTTGCTTGTTTACTTCGCTCTCCTCAATGGTGACCATTGCCAAATTCACCTGAATGGCCGTGCCAATGGTCTCGCGGATATTGTCTATGGAAGTGTTGATGCGGTTGAGATGGTCATACACATCGCGGAAATACTCCTGATTGTTGGCGCAAACCCCAGGTACGCGGCCTCCATGGAGCTTTCCTGCAGCTTCCATGAGGGGTGCAACGGCATGCTTGAGCACCATCACCTTGCCCTTCAAACCATATAGTCGCTCGATATTGGCGCGCGCAGAGCCTTTGACGAATATCTTCTCTTCGATGGTTTCCAACTCGGCTTCCAATGTGACGACGATGGGGAAATAGCGGTCAACCACTGCGTCCATCAATGCATAGAGGACAAAGCCAGACCCGTGCTTGAGTAAATCGGGCTCGTGTTCACAGCGCTTGCGAACACCTATAAAGTCCTGCTGGACGCGGTTGCGGACAGAGAGTACATAGTTTTTCCCGACGAAGATATTGACCTCTCCGACCTGCAACTCTCCGTCCAGCATTTCGATCTGATGCATGACGGCGAAGACCGAATCACCGTACTCCTCGATCTTCGGCCGCTGGTGCCCATGGAGCGCGTCCTCAACGGCCAAAGGGTGCAAGCCAAACTCCTCCTGCAATTTTACAAGCTCTTCGTTTTCCGCATCTTTGAGCGCGACCCAGACAAAACAGTCTGGCCGGCTGACGTATTCGCTGATGTCCTCGACCGGTATGTCAGCGAGCTTGATACCTCCCTGATAGGCGACGCAATTGATCAGCATTCAGTCTCCCTTTCGAATTACATGGTTGGCGGACTCAAACCATAAGCTATATGATCTCCGCAGAGGGTTGAATTGGAAATAAGCTTAGCAGCTATTACTCAATCTTGTGCTTAGGATGTGTATCACCGCACACGCTGCATGGCCATAGGCCAGTTCGGTTGGAGTTCGGTGCGGTTCGACGAGTTTCGACAGGAGGCTTTGGCGGAACGGCGTTAGAAGTTAATGGGGTGACACGGTATGGCTGAAGGCATGAAACTAGCGCTGGCGGCCATGATGTTTTATGGGCTGGCGGATTTGGTCTTTAAACACGCAGCTGCTAAGGGTGTAGCAGCGCATCATTTTCTCGCCTTTCAATCCGTCTTCTTCACGGTGGGGATTTTTCTCTATGGCCTGATGACGGATACGATTTTTCTCGGCGTACCTTTCTTATGGGGAATGCTGACCGGCGTTCTGGTCTTCGTCGCGCTCTACAATTTTGCACGAAGTCTCATGAGCGGTGCTGCCAGCATTGTTGTCCCCATCTTCCGCCTGAGTTTTACAATCACCACGGTACTCTCACTTTGGTTCTTAAGGGAAGCGCTTACTGCTTGGAAACTCACCGGCCTCGCAGCAGCTCTCATCGCAGTGTGGTTGCTGCTGGCGGGAAACTCGGCGTCCTCCCCACGCGCGACATGGCCCTCCGTCTTGCAAATACTCGTCTCGTCGGTGGTAATGGGGATCGTAAGCTTCGTCTACAAACTCGGTACTATTGCGGGCGGAAGCCCTGCCACGCTTATCGCGGGCCAGGCTGTTGTGTACCTGCCACTGGCAATCCTGTTCACGCTGGCCCGCGGTCGTGGCGCCAAGCCACCGCAGGGTGCTTGGCGCTACAGTGCTATGGCTGCGCTACTGCAACTTTCTGCTCTTGTGATGCTGATCTCGGGTCTGCAGCAAGGTGAGGCGAGCATACTCGTGCCTATCGCTCAACTGGGTTTCGTGGTCACGTCGGCCCTTGGTTTCATTTTCCTGCGCGAGAGATTGACTCTGCGTAAGGTTTTTGGGCTGGCTTTTGCCATTGCGTCACTTGTCTGTCTGACACGGAGTTGACCGCAAGAGGTTATCCCTGGGGCGGATTGCAGTCGATCAGTTCGGTTGGAGTTCGGCGAGGTTTGGCAGGGGGCAATGGATGAATATTAATTTTCTTGAACTTAGCAGGCCAAATCCCAGCCAGACAAAATATAATGATGCCGCTTGTTCGGTTTCTGGGTTCAGAAGAAAACGGTGGGAAGTAAGCCCTTACCGTTCTTCAACTTACAGATTATGAGTTAATAAGTTTGCCTTACTCTTAATCCGTCTGGCGACAGTTAGATCCTGTCAGGGCCCACCAACACCACAGCGGCTTCCAGAGATGGAGGCCGCTTTTCTTTACACTTGGTTCACAATATGGCCACTCATCCGACCCGTCACCGTTTCAAGTTCAGCGACCTTGTCATTGGCCAGCGTTTTTATGACCCAATCAGTGCGGAATACTTCGTGAAGCAGAGCGACACGATGGCTGCCATGGTCACCGGCATTGGCGATGGCACCGTGCCGGATGAATTCGAGGCCGATGACGTCGTGGGTATCGATCAGTAACAGAAGCGAAGCAATCTGAGCGCGATGCAAAATCAGTGGCTTGAATATCGCCACGCCCCCTGGGGCTCGCGATGACGGATTTATTCAGATAATCCCTAGTCTGGAAGACCCGCTCTCAACTGCTGTGGGTCAGCCCAGCGTCGGCGGCAACAACCCGCCTCATGATCCAGGTTCTATCATTGGCGCCGCGAATTCAGCAAATTGGACGGAGAATATTGGTCGGTCAATATCTTTGTGTCGGCGGGCCAACCGCTTTCAACCGTGAATAGGGATAACAGCTCGCCCTTTCCAGTACCAAAAGGGCGTAGCCGATCCTCAAGCCGAGCAGCATTCTTGGCAATCTCAGGCATTGCCGGCAACCCGCCCATGCGCAGTAGAATGACGCGGTTGTGTTTGTTAATGCGATAGAAGTCGCCGAATACGCTGTAGTAGGTTGCAGATTCGTGGTTGTACAAACTGCTCTTCGAGAAGGTGTTCGCGGCCAGCACCCCTTTTGCGGCCAGGAGCCCTTTCACCTCCTGCAAGAATTCCCTGGTAAGCATATGCTCCGGGATGTACTCGTGGTCGAAGGCGTCCAGCATGACCAGATCGTACTTGGCCTTCCGCTTCACGGCGCGCTTGACGAACACCCGGCCATCATCTTCAAAAACATTCGTCTTGTCGGTGGGGGAAAAATAGAAGAAGCGTTTGGCTACCTCGGAAACAACCGGGTCAATCTCGGCAATGTCGATCTGGCAGGCGGGAAACAACTTGCGCAACGCGCTTGGCAAAATTCCTCCCCCCAGCCCGATAATCAGAATGCGCTGGGGTTCCGGATTGAGATACAACGCCGCCATCATCATTTTGGTGTAATCGAATACCATCTTGTCATGATCCGACACCAGGACACAGCTTTGCCTGTCTGCTACGTTGCGTCCGAACTTCATGCAGCGCAAGCCATCGTCCTCGTACACCATGATGTTGCGGTAGAGGGACTTGGCGTAAAACAGTTCCGTTGCCCCGGCCAGAGCCGCGGTTCCCATCAACGTAGCAGCCAGCAGCACCACTATCCACTCATTCTTCAGCATGATTGCCCCCAACCAATATTGCCGCCAGCCCAAGGGTGACCGAGGCTGCAATCATGCCAAGAAGGATTTGATTGATTTCGAACCATAGCACCAGGTAGAACGAGGTCAATATCGTCCCGACCGCACTGCCAAAAGTCGAGACAAAATATAACGAACCCGCCGATTTGCCGCTGGCATGCAAATGTTTCACCAGCAAGCGAATGGCGTAGGGCGAGACCGTTCCGGAGATCGCCGTCGGCAAGAAGAACAACGCTGAAGAGGCGAGCAATGAACCATAGCGAGGGTCATGAACAGAATCGAATATCCAGTCCAAGAGCGGTTCCCCCCAGAAGACGACCGGCAACGTCAATACTGCCGCGCCCAGCATCAGATAGCCAAGCCGCCGTAGACTGGGCGCATGGACCGAAAGATGACCGCCCAGCAGATACCCCATCGACAGTGACAGCATGAACACGGTAATCACGCCGCCCCACACATAGATGCTGTTGCCGAAATTGGGGGCCAGGAGGCGTCCGCTCAACAACTCAATTGCCATCACAAAGTAACCCGACCAACCGGCAAGGAGGAATACCAAAGCTTTTCTGAATTGTTCCAAACGCAGTCTTTCTGACACATCGCCTACACCTGGATTCATTTTTGTTTGCTTTCCGAATTGTTTTGGCTATTAAGACCATCTACGTTCGCTGCGTGGTGGTTGTTGCCGACCCAGAAGGTGGGCGGGTTGGACGAGTTGTCCACGAACACGCGGCGGATGCTGTTCTGGCTCGGCAGCGGGTATTCGGCGAACTCGCCGGTTTCGAGTTTCATGTGCACGATGCGGTCCGATATGCTTGCACTCGGATCGGTCGCGGTCATTTTCGTGGGGAAGGGCGCCGCCCATATTCCTCTTCGCTCCCCTGGCTGTCAATGGTGGTGGAGCCGCTGCTACCGGACTTCCTGGCGAATGATTGGTATGGCTTCAGGGTGCAGTTAAAGGCGAGGTCCACCGCATTAACGCGCAGGGTGTTCTTATGCGTCGCGGCGATTCTTGATAAGTGATACACTTAGTGATATACATTTTTATGCAGTGTTTCCTTAGACGAAATTCTTCATGACAGCCAAAACCAAATCTAAGAACACAATCCTGGAGGCTGTTTACGAAACGACCGCAGATTTGCACAAGGCCGGGTTCATCGATAAGCGCCGTATGCGGCACTTCGAGGCTCTATGCTTGTCACCTGTGCCGGAGTATTCGAGCGACACCATCAAGGCTGTTCGCGAGCGCTACAAGATCAGTCAGGCAGTCTTGGCATCCGTCCTCAATACGAGCTTGTCGACTGTGCGGCAATGGGAAATAGGGCAGAAGCACCCGAGCGGACCGTCGGCAAAACTGCTGGATTTGCTTGAGCGCAAAGGACTGCAGGCCCTCATTTGATTTGTCGCGTTCACGCCCTATCCATGCCTTTGGGCTTGGCGCCCCGCCAGCACCGATTCTTGCAGTTCTAAAATGAAACACCCTATGACAGGACTTTTTAGAAACGTAATTGCACTGATAAGCGGGGCGATCCTGCTTGTCCTGGGGTTGCTGTTCTCTGTCGTCGTGCTTGCCGTCATCGCCGTGCTCGGCCTGGCGATATGGGGCTATCTGTGGTGGCAGACCCGGAAACTCCGTCAGGCAGTGCGTGCTCAGGAAGGCCGGGTGATCGACGGTGAGGCCGTCGTCGTGGAGGAATACCACATGCGAACGGTCCTGCCCCACGACACTTCGAATGGCCGTAGTCGTCCTGCGGACAACCCAGGCCACTTGCGCCAGTAAGCAGGTGCCAGGCAGTAGCCATTCACAAAACAAAGGTCACAAAATGCGCCCGAATCACGATGTTGATGCACTCATTCTGATGGCCACGACGCTTGCCGCAAAGCGGCGGCCAGGGCAACTGGTCGAGATCGTGGCTGCTGCCGATCTGATCCAGGGCTTTATTCCTTCCGTCGAGAAATTGGACGAGGCGATTAGGCGACTTTCCTCATTAGGGTTGATCCATGCAACGGAGGAGGGCTTGACGCTGACCCCGGTGGGCCAAAAAATCATGGCAAAGCAGCCTAAGAGAGCGGCTGCGGAAGAAACCCTCACCGCCATCAGGAGTACTCTCGCCGACTATCGCCCTATGGCGGAATATCCCCCCATTCCTCTGACCCCGGAACAACTCATCGCCGCGATCCGCGAACACAAGACAGCAAGAAAAGCCCCGGGCAAAAACCTCTTGATGCCCAAACCCAAGGTCGATCGTCACTTCAAGGTAGAGGGCCACTGGCGCAAGGCTCCGGCAACGCGCTAGGATGCAGCCCGAGGATCTGGAATTGCTGGTCACACGCGAGATGCCCTTTGGCAAGCACAAGGGGCGACTGATCGCCGATCTGCCGGGCAACTACCTCAACTGGTTCGCCCGGGAAGGTTTCCCCCAGGGAGAAACTGGCCGACTCCTGGCCTTGATGCACGAGATCGATCACAACGGGCTGACGGATATTCTGATCCCCATCCGGCAACGGGTGCCCCATGTCAATCGATAACCAGATCGAAATTCCGCAGTCCTTCATGGCCATGTACGTCGCCCCGGGACGTAGCAGACCCGCTGCGCCTCAGGACACAATCCTGGCGCGCTATGAGCAGTGCGAGGACATGGCCTCTATGCTGGCCGAGCATGCACAGACGCTGGCGTTCGACGAGAACCTGAGCGAACAGGAAGTTCTCATGCGCTGCCACC
>CAIYYX010000204.1 GCA_903930535.1 uncultured Sterolibacterium sp. | reverse complement strand
GAGGGTGACGAAAGGGGCTGCCCCGGGTTCGGGCTTGGCGTAGAAGCGTCCCATGATGGGAGCCACGACTGCGACCGTGCCTTCCTGTTCAGGTGAGGCTGCCGCCTGAGAGGGAGGCTGAACCGCCGTGGCAGGCGCGGGTGGGGTTGCTTGGGTAACGGCTGCCTGGGGAGTGTGCTGGGCAACCGGGGCAGGTGCTGCAGCAGACAAGGCTGCGGCCGCATTGCCCTTGCCTATGGTCAGTTTCATGTCTCCCACTTCCAGCTGCAGATAGTCGAAAGTCGACTGCTCCAGAGTCTCGACGAGGCTGCTGATCTGCTGGACTTCATTCTCGCTTAACAAATCAAATGAATTACTCATGCGCTTCCTTTCTTTGGATTTCCAGTGTCATGATCATGACTGGTTTTGCACGACCAGAGAATTGCTGCCTCGCTGGACACGGACATAACGCACACTCTTGCTTTTCCCGAGTTCCTGAACCAGGGTTTGCAAGGGCATGGCGGCTTTGAAATATTGCTTTGGCGGGCCGGCCCCATGCATCGCCGCGATCTCCTGCTCGCCCTTCATGATGAAGCGCAGCAGCAGTTCTTCGTCGGGCACGCTTGAGCCGCCAAGGCTTTCCCTGATCTCGGCGAGGGTGAAGTCCCGTTTTTGTCTCGCCGCCAGTTCCTTGAGCTCTTTGGCCCTGGGCAGACTGAGAAGCTTGTCCTTCAGATTCTGATTCATCCAGGGCTGGCCCGAGTCCTCACTATAGATGCCCTGTGCGAACATGATTATTTCGTCGGTGACCAGCTTGTATCTCTCCCCGGATGTGACGTTGAGGGCGGACTGGGAGACGACGAACTGCGAGTGCGGCGTGATCATGATCGGGTAGCCAAGATCCTTGCGCACCTCTACGGCCTCTTCCAGCACATCGTCTAAGCGATCGAGCATGCCCATTCCTTCGAGCTGGAACTTGAGGTTGGAGATCACCCCGCCCGGGACCTGGTGGATGTACTGGCCGTAGTCGTATTCCAGGGGCGCGCCTATCGGCATATTTTCCTGCAAGGCAATTTCCGTCAGCCTCTGCGAGGCTGAGCGCAGAGGAGCTTCATCGATCTGCGGCGAGTAGCCCATGAGCCGGGCATTGCTCGCCACATTGAATATCGATGGCTGCGAGGCGCCATTGGCAAGCGGCGGAATGGCTGTATGCAGAATACGCACGCCCAGCTTCAAGGCCTCAAGATAGACGATGGGCGCCAGCCCCGTCGTGCAGTGCGAATGCAGTTCCACCGGAATCCCGCCGGCATTCGCTATGATCACGGGCAGCAGGGTGCGCAACCGATCGAGGGTCAGCAAGCCGCCCTGGTCCTTGAGATAGAAGGTGTCCGGCTTGAAGGGCACGATATCCCGCGTGACCTGTGCGTAGTACTCGTCGGTATGGCGGGGGGAAATGGAATAGGAGATGGCCAGGGACACCTGCAACCCCAAGCCCCTGAAAAACGGAATGATCCAGGGGAAGGAGCGCTTGATCTGGCCCAAGGTATTGGACGCCATCTGGACGCGGTTCAAGGCCCCCGTCTCGACCAGGCGCTTGAAGAAAAGCTCCAGGATGGCCCGGGGCGGCGGCGCCTCAAAGGGGGCGAAGAAGGCGCCTCCCATGCAGGTCTTGATGGTGTTGGGCATTCTCTTGCCCACCATGCGCGACATTTCCCAGGGGTTTTCCTTGAGATCGCGAATGAATTTCTTGACGAAAATGCCGGTGACCGGGACTTCTATGGCGTCGAACCCAGCCTGGTCCAAGGACTGGGCCACCGCCGCCATCATGCCGGTGCGCATCCCCAAGGCCCAAAGGCTTTGTGAGCCATCGCGCAGTGTGGTGTCAATGAAGCGCACATCCATGGCAAGCCGACTCCTGTATTTCTAGCGTTTATTGAGCAAAACGGTCATATCTATGATCATATTTATAAACTATATCATGAGAGAGAAATCATTGGTGATCTTGCGGTCCCTGCTTGAATTTTCCCGGGTCGCCGCAATCTTCTGTTGCGGGAATATTCAGAGGAGCATCAAGCATGCTGGGGAACTGGCTCAAGACAGGCATTCTGATGGCCGCGATCATGGCGCTTTTCGGCGCCTTGGGCGGTCTGCTCGGCGGCGGCCAGGGCATGCTGCTGGCGCTTCTCCTGGGAGGCGCGATGAATCTCTTCTCCTACTGGTTCTCGGACCAGATGGTGCTGAAGATGTATCAGGCGCAAGAGGTGGATGCAGCCTCTTCCCCCTATCTCTACCGTATCGTGTCTGATCTTGCCGGCCGCGCCGGCCTGCCCATGCCGCGCGTCTATATCATCGACGAGGCCCAACCCAATGCCTTCGCCACCGGACGCAATCCGGAACACGCCGCCGTTGCAGCTACGACAGGCATCCTGCAACTCTTGTCGGCGCGCGAGTTGCGCGGCGTCATGGCGCATGAACTCGCCCATGTGCAGCACCGCGACATCCTGATCTCGACGATTTCCGCGACCATGGCCGGCGCCATCTCGGCACTGGCCAATTTCGCGATGATTTTTGGCGGCCGCGATTCCGAAGGCCGCCACAATCCCGTCACGGCCATACTCGTCGCCATACTTGCACCCTTGGCAGCAAGCCTGATCCAGATGGCCATCTCGCGCGGCCGCGAGTTCGAGGCCGACCGCGGCGGCGCTGGAATCTCGGGCGAGCCGGGAGCGCTCGCCGATGCCCTGGCCAAAATGGATGCCTATGCGCGGGGGATTCCCATGGTCACGGCAGAGGCGCACCCCGAGACGGCGCAGATGATGATAGTCAATCCTCTTTCCGCAGGCGGCATCGCGGGCCTGTTTTCCACCCATCCTGCGACTGAGGAACGCATAGCTCGCCTGCGCGCGATGATCTAAGAGGGCATTCCCCCCCACGCTTTCCCCGGGCCGGCTTTGCACAACCGGCCCACTATGGCGGCGGCGGCTAAATCTTCGTCTTTAGATAATCCACGAGATCGCTCAGGGTAATCAGCCTGGCGTAATCGGCTTCAGGGATGTCGATCGAGAGGCTGCCATGCAGGGCGATGAGGAAGTTCAGCCAGTCCATCGAGTCGAGGTCCACCTGGCTGCGCAAGGGACTGTCGTCCTTGAGTTCCTGCTCCTCGACTTCGGGCGCGATTTTTTTCAAGGTGGCGATGACAACGGCTCGAATATCTTCCATGGTGTTTCTCCGATCAAAGGTCTTCCGGGCGAAGAAGCAGTTCGCGTATCCTCGCCAGGAAGAGTGCCCCGCGGTGGCCGTCGCTGACGCGGTGGTCGGCCGCCAGGCTGGCCGTCACCACAGGCATGAGTTTGATTTCCCCATTCAAGGCCCATGGCCGCTCGCAAATACGGCCGAAACCCACCAGAGCCACCTGGGGCGGATAGATGACGCCGAAAACCGATTCCACGCCCTGGTCCCCGAGGTTGGTCACCGTGATGGTCGGGTCGGATAGTTCAGAGCTTTTCAGGGAACCTGCCCTGGCACGCTGCACCAGATTACTCAAGCCCTTCATCACTTCACCGGGCGTTTTCTCCGCGACATCGTGCAGCGCCGGGGCGATCAATCCGCCTCCAAGCGCCGCCCCGCGCAGCGAGATGGCGACGCCGACATGCACCGCCGCTGCCTGCGAGAACTGGCCGTCGCGGTAGAAGCCGTTCATCTCGGGATACTGGCCTGCGGCGCGTGCCACGGCTTTCAAAAACAGCGCTGCCATCAGGATGCGCTCGATCACCGGGCGATCCGCGTTGACCTTGGACAGCCAGGCGACCGCATTGCCAAGAGCAATCGTCTCGGACAGATAGTAATGCGGGATCTCGCGCTTCGAGCGACTCATGGCGATGGCGATGGTGCGTCGCATGTCGGCTGCCTTGTCCTGCGGGTGCCCCCCGGCGGCTTTGATGACGTCTTCAACCGTTACCGCGCCTCCCGGGCCTGTGCCAGTGACTTGATCAAGGTTTACGCCGAGTTCCTCTGCATGTTTTCTCGCCGCAGGTGAAACCGGCCGGCGCTGCGAGACTCCTGTCGCTGCGGGCTCTGCAATCCTGGCGGGCGGAATTTCTCCGGGAGAGAGCACCTCTCCGGGTGCAAGCAGGGTGGCGATGACCGTGCCCACCGGAATTTTCTCGCCCGGATGGACGAGTATCTCGAACAGCGTCCCTGTCTCCCAGATCTCCACGTCGACCGCTGTCTTGGTGGTGTCGACCACGGCGACGACGTCGCCGCGCTTCACTTGGTCACCGGGCTTGACTCTCCACTCGAGCAGCGTGCCCTCGTCCATGTCGGCGCCCAGAGAAGGCAGTTTGAACGCTATCATGATTTTCCCATCACGGCTTTGGCCGCAGAGACGATTTTAAAAACCTGCGGCAACGCCGCCTCCTCCAGGTGTTTCGCGTAGGGAATCGGCACTTCCTCGCTGCACACGCGCTCGACCGGCGCATCGAGCTCATAGAAGGCCTGCTCCATGATGCGCGCCGAGATCTCCGCGGCCAGGCTGCCGCTTCTCCAGCCTTCGTCTACCACGACAGCACGCCTGGTCTTCTGCACCGAGGCAATGATGGTTTCTGAATCGAGCGGGCGCAGCACCCGCAGATCGACCACTTCGGCGGAAATTCCTGCCTCAGCGAGTTCTGTCGCGGCCTGCATCGTTTTGGGCAAAGAGCCGCCGTATGTGATCAGGCTCACCTGGCTGCCTTCTCTTCTCACCCGGGCAGTGCCGATGTCGCACTGCCAGTCATTCCTCAGTTCATCCTCCATATTGTAGAGCTGGGCGTGTTCGAAGATGATTACCGGATCGGGATCTGCCAGCGCCGGCGCCAGCATGCCGCGGGCGTCCGCTATCGTGGCCGGGGCGAGCACCCTGATACCGGGAACATGGGCATACCAGTTCTCCAGGCTGTGGGAGTGCTGGGCGGCGAGCTGGCGGCCGGCGCCGGTGGTCATGCGGATCACCAGCGGCACCGAGAATTGCCCTCCCGACATGTGACGCAGCGCCGCAGCGCTGTTTACGATCTGGTCCAGGGCGAGCAAGCTGAAATTCACCGTCATCACCTCGACGATGGGACGCATGCCGCCCAGGGCTGCACCGATGCCGGCACCGACGAAGGCGAGTTCGGAGAGCGGCGTGTCGCGAATCCTCTCCGGCCCGAACTCCTCGAGGAACCCTTTGGAGACGGCATAGGATCCGCCATAGCGGCCGACGTCCTCGCCCATGAGGAATACCCGTGGGTCTGTTGCCAAAGCTTCCCTCATTGCCTCGCGCATGGCCTCGCGGTAGGAAATCTTCATGGGTTGGCCTCCGGAGAGACAACGTCCTGCAGGAGATCCTCAACCGGTTCCCAGCTTCCTGCTTCCGCGTAGTCGACCGCGGCCGAAACTTCCTCGCCGACCCTGGCATCCAGCGCCAGGAACCCTTCTTCGTTGAGCATTCCCTGCGCCTTCAGTCTTTGCGAAAAGCTGTGGATAGGCCCGCGCTTTTTCCAATCCTCGATCTCGGTCTTGTCGCGGTAGAGGTCCGGGTCGAACATGGAATGGGCGCGGAAGCGATAGGTCCGGACCTCAAGGAAATAAGGGCCATGACCGCTTCTCACCTGTTCCGCGGCGAGCTTCGCCGTCTCATACACTGCCGTCACGTCCATGCCATCGACGCTGAGGGTGGGTACATTGAAGGCGGCGGCCTTGGCGCAGAGGTCTGTCTGGGATTCGGAGCGGGAAAGAGCCGTACCCATGGCGTAGAGATTGTTCTCGCAACAGAACAGAACAGGCAATCGCCACAGAGCGGCCAGGTTCATCGTCTCGTGGAACACCCCCTCGGCCATCGCGCCTTCGCCGAAGAAGCAGATGGTCACCCGGGAGATGTTCTGCAGCTTGTCTGCCAGCCCTAAGCCCATGGCCAGCGGCAGGCCGCCGCCGACGATGGCGTTGCCGCCATAGAAACGGCTCTTGGCGTCGAACAGATGCATTGAGCCGCCGCGCCCGCCCGAGCAGCCTTCCTTTTTCCCGAACATCTCAGCCATGATGGCCTTCATGGAAATGCCGCGCACCAGGGCATGGCCGTGCTCGCGGTAGGTGGCGACGATGTTGTCCTCTTCGGCCATCGCGTGCAGCACACCCACGGCGCAGGCTTCTTCGCCGATGTAGAGATGGAGGAAGCCGCGGATCTTGCCCGCCCCATAGAGCTCGGCCGACTTCTCCTCCATGCGTCGGATGCGCAGCATGTCGGTGAGCAGAGAGAGCGCGAATTCGCGATCCAGAGAGACCTCGTTCATGCGCTGTTTTCCAATGCCGACGTGTCGCCCTCGGGCAAACCCAGTTCGCGCGCCTTGAGCAGTCGGCGCATGATCTTGCCGCTGCGCGTCTTCGGCAGCGAGGGCAAAAAGGCAATCTCCTTTGGCGCCACCGCCGCGCCCAGGCGCTTCCTGGCGTGAGCGAGCAGTTCCATGCGCAGTTCTTCGCCGGGCTCGAATCCTTGTCTGAGAGAAACGAAGGCCTTGACCGTTTCGCCCACCACCTCGTCGGGTTTGCCGATCACGCCGGCCTCGGCCACCGCCGGGTGCTCCATCAGCACGCTCTCGACCTCGAAAGGGCCGATCAGGTGACCGGCCGACTTGATCACGTCGTCGGCGCGGCCGATGAACCAGAAGTAGCCGTCGGCATCGCGTTTTGCAAGGTCGCCGGTGAGATAGAGATCGCCGGCGAAGCACTTGCGATAACGTTCCTCGTTGTTGAGATAGCCCCGGAACATGGCCGGCCAGCCGCGTTTCAAGGCGAGCTCCCCTTCCGTGTCAGGCGCATCCACGACCGCGACCGAGTCGCCCTCATGCCTTACGATGAAGGCTTCAATTCCTGGCAGAGGCCGTCCCATGGAGCCCGGCTTGATGTCGAAGGCGGGGGTGTTGGCGATCATGATGCCGCCGGTCTCGGTTTGCCACCAGTTGTCGTGTATGGGCAGGTTCAGCACCTCCTTCCCCCACCAGACCGCCTCGGGATTCAAGGGTTCGCCGACGCTGGCGATGAAACGGAGCAAGGGGAAACTGAACCTTCCGGGCATCTCCTTGCCCGCCTTCATCAGCATGCGGATGGCCGTCGGTGCCGTATACCAGACCGTCACGCCTTGATCCTGAAGGATGCGGTACCAGCGCTCGGCGTCGAAATCCGCCTCATCGATGATGGAACTGACTCCGTGAAGCAGTGGCGCGATGATGCCGTAGGAGGTTCCAGTGACCCAGCCGGGATCCGCCGTGCACCAGAAGATGTCTTCAGGGTGCAGGTCGAGTGCGTACTTGCCCGTGAGGTAATGGGTGGTGACCGCGCCATGCACATGGATCGCCCCCTTCGGCGTTCCCGTCGTGCCGCTGGTGAAGTGCAAGAGCGACATGTCTTCCGCAGTCGTTTGCGCGCAGACGAACTCGTCTTCGGCCTCATTCATAAGCCTGCCAAGGTCGAGCGTGCCGGGGATGTTCTCGTCCACGACCAGGACATGCTCCAGCGTCGGCAGGCTCTCGCGTATCTTTGCCACCTTGCGCCGGTAGAGCTCTGACGTGGTCACCAGCACGCGGGCTTCACCTATTCGCATGCGGGTGCGAAGGGGTTCGGGGCCGAAGGCGGAAAACAGCGGAGAGACGACGGCGCCCATTTTCAGGCCGCCGAGCACTGCGAGATACAGTTCCGGGATGCGACCGGCGAGCACGAAGACCCTGTCTCCCTTCACTATGCCTAGCCGCCTCAGGACATTGGCGAAGCGGTTGGTGAGCCTGGCCAGTTCTGCGTAGCTCAAGTCTTTGCGGCTGCCGTCGCGGCCTAGAAAACGGAAGGCGGTGTGGTCACGCAGAGGCCCACAGGCATGGCGATCCACGGCTTCGAAGGCGATATTGACGCCGCCGCCGGGCAAGCCGGCAAGACCGGCCTGCAAATCGGCCTTGGCATAGTCCGAGAGATTGGGCAGAGCGCGCAGGTCTGCCGCAGTCTTCCTGATGATCCCTGGCCGCGCCACGATTTTGCCCTCCTTTTCTGTCGTCAGCAGTGACAACTTACCTCCATTCAGATGTCATTACCAGTAGACGCGGCAGATTCTTTACTTGCAGGCATTCGCCTTAGTCCCTCCTCCGTCTGCTACGATGGCGCAGAAACCGATGCCAGCCGACACTCTTCCTCCCGATTCCCTCGCCTACGCGCTCGATCTCGCCGCTGAAGCTGTTGCCGCCGTCATTGCCGGGCGCAACCTCGATGCCACGCTGGCGGCCTGCTGGCGAAACCATCCTGAACTGCCGCCGGCAAGCCGCGGTGCGGTGCAGGATCTTGCCTATGGCGCGCTGCGCCGCTACGGCCGCGGCGATTTTCTGCTCGGACGATTGCTGCGCGAACCGCTCAAGGAAGTACGCCTGCGCGCCCTGCTGCTGGCGGCACTGTACCGCCTCGAAATTCGCCCGGAGGACGGTCACACCACGGTCGATCAGGCGGTGGCCGCCGCTGCCGGCATCGCCCGCGGCAATTTCAAGGCGCTTGCCAATGGCGTGCTGCGGAATTATCTGAGGCAGAAGGAGGCCCTCGAGGCAGAGGCCGCTGCCGATGAAACTGCCCACTATCAGCATCCGGCCTGGTGGATCAGGGTGCTGCGAGAGAACTACCCAGAAGATTGGCAGGCCGTCCTCGCCGCCGGCAACAGCCGTCCACCCATGACGCTTCGGGTCAACCGCCGGCGCAGCGATATGGCTTCCTGCCTCGCCGCGCTAAGCGCAGCGGGCATTGCCGGGTCCGCCCTGGACGACACGGCGATACTTCTGGAAAAGCCGCAGTCGGTGGAGAAGATTCCGGGCTTTGCCGAGGGTTGCCTGTCGGTGCAGGACTGGGGCGCGCAGCGCGCCGCACCGCTGCTCGACGTGCGTGACGGTATGCATGTCCTCGACGCCTGCGCCGCGCCGGGCGGCAAGAGCGCCCATCTGCTGGAACTGGCCGATATCGACCTGCTCTCTCTCGATGCCGATTCCGGACGCGCCGCGCGCATCACTGAAAACATGGAACGCCTGGTCCTGAAGGCAGAGGTGAAGGCCGCCGATTGCCGGGATCTCGATGCCTGGTGGGATGGGCGTCCGTTCCAGCGCATTCTCGCCGATGTGCCCTGTTCTGCATCGGGAGTGGTGCGGCGCCATCCCGACATCAAGTGGCTGCGGCGCGAAAAGGATATTTCCGGCTTTGCCCGCACCCAGGCGGAGATCATCGAAGCGCTGTGGCGCGTTCTTGCTCCCGGTGGCAAAATGCTTTATTGCAGCTGTTCGTTGTTTCCGCAGGAAAATGCACTGCAGCTAACCGCCTTCGCGGCTCGCCACAAAGATGCACAGCGGCTAGCGATTGGCTCAGGGAAGGAATCTCCAGATTTTCAGCTTACGCCGCGAGCGGAACATGACGGCTTCTACTATGCTTTGCTGCAGAAGCTCGGCTGAGAGCACGTTGCGCAAACTGCTGCACGCTCTGCTGGTATGGGCCTTGGTCGGCCTGACCGGGCTGGCCGGGTTGGCTTACGCCGGCAATATAGAACCGGTGAACGCCGCATTGGCTGCCGGCGACGATAGCTATCTTCTTTCCGCAGACTTTCAGGTTGAGCTCGGCTCCCACTTCGAGGAAGCCGTTTCACGCGGCGTGCCGCTCTACTTCGTACTCGAGTTTGATCTCACGCGCAGCCGCTCTTACTGGGCCAATGAGCACATCGCCGGGAAAACCATCAACTACCGTCTTTCCTATACCGCCTTGACGCGCCAGTACAGGCTCTCGCGGGGCGGGCTGCACCAGAACTTCTCCACCCTGAATGAGGCGCTGCGGGTGCTGGGGAGAATCGTTGCCCTGCCTGTGGTCGACAAGGCCGCGCTGAAAACAGGGGAAAGCTACCAGGCGGCGTTGCGGCTCTCTCTCGATCGCCAGCAGTTGCCCAAGCCATTCCAGGTTGATGCGATCGCCAACGCCGACTGGCAGGTCGAAGCCAAAGTGCTGCGCTGGCAATTCACCCAAGGCGGTCATACGACGAAATGAGAATCCTCGCCATCGTCGCCGCTGCGGTCGCCGCAATCCTTCTGTTTCTGCTCGCATCAGCCAGCGCCAATACGGCGCTGTTCGCTCGCCACTATCCCCTGCTCTTAGGCCTCAATGCCGTGGTTGCGGTTGCCCTGCTTGGGCTGGTGATGGTCCAGTTGCATGCCCTTTGGCGCGAATACCGGCAGGGCGTTTTCGGCTCGCGCCTGAAGTCGCGCCTGCTCCTGATGCTTGTGCTGATGGCGATCTTGCCCGGTGCGCTGGTCTATGGCGTGTCTCTGCAGTTCGCGGTGAACAGCATCGAATCGTGGTTCGATGTCCGTGTCGAGTCTGCCCTTGAAGGCGGTCTCAACCTCGGCCGCAGCGTGTTGGACAGCCTGCTTGCCGAACTGACAGTAAAGGCGCGCGGCATGGCGCTCGACCTCGGCGATCCGGGATCGGCAAGGCCTGCCGTGTTGAACCGCCTGCGCGAACAAGCCGGGGTGCAGACGGCGACGCTTCTGTCGACCAACGGCCAAGTGCTGTCCTCCAGTTCCAGCGATCTTGGCAATCTGCTTCCCGATGTCCCGAGCGCTGTGCAATTGCGACAGGCGCGCCAGGGCCGCGGACTCTCGCTGATCGAGGGCGATGCCACTTCGGGCCTGATCCTGCGTGTCCTTGTGCCGGTGACGGGCAACGCCTTGTCGGTGGAGACGCGGGTTCTGCAACTCACCCAGACGGTGGCAAGCTCCATCGCGAGAAGTGCCGAAAGCGTCGAGGCTGCACAGCGCGACTACCAGGAATTGTCTCTGGGGCGGCAGGGTCTGAAGCGCATTTATACCCTGACCCTGACTTTGACGCTTCTGCTGGCGCTTTTCGCCGCGATCGCCCTGGCCTTCTTTCTGGCCAAAAGGCTGGCCGCGCCTTTGCTGATCCTGGCGGAAGGCACGCAGGCGGTCGCGGCGGGCGACTTCTCGCCGCGCGCCGCACTGGAGACGCAAGACGAACTGGGTGTGTTGACGCAATCGTTCAACCGCATGACCCGCCAGCTCGATGAAGCAAGGCGCGAGGCCGAGCGCCACCGCAGCGAACTGGAGAAGGCGCGCGCCTATCTCGAGAGCGTACTGGCCAGCCTTTCGGCGGGGGTGCTGGCCTTTGATCACGACTTCCTGCTGCGCGCCGCCAATCGGGGTGCCCACGCCATACTCGGGGAAGATCTCTCGGCGATGAGGGGGCAATCCCTGGCCCAATGGGCGGGACACGATGTGTTCAGGACGGCCATTCGCGAAGGATTCGAAAAGGCCGGCGAATGGCAGCGGCAGGTAGACATCGAGCGCCCCGGCGGATCGCCGCAGGTGCTGTTGTTGCGTGGCTCGACCCTGCCCGAGGCGGGCGGTCTCGTCGTGGTGTTCGATGACATCACCTACCTTATTGCTGCACAGCGCACCGCTGCCTGGGGAGAAGTGGCGAGACGGTTGGCTCACGAGATCAAGAATCCGTTGACGCCGATCCAACTCTCCGCAGAGCGCCTGCAGCACAAACTGGCAGACAAGCTCGACCCTGCATCGGGCGAGTTGCTGTTGCGTGCGACGCAGACCATCGTCAACCAGGTCGAGGCGATGAAGGCGATGGTGAATGACTTCCGCGATTACGCGCGGACACCGCCGGCGCAATTGCAGCCGCTCGACCTCAACAAGCTGGTCAAGGAAGTGCTTGAGCTCTACGAAACTTCGCGGGTGAAAGTGGCAGCCGATCTCTCGCCCGACTTGCCGATTGTCGCCGGCGATGCGACGCAGTTGCGGCAGGTGATACACAATCTGCTGGCAAATGCGATGGACGCCTTGTCTGACGAGAAACAGCCGGAAATCGTCGTCGCAACGAGCAGCGAGGGCAATTCCGTGCTGCTTGCGGTGCGGGATAATGGCGGCGGGTTTTCGCCGCAGATCCTGACCCAGGCCTTCGAGCCTTACGTTACCACCAAGGCCAAGGGAACCGGCCTCGGTCTGGCAATAGTCAAGAAGATCATCGACGAGCATCGCGGCGAGATCCGTATCGCCGACCGTGTTCCACGCGGGGCCGAAGTGACGATACGTCTGCCGCTTCCCGATGTGAATGAATAATCAATCTGTGGTGAGTCATCTATGTCGCAAATATTGGTAGTCGACGACGAAATAGGCATTCGCGAACTGCTCTCGGAGATTCTCCGCGACGAGGGTCATGACGTGCAACTGGCCGAGAGCGCCACTGCAGCCCGCATGGCGCGCGAGGCGGGAAGGCCCGACCTGGTTCTGCTCGACATCTGGATGCCCGACAGCGACGGCATCACCCTGCTCAAGGAATGGGCCGACAGCGGCCAACTCACCATGCCGGTGATCATGATGTCCGGGCATGGCACGATAGACACCGCGGTGGAGGCGACAAAAATTGGCGCCATGGATTTCCTGGAAAAACCGATCGCCCTGCAGAAGCTTCTCTCGGCGGTGAAGCGGGCGCTCGCCAAAGCGCCGGCGGCAGCGGTCGGGGGATTGTCTCTGGCGGCCTTTGCGCGTTCGCTGCCATTGCGCGACCTGAAGAAGCGTCTCGAACAGGTGGCGGACAAGAGCCGCACGGTGATGCTCCGTTCGGCACCCGGCGGCATCGTCGAACTGGCTGCGCGCACCCTTCATACTCCTGGCAAGGCCTGGCTGGACCTGTCCAGCGAAGGCTTGCCCCTGACTCTGGAAGCATTGCAGGCAGCCTCCGGCGGCGTGCTTTACGCAGAGGAGATCGGGCGATTGAATCGCCTGCAGCAGAAGAACCTGGTGTTCGCAGCCGCACGCCTGGAGAAATTCAGCATGCATCTGGTGGTGGCAACGGCGCTTGATACAGAAGCGTTGCTGGCGCAGGGCTGGGAGGAGGCGCAACTCACCCGTCTGTTCGATGTCTGGCTAAGTTCGCCTTCGCTCTCGGAACTGCGCGACGAGATTCCGGAAATTGCCAGCCATCTGCTCATGCAGTTGGGCGAGGCGGGCGAGACGGCGACCCGGCGGCTGTCTACTTCCGCCCTCAACGCCCTGCGTCAGTATGCCTGGCGGGGTGGTTACGGCGAACTGAAGAGTGTGGTGAAGTCGCTGGCGCTCTCTTCCCTGGAGGAGGAGATCGCCGCCGAAGATGTCACCCGTCTCCTTGCCCCCGTCGACGCGGTGACAACCGGTAGAGGAGCAGGCTTGTCCGACGAAGTGATGTCATTGCCCTTGCGTGAAGCGCGGGAAGTATTCGAACGCCTCTATTTCGAGTACCACCAGAAGGTCGAGGGCGGCAACATGACCCGCCTGGCAGAAAGGACGGGTCTTGAGCGCACACATCTCTATCGCAAGCTCAGGGATCTTGGCCTACGCGCAGGGCGCAAGGATGAGGAGGAGAGCTAAAGGCGTAGAATTGCGTTTTTCATGACCTGCGCCATCATGACCCGCCCCAAAAACGACACCTTTCTGCGCGCCCTGTTGCGCGAGCCGGTCGCATACACCCCGGTCTGGCTGATGCGCCAAGCCGGGCGTTACTTGCCGGAGTACTGCGAGACGCGCCGCCGCGCCGGCAGTTTTCTCGACTTGTGCAAAAGCCCCAGCCTGGCCTGCGAGGTCACGCTGCAGCCCCTGGCGCGCTACGATCTCGATGCCGCCATCCTTTTCTCGGACATCCTCACCATCCCCGACGCGATGGGCTTGGGTCTCTATTTCGCCGATGGCGAGGGCCCGAAGTTCGAGCGGCCATTGCGCGAGGAATGGGAGATACGCTCCCTTGCCGCGCCGGACCCATACGATCACCTGCGCTACGTCATGGATGCGGTGGCGGAGATCCGCCGCGCCCTGGACAACTCCGTGCCCCTGATAGGCTTCTCCGGCAGCCCCTTTACCCTCGCCTGCTACATGATAGAGGGTGGCGCCTCGGCAGATTTTCGCCGCGTCAAGACCATGCTTTACGACCGCCCCGACCTGCTCCACCATATTCTCTCTGTGACCGCGCAATCGGTGACGAGCTATCTCAATGCCCAGATTGAGTCCGGTGCGCAGGCGGTGATGATTTTCGACACCTGGGGCGGAGCGCTGTCCCACGGCGCCTATCGCGAATTCTCGCTTTCCTATATGCAGACCATCGTCGCTGGCTTGACCAAGGAACATGAAGGCAGCCGCGTGCCCTCTATCGTCTTCACCAAGGGTGGCGGCCAGTGGCTGGAGGATATCGCCGGCATCGGCTGCGATGCGGTCGGCCTCGACTGGACATCCAGCCTGGCCTCCGTGCGCACACGCCTCGCCGACCGGGTCGCGTTGCAGGGTAATCTCGACCCGATGGCCTTGTTCGCATCGCCCGAGGCGGTGGCGGCGGAGGCGAAGAAGGTCCTGGACGATTTTCATGCCGCCGGCCCCGGCGGCGGCCATGTCTTCAACCTCGGCCATGGCATTTCCCAGTTCACGCCTCCCGAGCATGTGACGACTCTGGTCAATACCGTGCATGAGTACAGCCGCGTGTTGCACGGACAGGGCTAGGGATAACCGGGACCGTAGTAGGTACTCGCTTGCCCATCCGCAGCACAGTGAAAAGCCCCTGCATCAAGGGGCTGGGCGCTTCACTTATGCACAGAAATGCGTTGCGCTGCAAAAATCTCCGCGATCCCAGTCATTGACAGGGCACTGTTTTTATCCTTTTGATTATTAAGCAATAAACTCAACTCAAAAATCATTCAAAATCGTCCAATGCCTTTTCGGCAATGGAGTCAAGGAATTTCGCGACGATTTGTTCACATATTTATCCACAGGAAGTTTGGCTTGATTTATTCCTCTTTCCTGGCAATGGATTACCAATAAAAGACGAAGTGATATCGAAGACTCTCAGGTAACTCTCTGATCATTGAAGAAAGCATGACTATCCTTCGCGTCGCCCTCGACATTCCTCTGCCGCGCCTGTTCGATTACACCGTCACCGATGCTTTGCCGGAGGACGTCGGTCGCTGCGTGAGGGTGCCATTCGGCAGCGGCGAGAAGGTGGGCGTGATCGTCGCATTGGCCGAGTCAAGCGAGCACGACAAGCTCAAGCCGGCCGGGGAAATCCTGCGCGGCATGCCTGCGCTGCCGACCGATTGGCTGGCATTGGCCGAGTTCTGCAGTCGCTACTACCAGCATCCGCTCGGCGAGGTGATGGCCATGGCCCTGCCGCCCCAACTGCGGCGCGGCAAGCTGCCATCAACGCGAAAGTCCAAGCTCGTCCCGGCTGCGGAAGGCCCGCCACCGCTTCTGCCCGAGTTGCTGCTCGAGCAGACACATGCAGTGGCCGCCGTTGCCGCCGGCTTTGGCCGCTATGCGGCCTATCTTTTGCACGGTGTCACCGGCAGTGGCAAGACCGAGGTCTACCTTCGTCTGATAGAGCAGGTTCTGGAACAGGGATTTCAGGCGCTGATGCTGGTGCCGGAAATAGCCCTGACGCCGCAACTTGAGTCGCGTGTGGCTTGCCGCTTCCCCCGCGCAAGACTTGTTTCGGCGCACAGCGGCATGCCCGCCGCGGCGAGGGCGAAGGGCTTTATCGCGGCGCTCGAAGGCAATGTAGACATCGTGCTGGGCACCCGCCTGGCGGTGTTCTCCGCATTGCCGCGCCTCGGGCTCATCGTGGTGGACGAGGAGCACGATGCCTCCTTCAAGCAGCATGAAGGCCTGCGTTACTCGGCGCGCGACGTCGCTGTCTGGCGCGCCCATCAATGCGGCATTCCCATCGTGCTTGGCTCGGCGACGCCTTCGCTGGAAAGTTTTTTCCACGCCAGGAGCGGTCGCTATCGGTTGCTCGAGTTGCAGCGCCGCGCCGTCGCCGAAGCCATGCCGACGGTGCGTGCTATAGATACCCGCCGCGAGAAGTTGCAGGACGGCATGAGCGGGGCTCTCCTTACCGCACTTGAAGTGCGACTCGAGAGAGGCGAACAAAGCCTGGTTTTCCTGAACCGCCGCGGCTATGCGCCGGTTCTGGCCTGCCCTTCTTGCGGCTGGGTGAGCCGCTGCCACCGCTGTGCAGCGAACCTCGTCGTGCACCTAGCCGACCGTCGCCTGCGCTGCCACCACTGCGGGCTGGAGGAAATCATTCCCAAAGGCTGTCCTTCCTGCGGCAACCTGGATATTCATCCCTTCGGGCGCGGCACGCAGAGGCTCGAGGAAACCCTTGCCGCACGGTTTCCGCAGGCGCGTATTCTTCGCGTCGACCGCGATTCGGCTAGCTCGCCGAAAAAATGGCAGGCGCTCCTGGATACGATACATGAGGGTCGTGCCGATATCCTCGTCGGTACGCAGATGCTCTCAAAGGGCCACGATTTCCCCCGCCTCACCCTGGTTGGCGTGGTCGGCGCCGACGCCGCCCTGTTCGCGGCAGATTTTCGCGCGCCGGAGCGCCTGTTCTCCCAGTTAATGCAGGTTGGCGGCAGAAGCGGCCGCGCCGCTTTGCCCGGAGAGGTGCTGATTCAGACCGAATATCCGACGCACCCGCTCTACCAGGCTCTGGTGGCGCACGACTACACACGTTTCGCCCAGGCACAGTTGGATGAGAGAAGGGCGGCGGGTTTCCCGCCTTTCACTTTTCAGGTGCTGTTGCGCGCAGAAGCGAAGAAACTTGACGATTCGCTCGCCTTCCTCAAGGTCGCAGCAGAGTCGGCTCGATCCCTGCTGCCGGCAGGGGTGACCCTTTACGACCCGGTGCCCATGCGGCTCTATCGCGTCATGACTCTCGAACGCGGGCAACTCCTCGCAGAATCGGCAAGCCGTCCTGCGCTGCAGGCGTTTCTCGCGGCGTGGGCAGAAAAGCTCTATCTGCAGAAGGCGCCGCGCGACCTGCGCTGGCACCTCGACGTCGATCCGCTGGAGTTTTAAGCTTTTTGCCTGCACCTCGTCACGCTTCCGGCGATCTGGAACCAAATCAGGGTGGTCGCCTGCAGCATGCACAGCAGCGCAAAAGCTCCCCGGTAGGCATTCTCTTGTGCAACTCCGAACCCTGCTAGAAAATCGACTGTGGCACCGAAGCCCCACTGCACCGCGAATGCCCCGATGAAAGTCATCAGATTCAGCGCCGTGTTGACGCGACCGTCCAGATGCGGCGGGAACTGCCTTGATACAAGGGCGTAGGAGAGGTTGCCGACGCTGAAGAGCGCTCCCGTGGCAGCCCAGAGTATCTCGGTGGGTGCGGCATCGAGCAGGATCAGAACGCCGACCAGAACGCCCCCCGCCATACCGCCGACCAGGATGGTCTGCGGATGGATGCCGCGCCTTGCCAGGCGCGTGACCAGCGTTGCGACCGTGAGAAAACCAATCATCATCGCCGCGCCCATCAGGAACAAGTGGGAGGCAGCGTTCTCGCGCGAATAGCCATTGACCGTCATCAGCCATGGCACCGCCCACAGTCCCTGCATGGCCATGAAGCCGCCATTGAAAAAAGCGTTTTGCGGCGCGAAACGCCAGAATTCCATACTGGAAAAAACCTGAGCCATGCCCTGCAGTTGAGCAGAGAGGTTTTCCTGATGTCCTTCGCCAGGCTTGTCGGGCGTCGTATAGATGGCCAGTGCCGCCAGCAGGCTGACCGCCGTCAGTGCGAAGAATGCACCGCGCCAACCGAGCACAGGCAGGGCCCAGCCCAGGGGCACGCTGGCGGTGAGCGCGCCCAGGCCTGCTGCGGTCATGATTGCGGCATTGAGAGAGGGCAGTCGCTCGGCAGGAAACCACTGCGAGAAGGACTTGAATGCCGCCATCAGGCAGGCCGAGACGCCCAAACCGATCAAGGCGCGGGCCACAATGAGTTGGGCGAGATTATGACCGAGGGCGAACAGCGCCGTGCCAACGGCTGCGACCAGGAGAAGCAGGGCTTCGACGCGACGCGGGCCATAGCGATCGAGCAGGAGTCCGAGCGGCAGTTGGAAGGCGCCGAAGGCGATGAGATAGGCTGAAGTCATCAGGCCCAAGTCGGTGGCAGAGACGCCCAGTTCGCGAGTCAGTTCCGGTGCGATCACGGCATTGACGCTGCGCAACATGTAGGAGAGGTAGTAACCTACGGCGAAGGGCAGGAAGATGCGCAACCAGGGGTTGGCTGCGGGTTGCGATGTAGTCATTGATATGGTGTGGTTTCCCTTGGCGCAAAGCGATGATAACAGCTACGCTAGCATTCTCAATCAGGAGGAGAGTCACATGAGCATCGTTCAGGAGTTCAAGGAGTTCGCCGTCAAGGGCAATGTCGTCGATCTCGCTGTTGGCGTCATCATCGGCGGGGCATTCGGCAAAATCGTAGACTCTGTCGTGGGCGACCTCATCATGCCCATCGTCGGCCGCGTCATCGGCGGCCTGGATTTCAGCAATTACTTCATCGCCTTGAAAGAAGTCCCGCCTGGTGTGGCAATGACCCTGGCAGAAGTGAAAAAGGCCGGCGTGCCGGTTTTCGCCTGGGGAAGTTTTCTCACCATCGCCATCAACTTCCTGATCCTGGCCTTCATCATTTTCATGATGGTCAAGCAGATCAATCGCTTGAAGCGCGAGCAGAAGGCGGCGCCGACTGCTCCGGCAGCACCTCCGGAGGACGTGCTGTTGTTGCGCGAAATCCGAGATGCACTGAAGAAGTAATTAAACACCGTCGCCGACAAAGGGGTTGTCGCGCCGCTCCTCGCCAAAGGTCGACATTTCTCCGTGGCCGGGGATGAAGGCGACGTCGTTGCCCAGGGGCCAGAGTTTGCCGCGAATGGAGTTGATCAAGGCGGCGTGGTCGCCGCGCGGGAAATCCGTCCGTCCGATCGACCCCTGAAACAGCACATCGCCGACAATCGCCAGTCGCGACGGGTCGTGGAAGAACACCACATGGCCCGGCGTGTGGCCGGGGCAATGCAGTACATCGAGCGTGACATTGCCGAAATGCACCTTGTCGCCGTCAGAGAGCCAGCGGTCGGGAGTGAATGCCTCGACGCGGGCAAAGCCGAACATCAGCCCCTGCTCAGGCAACTGATTTATCCAGAAACGCTCCTCCTCTTGCGGTCCTTCGATCGTTACGCCCAGTCGCGCGGCGAGTTCTGCAGCACCGCCGGCATGGTCGATGTGGCCGTGGGTGAGCAGGATTTTCACGATGCTCACACCCTGTTCCATGGCCGCCGCGAGAATGGCTTGAAGATCGCCACCGGGATCGACTACGGCAGCCTGCTGGGTCACTTCGCACCAGAGAAGCGAGCAGTTCTGCTGGAAGGGTGTGACAGGAATGATGCGGAATTTCATGGCATGGCCGGGGCATTGAAGGGTGTCGGCAGTGTCAGTCATCCCGTGAACAGAATCAAGACTACTAGGGGATTTTTTACAAGCCGATTGACTCATCTCGGGATGGGAAAGTATAATCTCTGATTGTGTGCCTGCGGTTAAGGGGCAAGAAGGTACGGTCGAGCATGGGCAATATTACCGGGCCTCTGCGCATTTCGTTGGCTTGGCAGCTTGTCTCGACGATAGTGCTCGCTGTGGCGGGTGCATGGTTTTCGGGAGTGCATGGGGCGATATCCTCAGTGTTTGGGGGTGTGGTTGCCATCGCTGGCGGACTGGCTTTTGCCTGGTTAGCTGCAGGGCAGAAGACCCCGCAGAATTTGCCAGAAGCTTCGTCAGAAGCGGCTTGGAACGGGCTGACACGGATATTCAAGGCCGAGGCGGCGAAAGTGGGCGTCATCGTTGTCTTGCTGTGGCTGGTACTGGCGACTTACAAAGAAGTCTTGGTGCTCTGGTTTATTGGAACTTTCATACTCGCAGTGATTATTTTTTCAATGGCAATCTTCCTACGCAACCCCGTCCGCAACCCTGTGCCGCCTGAGACAGGCAATAACAATGTCGACTGAAGCCCTTACCCCCACTTCATACATAAACCACCACCTGACCTTCCTGACCAAGCCGGTCGGCGATGGCGGGTTCTGGACCCTCAATGTCGATTCCCTGCTGACGGCAGTCTTTCTCGGCGTGATCGGTTTCGGCTTTCTTTGGCTGGTGGTGCGCGGCGCAACCTCAGGAGTACCGAACAAGCGGCAGGCCTTTGTCGAACTGGCGATAGAGTTTGTGGATGACCAGGCCAAGGCGATTTTCCATGGCGAACGCCACAAGTTTGTCGCACCGATGGCACTGACGGTATTCGTCTGGGTGCTGTTGATGAACGCGATGGACTTTCTCCCGATCGACATCATGGAACTGTTTTACAGCCATGTGCTGGGACAGCATAACTGGCGCGGCGTGCCCACCGCCGACATCAATACCACTTTCGCTTTGGCTCTGTCCGTCTGGATCCTGATGATTTATTTCAGCATCAAGGTGAAGGGTCTGGGCGGTTGGATACACGAATTATTTTGTTCACCCTTCGGCTCCAATCCGCTGCTGTGGGTATTCAACCTGATGTTCAATCTGGTCGAATACATTTCCAAGCCGCTCTCACACGCTTTGCGCTTGTACGGCAACATGTATGCCGGCGAAATCATCTTCATGTTGCTCGGCATGTGGGCCGCAACAGGGGTCACCGGCGTCATCCTCGGCGCGATTCTGGGCGTCGGCTGGTCCATCTTCCATATTCTGATTGTCGCCTTGCAAGCCTTCATTTTCATGATGCTGACCATCGTCTATATCTCGATGGCCCATGAAAGCCATTAACTTGCCGCGTACCGATGCCCGCTGTCGGGTCTTGGGCAATAATTTTTCATCGTAATCCTCTAATCACCTCCAAGTTCGAAAGGAATTCAAATGGACAAACTCCAATATCTGGCCATGATCCAAGCCTATACAGCGGTTGGTATCGGCCTCATCATCGGTCTGGGTGCCGCTGGCGCGTGTATCGGCGTGGGCATCATGTGCTCGCGTTTCCTGGAAGCCGCCGCCCGCCAGCCGGAATTGATGAACGCCCTGCAGGCCAAGGTATTCCTGCTGCTCGGTCTGATCGACGCCTCCTTCATTATCGGCGTTGGCCTGGCCATGCTGTTCGCCTTCGGCAATCCTCTGCTCGCTGTCATTCATTGATCGGCGGTTTCGATTTAGGCTAGTACCCCCAGGGGAGCACCATGAATATCAATTTAACCCTGATCTCCCAGGCGATTGCTTTCGCGGTTTTTATCTGGTTCACGGTGAAGTTTGTCTGGCCGCCGATGCTGACGGCCATCACCGAGAGGCAGAAAAAAATCGAGGAAGGCCTTGCTGCCGCAGAACGCAGCAAGCGGGATCTGGAACTGGCGCAGCATCGCTCGACCGATACCCTGCGCGAAGCCCGCGAGAAGTGCACCGAGATGATCGGCGGCGCCGAACGGCAGGCTGCGCATATTATCGAGGATGCGCGTGCGGAATCCGTACGCATTGTGAACCAGGCCCGCATAGCGGCCGAAGGCGAAGCGGGAGTTGCCGCCCAGCGCGCCAAGGAAAGCCTGCGCGACCAAGTGGCGCAACTCGCGGTGGCCGGGGCAGAGAAAATCTTGCGCCGCGAGGTCAATGCCCAGGTGCATGCCGAACTGCTTGCCAGCCTGAAGTCGGAGCTCTGACACGCCATGGCTGAAAATGTCACCCTCGCCCGGCCATACGCCGAGGCCGCCTATCAACTGGCACTGGCGACCAAGTCGCTGGCCGGATGGTCCGAGGCGCTGGAGCGCATGATGTCGGTGGCCACCCATCCGGACATGCGTCTGTGCATCGACAATCCGCGTCTCGCAGACAGCGATCTGACGCAGATATTTCTCGATGCCGTCGGCGGCAATCTCACGCCCGAGCAGAAGAACTTCGTTTCCATTCTGGTCGACAACGAGCGTCTGGGGGTGTTGTCCGAGATCTCTTCACTCTTCGTTGAACTGAAGAATGCCTTCGAGGGCACCAAGGAGGCAGTCATCGCTTCCGCCTTTCCGCTCGATGCACCCGGCCTCGCCAAACTCGTGGCCGATCTCGAACACCGCTTCAAGTGCAAGATCCAGGCATCCGTCAGCATCGATCCCGAACTCATCGGTGGCGTTCGCATCGCCGTCGGTGACCAGGTGATCGACGCCTCGGTCCGCGGCAAGCTCGCGTTAATGAGCGCCGCGCTTCAGAACTAGGAGTTATCGCATGAACCTCAACCCATCCGAAATCAGCGAACTGATCAAGAGTCGGATCCAGAACCTGCAACTTGCCGCCACCTCCCGTACCGAGGGTACGGTGGTGTCGGTCTCAGACGGCATTTGCCGCGTGCATGGACTGGCAGACGTGATGCAGGGCGAAATGCTGGAATTCCCCGGCAATACCTTCGGCCTGGCGCTCAACCTAGAGCGCGACTCGGTCGGCGCCGTGATCATGGGCGAATACGAACACATCTCGGAAGGCGATACGGTGAAATGTACCGGCCGCATTCTCGAGGTGCCGATCGGCCATGAGCTCCTCGGCCGCGTGGTCAATGCTCTGGGCGAACCCATCGACGGCAAGGGCGCGATTAACGCCAAGCTCACCGACAAGATCGAGAAGGTCGCCCCTGGCGTGATCTGGCGCAAGTCGGTGTCGCAGCCGCTGCAGACGGGCCTGAAGTCGATCGACTCCATGGTGCCCATTGGCCGCGGCCAGCGCGAGTTGATCATCGGCGACCGGCAGACGGGCAAGACCGCCGTCGCCGTCGACACCATCATCAACCAGAAGGGCGAAAACGTCTTCTGCATCTACGTCGCCATCGGCCAGAAGGCTTCCACCGTCGCCAACGTAGTGAGAAAGCTCACCGAAGCCGGCGCCATGGAATACACCATCATCGTCGCCGCCACCGCTTCCGAGTCGGCCGCGATGCAGTTCCTGGCACCCTATTCCGGCTGCACCATGGGCGAGTATTTCCGCGACCGCGGCATGGACGCCCTGATCATTTACGACGACTTGACCAAGCAGGCCTGGGCCTACCGCCAGGTGTCGCTGCTCCTGCGCCGTCCGCCGGGCCGCGAAGCCTATCCGGGCGACGTGTTTTATCTCCATAGCCGCCTGCTCGAGCGCGCTGCGCGCGTATCGGAAGCCTGGGTGGAGAAGTTCACCAACGGCGAAGTCAAGGGCAAGACGGGTTCCCTCACCGCCCTGCCCATCATCGAGACCCAGGCAGGCGACGTCACCGCCTTCGTTCCGACCAACGTAATTTCTATCACCGACGGCCAGATCTTCCTCGAGACCGACCTGTTCAACGCCGGTATCCGTCCGGCCATCAACGCCGGCATCTCGGTGTCGCGGGTCGGCGGCGCTGCCCAGTGCAAGGTCATCAAGAAGCTGGGCGGCGGTGTCCGCATGGCGCTGGCGCAGTACCGCGAACTCGCGGCCTTCGCCCAGTTCGCTTCCGACCTCGACGAGACTACGAGAAAGCAACTGGAACGCGGCCGCCTGGTGACCGAATTGATGAAGCAGGCGCAGTATTCGCCGATGAAGGTTTCCGAGATGGCCGTGACCTTGTTCACCGTCACCAAGGGCTATTACGACGACCTCGACTTCAAGCGTACCCTGGCATTCGAAGCCGGCCTGTTGAGTTTCCTCAAACTGAGCCATGCCGAGCTTATAAACAAGATCGAAACCACCAAGGACTTGGACAGCGAAAGCGAAAAGGCCCTTGAGGCGGCGATCGATGCGTTCAAGAAGACCTGGGCTTGATGTTCGCGAACGGAGCTGACCATGGCTAGCGGCAAGGAAATTCGCACCAAGATCCTGAGCGTGCAAAACACGCGCAAGATCACCAAGGCCATGGAGATGGTCGCGGCCTCGAAAATGCGCAAGGCGCAGGAACGCATGAAGGCCGCCCGTCCCTATGGCGACAAGGTCAGGCGCATCGCCGCCAACCTGTCGCAGGCCAATTCGGAGTACAAGCACCCCTTTCTTGGCAAGACTGACAAGATCGGGCGCGCCGGCATCATCGTCATCACTACCGACAAAGGTCTGTGCGGCGGTCTTAACACCAATGTATTGAGGCTTGCGCTGTCGCGCATGAAGGAGTGGGACGCAGCCGGCGTCAAGGATATCAGCGTCACCTGCGTCGGCAACAAGGGCCTGGGTTTCATGCAGCGCCTGGGCGCCAAGGTGATTTCCAAGGTCACTGCAATCGGCGATACGCCGCATCTGGAAAAGTTGATCGGTCCGGTCAAGGTGATGCTCGACGCCTTTTCGGCGGGCGAACTGGATGTGGTTTATGTCGCCTATACCCGCTTCGTGAACACCATGAAGCAGGAACCGGTGCTGGAGCAACTGCTGCCCCTGACCGGCGAGCGGCTGCGCGCTGATCAGGAGCATAGCTGGGATTACCTCTACGAGCCGGATTCGCGGCCGGTGATAGACGAGCTGCTGGTGCGCTACGTCGAGGCGCTGGTCTACCAGTCGGTGGCCGAGAACATGGCCTCGGAGCAGTCGGCGCGCATGGTGGCGATGAAAGCCGCGTCGGACAACGCCGGAACGGTCATCAAGGATTTGCAAATGATTTACAACAAGACCCGCCAGGCCGCGATCACGAAAGAGATTGCAGAGATCGTCGGCGGTGCTGCGGCGGTTTGACGCGGCACGGCCACGCGATGGGCGAGACTTACATGAGTAAAGCGAAGGTTACGGCGAGACCAAGTCGCCGGGCCGCGGCAGTTTAAATATATCTATTGTTTGGGGAATGACGATGAGTCAAGGTGAAATCGTTCAGTGCATCGGCGCGGTGGTGGACGTTCAGTTCAAGCGCAGCGAGATGCCAAAAGTGTATGACGCTCTGACGCTGGAAGGCACGGAGCTGACGCTTGAAGTGCAGCAGCAGCTGGGCGACGGCGTGGTCCGGACAATTGCCCTGGGAACCTCGGACGGTTTGCGCCGTGGCGTCATGGTGCAAAATACCGGCAAGCCGATCTCGGTCCCGGTGGGAACAGCGACATTGGGCCGGATCATGGACGTGTTGGGCCGTCCGATCGACGAAGCCGGTCCGATACCAACCGAGGTTCGCCGCTCCATCCACCAGAGCGCGCCGAAGTTCGACGAACTGTCCTCGACCAACGAATTGCTCGAGACCGGCATCAAGGTGATCGACCTGATTTGTCCCTTCGCCAAGGGCGGCAAGGTCGGCCTGTTCGGCGGCGCCGGTGTGGGCAAGACGGTCAATATGATGGAGCTGATCCGCAACATCGCCATCGAGCACAGCGGCTATTCAGTTTTCGCCGGGGTCGGCGAGCGCACCCGCGAGGGCAACGATTTCTACCATGAGATGAAGGACTCCAGCGTTCTCGACAAGGTGGCGCTGGTCTACGGCCAGATGAACGAGCCGCCGGGCAACCGCCTGCGTGTGGCGCTGACCGGTCTGACCATGGCGGAATCCTTCCGCGACGAAGGCCGCGACGTTCTGTTCTTTGTCGACAACATCTACCGCTTCACCCTGGCCGGCACGGAAGTTTCGGCGCTGCTTGGCCGCATGCCCTCCGCCGTGGGCTATCAGCCGACGCTGGCGGAAGAAATGGGCCGACTGCAGGAGCGCATCACCTCGACCAAGGTCGGCTCGATCACCTCCATCCAGGCCGTGTATGTGCCGGCGGATGACTTGACCGACCCCAGCCCCGCCACGACCTTCGGCCACCTGGACGCCACCGTCGTGCTCTCGCGCGACATCGCCTCCCTGGGTATCTACCCCGCCGTCGATCCGCTCGACTCCACTTCGCGCCAGATCGACCCGAACGTCATCGGCCAGGAGCATTACGACACCGCTCGCGGCGTGCAGCAGACGTTGCAGCGCTACAAGGAATTGCGCGATATCATCGCGATTCTGGGAATGGACGAACTCGCACCCGAAGACAAGTTGCTTGTCTATCGCGCGCGCAAGGTGCAACGCTTCCTGTCCCAGCCATTCTTCGTCGCCGAAGTGTTTACAGGTTCTCCCGGAAAGTACGTCTCCCTCAAGGAGACCATCCGCGGCTTCAAGATGATTATCAGCGGCGAATGCGATCACCTGCCGGAGCAGGCGTTCTACATGGTCGGGACCATAGACGAGGCGTTCGAGAAGGCCAAGACGCTTCAATAAGGGGTAAAGAACTATGGCCATGACCATGCATGTTGACGTTGTCAGTGCCGAAGAGTCCGTCTTTTCCGGATTGGCAGAGTTCGTCGTGCTGCCCGGAGAAGCCGGTGAGTTGGGCATCTTGCCCGGCCACATGCCTCTTCTGACCCGCATCAAGCCGGGAACTGTGCGCTTGCGGCTGCCCGATCAGGAAGCCGAAGAGCTGTTCTTTGTCGCAGGCGGCATTCTTGAAGTGCAGCCGGGCAAGGTGACCGTACTGGCCGACACTGCGATCCGGGGCAAGGATCTTGACGAGGCCAAGGCTCTTGAAGCGAAGAAGAATGCCGAGGAAGCGATGGCCAGCAGGAAATCAGAGCTCGACTACGCCCGCGCCCAAGGGGAACTGGCTGAAGCCATTGCACAGCTTGCCGCAATCGAGAAGCTGCGCAAGCGCGTTCACTGAGGATGAAAAGGCGGCTTAGGCCGCCTTTTTTAATTTCTACTCAAGCCGCCGCCGAGAGATCGGTACAAATCAATGGCATTGGTCAAGCGCAGCAGTCGCGCCAGAACCAGTGACTGTTCTGCCGCGAACAATTCCCGCTGCGCATCTAACACCTCGATATAGCTGGAGATACCATTCCGGTATCTCTGCTCGGCCAGGCGCAAGCGATCCGCTTGCGCCTCCAGCGTCGCGCCTTGCGCATCAACTTGTTGATCCAGCGACGCTCGCGCCACCAGCGCATCGGCCACTTCGCGGAAGGCGGTCTGAACAATCCGTTCGTAGTCGGTGATGGCCAGATTCTTGCGCACCTCTGCCAGAGTCAGATTGCCCTGGTTGCGGCCGGCATCGAAAATCGGCAGCAAGAGTTGTGGCGCGAACGACCAGGTTCGCGAGCCGGAATCGAACAAGCCAGACAAGGCATTGCTGGCAGTGCCGAAGCCTGCGGTCAGGGAGATCTTCGGGAAAAAGGCGGCGCGGGCTGCGCCGATATTGGCGTTCGCCGCCTTCAGGCGCAGTTCGGCGGCGCGGATATCGGGCCTTTGCGTTAACAAGTCGGAGGGCAGGCCGGCGGGAAGTTCGCTCACAATCCCCTGTTCGGCGAGCGCTTGCAGCGCGGGCAACTCACGCAGCGGTTTGCCGGTCAACAGCGTCAACCCGTTCATCGCTTGTGCGCGTTGCCGCTCGAGCACCAGCAGAGCGATGCGCGCAGCCAGTACCTGGGTTTCATTCAGACGCAGATCGAGCGACGACGATGCGCCGACATCGAAGCGTTGTTTGGCCAGTTTGTAGGATGCTTCGCGCCCATTCAAGGTTTTCTGCGCCAGATCCTGCTGCTCGGCGAAGGCCCGCTCGGCCAAGGCAGCCTTGGCGACTTCTGCTATGAGGCTGATCTGCGCTGCTTGCCGCGCTTCTTCGCTGGCAAGATAGAGACTCAGCGCCGCCTCATTGAGGCTGCGGACGCGGCCGAGGAAATCGAGTTCGAAAGAGGCCAGGCTCAAGCCGACTTGATAGTTGCTGCTCACCACTTCCTGTCGGGACAATGACAGGCTGGCAGGCGTGCGAACGCGGCTGCCGCTGGCGCCAAGATTCACGGTGGGCAAAAGGTCGGCAGACTGGATATTGTATAAAGCGCGTGCTTCCTCGATGCGCAATGCGGCCGTACGCAAATCGCGGTTGTTCTCCAGCGCGGCTGCGATCAGCGCCTGCAAACGCTGATCGGGAAAGAATTCGCGCCAGCTCATTTCGCTTGCGCTCTTCATGCCCTTGCCTGCCGGATCTGCGGGGTAGCTCTCTGCGACGGGTGGCTCAGGGCGATTGTACTGCGGGTTAAGTGAGCAACCGCCAACGAGGCTGACAGCGAGGATGGACGCGATCAGGAGGGGCTTATTCATGTTTGTCCTCCTCGCGGGCTATCTCTTGCATGTGCGCGGCGTACATCTTGCGTTGCCGCTCGCTGCCCTTGAAGAAGCTGCGCACCACGACGAAGAAAACTGGCACCAGAAAGATAGCGAGCACGGTTGCGGTAATCATGCCACCCATGACGCCTGTACCGATCGCCCGCTGACTGGCAGATCCGGCGCCGCTGGCGACGACCAGGGGCAAGACGCCGAGGATGAAGGCGAGCGAGGTCATCAATATCGGACGGAAGCGCAGATGGACCGCTTCCAGCGTGGCTTCCACCAGATCCTTTCCCTCGGCCTGCAGGTCCTTCGCGAATTCGATGATCAGGATCGCGTTCTTGGCAGACAGGCCAATGATGGCGATCAAACCGACCTTGAAATAGACATCGTTGGGCATGCCGCGCAAGGTGGCGCCAAGCAGGGCCCCGAGTATGCCCAGCGGCACCACCAGGATTACCGAGAAGGGGATTGAAGTGCTTTCATAAAGCGCCGCCAGGCACAGGAAAACCGCCAGGAGCGACAATGCGAACAGGGCAGGTGCTTGCGACCCGGACATTTTTTCTTCGTAGGAGCCCGCGGTCCACTCAAAGCCGAAGCCTGCTGGCAACTGCCGCGCCAGCTTCTCCATTTCGTCCAGAGCCTCGCCGGTACTGCGCCCCTTTGCCGCGTCGCCGGAAATCTTCAGGGCCGGATAGCCGTTGTAGCGCGATAACTGGACCGCCCCGACGATCCAGTGCGAGCGCGCAAAAGAAGAGAACGGCACCATGGTGCCCTGGCCGTTGCGCACATACATTTTGAGCAAGTCTTCCGGCTGCAGGCGCCGCGGCGCATCGGCTTGCAGGATCACCCTCTGCTGCCTGCCCATGTTCGGGAAGTCATTGATATAGGCGGCGCTGAGCGAGTTCGAGAGCGTACTGTTGATATCGGCGAATGACACGCCCAAGGCATTAGCCTTGTCGCGATCGATGTCCAACTGCAATTGCGGCGTATCTTCCAGTCCTTCCGGACGGGTGCCGGCAAGCACCGGACTCTTTGCCGCCATGCCGAGCAGTTGGTTGCGTGCCGCCAGCAATGCCTCGTGGCCGAGCCCGCCGCGATCCTGGAGGCGGAAGGTAAAGCCGGTGGCATTGCCGAGTTCTCTGATGGGCGGCGGGTTGACCGGGAAAATGATGGCGTCGCGAATCGTTGACAGGGCTCCAAAGGCGCGACCGGCGATCGCGGTGGCTGACTGGTCGGCCGCGCGCTCACTCCAGTCCGTGAGCGGCGTAAACACCAGGCCGGCGTTCTGGCCGCTGCCGGAAAAACTGAAACCGGTGACCGTGAGAGTGCGCGCGATCGGTGGCTGCAGCAAATAATATTGTTCGACTTTTTCGAGAACGTCCGTGGTTCGGCTGGCGCTTGCGCCGGGCGGCAACTGGACATTGGTGATCAGGAAACCCTGGTCCTCGAATGGCAGAAACGATGACGGCAGCCCCATGTAGAGGAATCCGACGCCAGCGATGATCAAAACATAGAGCACCACATAGCGCCCGGTCTTCTTCAGCATTCTCTCGACGATGCCTTGATAGCTATTGGCACTCTTCTGGAAGCTGCGATTGAACCAGCCGAAGAAGCCCTTCTTCTCGTGGTGCTGGCCGGCAGGTACAGGTTTCAAGAGCGTCGCGCAAAGCGCCGGTGTCAGCGTCAATGCCATCAGTGCCGAGAACAGCATCGACGACACCAGTGACAGCGTGAATTGACGGTAGATCGCACCGACAGCGCCGCCAAAAAAAGCCATCGGGATGAATACGGCCGTCAGCACCAGGGTGATGCCGATGATCGCCCCGGTAATCTGTCCCATGGCCTTGCGTGTCGCGTCTCTTGGCGGCAGCCCTTCCTCGCGCATGATGCGCTCGACGTTTTCCACCACCACGATGGCGTCGTCGACCAGGATGCCTATCGCCAGAACCATACCGAACATGGTCAGGACATTGATGGAGTAGCCGAAGGCCGCCAAGGATGCGAAAGTACCCATCAGTGCCACTGGCACCACGATGGTGGGGATCAGTGTATAGCGGATGTTCTGCAAGAACAGGTACATCACCAGGAACACCAGCAGCACGGCTTCAAGCAGGGTCTTGACCACTTCCTCTATGGAGATTTGCACGAACAGCGAGGTGTCGTAGGGGATTTCGTATTTGACGCCGGCCGGGAAATATCTCGACAGGTCATTCATTTTTGCCCGTACCGCCTTTGCCGTGGCCAGGGCATTCGCGGTTGGCGACAGTTGCACGCCGACTGCGGAAATCGGCTTGCCGTTTATGCGGGCCGAGGTGGCATAGCTTTGGCCGCCGATCTCGATCCGCGCAACATCGGAGAGGCGCGCCGTCGAGCCGTCGGGATTGGCGCGCAGCACAATGTTGCCGAATGCCGCGGGCGTTGCCAACTGGCCGGTCACGACAATCGGCGCGGCAAAGCGTTGCGCATCGGGACTGGGCAAGTCGCCCAGCGTTCCGGAAGCGACTTGCGCATTCTGATTGCGGATGGCGTTGGCGACGTCTGCCGGGGTCAGCTTCAGGCCGACCAGCTTTGCCGGGTCGATCCAGATGCGCATAGCCCGCTCTGTGCCGAACAACTGCGCCTGCCCGACGCCGGGAACGCGCCGGATTTCGTTCAATACATTGCGCGACATATAGTCGCCCAACGCGACCGGATCGAGCCTGCCATCGGTGGAGGACAAGGTGGTAAACAGCAGAAAATTGCTGCGCGCCTTGGTGACAAATACGCCCTGCTGCGTCACTGCCTGCGGCAGTCGAGGTTCCACGCGCTTCAAACGATTCTGGACATCAACCGCCGCCAGGTCGGGATTCGTGCCCGGTTGAAACGTCACGGTGATCGTGGCCTGGCCGTTTGCCTCGCTCTGGGATTCGATATATTGCAGGCCTTCGGCGCCGTTCATTTCCTGTTCGATCAGGCTGGTCACGCTTTCATCCAGCGTCTTGGCGGTAGCGCCAGGATAGGTGGCCGTGACCACGATGGAGGGCGGCGCTATCGTCGGATATTGCGCGACAGGCAGTTGGGTTACTGCCAGCGCACCTCCGAGCAGAATGAACAGTGCGATCACCCAGGCAAAAACCGGGCGATCGATGAAAAATTTGACCATGTGCTGCTCCCTTACTTGGCCGGTGCGCTGGCCACTGCGGCTTGCCAGGGCATGGGCTTGACGACGGCTCCCGGCTTGGCTTTTTGCAGACCTTCGACAATGACCCGGTCGCCCGCCTTCAAGCCCTGGCTGACAATCCATTTTCCGCCCTGCTGGACATCCGCCGTGACTGCCTGCGCGGCCACCTTGCCGTCCAGCCCGACCAGCCACACCGAGGCGCCGTCGGTGCTGCGCATTACCGCCTGTTGCGGCACGGTGATAGCCTTCTCATTGACCGCCTGTTCCAGCCGGGCACGCACATACATGCCGGGCAGCAGGTCGCGCTGCGGGTTCGGGAATTCGGCGCGCAGCAGAATCGCGCCGGAACTCTCATCTACCGTCAGGTCGGAGAAGAACAGCTTGCCCGGATGCGGGTAGATGCGCCCGTCCTCGGAGACCAGAGTCACTTTGGCTTGCCCCTGACCGGCACTCTTCAACTGGCCGCTCGCCAACGCCTGTTTCAGACGCGAGATCTCTGTGCTGGATTGAGTCAGATTGACATAGATGGGATCGAGTTGCTGAATCATCGCCAAGGGCGTGGCCTCGCCCTGACCTACCAGTGCGCCTTCGGTGACCAGGGCGCGTCCGATACGGCCGGAAATCGGTGCGGCGACAGTTGCGTAGCCCAGATTCAGGCGCGCCGTATCCAGCGCTGCTTTGCTTGCTGCGAGATCGGCGCTCGCTTGACTCTGTGCAGTGAGGGCGTCGTCGTATTCCTGCTTGCTGATGGCGCTGGTTTCCACCAGTGGCCGGTAGCGTTGAACTTTCAGGTTGGACTGCGCCAGGGCCGCTTCCGCCTTGGCGAGTGACGCCTGCGCGCTGTTAAGCGCCGCCTGGAAAGGCGCAGGCTCAATGCGGAACAATATCTCGTCCGCTTTCACCTCGCTGCCTTCGCGAAACGCTCTTTGCAGCACAATGCCGGCCACGCGTGCGCGAACTTGCGCGACCCGGGAGGCTTCCAGGCGCCCCGGCAACTCAGTGGTCAGCGCGATGCGCTCAGGGGCGACGGTCAGCACGGAAACCTCCGGCGGCGGCATGGCTCCGGCTTGGCCGGGGCCGCCGCTTTGGCCGCAAGCGGCCAGCAGTGTGCTGAGCAGAAGTGGGCAGGCAAACTTGTTCATAAGAATTCCTTCAACGTTCCGGGGAGAAAGCCCGGAGGAAACAATCGACGATCTCGGCAATGCGTTCTTTTTCCTTGGCGGCCGCGAGCATTGGCGCGCCGAACAGCCGGCGGGTGCGGTCATAACTCAGCATGGAAAGAAGCATTTCGGCGGCGAACAGGGGGGCGTCCTTGCGCAGCGTGCCATCGCTCATGGCGCGCGCAAAATACTTTGCAAGTTGTCGGACCATCTGCCCCGAGCCCTTGCTGAAAAAGGCCTGACCCAGATCGGGGAAGCGCGGCATTTCTGCACTCAGGATGCGGAACATGGCCAAGCCTTCGTCGCCTATCATCCGTTGCCTCAAGGCGGCACCAAAGCGCAGAAGACTGTCGCGAATATCGCCAGCATTCCCGTCCAGGGATACCAATATGTCTCCAGCGGCAACGTGAGCCACTTCGCTGAACAAATCGGTCTTGCTGCGGAAATGATTGTAGAGGGTTTGCCTGGCCACGCCGGCGCGCGCAGCGATGCTGTCAATGCTGGCGCGATAGCCCACTTCCATGAAGGCTTCAGCCGCAGCCTTGATCAGGCGCTGGCGGCTGTCGAGCGATACTGGATCCTCCGCTTGACTCATGGGTTTCCTGGGGCCGAAATGGACTGGACAGTCTAGTCTACATTCGACTCAAAAGCCAGCCCTTAGTGGCAAGCAGGGAGTCAGGAAGGAATGCGCGAAACGCGCTTTTCCAGCCGTGCCAAGTCGTCGCGCAGAGCCTCGACGTTCGCGACGAAGTCTGCCACCGCAGCCGGCTTGGCCAGCGTCGGCTGTTCCTCGGTGAAATATTCGGCGAAGTTCTCCGCCAGGTTTGTTGCGGCCTGGCGTTGCCAGGCGCTGAAGACATTAATCATTCCGGCGATGCGGTGGGCGGCGATGTCTCCGACCGCTTTTGAGAGGTCCTCCTCATAATCCCAGCGCAGCTTGCGCAGCACAAAGCCCAGAGCATCCGCGAACTCGGCCGAACCGCTGATGCGGACGACACGCGCCACGGCTTCCCGCCCGGAGAGCGCCAGAAAAGGCGTACCTGCGGGCAGGGAAATCTCTACGTCAGGTTCTGCGGTATTGGCCGCTGCGAGCTGGCCGTCCGCATCTATGGTGAAATCGAGCCGCCATGGCGGCAGCGTCAGCCTTGCCGTTCGTCCGACAAAAGGTGCGAGACGCACCCTCGCCCACTCTGCATCCTGTAGCAGGTGATTGAGGGCGGCGAGGGTGACCTGTGCGGCCCGGTCAAGCATGAGTTACGCGTACTGTTGAATCCCGGCGATGACCCAGCCCTGGCTGCCGTCTGCGGCCTTGGCCAGGTGCCAGACCTCATCGAAGGCTTCCGGCGCGGCATTTGCACTCTCGCGGATGCTGCCGTTGAAGCGCACGCTGGCAATTTGCCGGTTACCTTCAGTGGAGATGTCTAGGAGCTCCGCATTCAACTGCACCACATCGGTCTGCTGTGCCGCCTTGTTCCGCTCCTGGTATTCGAGCTGGATCTCGGCAAACATTTCCGGGGTGGTGAAGGCACGGATATCGTCCATATTGCCGGCGTCATTGGATGCCTGCAGGCGGACGAAGTTGAGCTTGGCCTGACGCACAAAGCCATCGACATCAAAGCCCGCCGGAATGCTGCCTGTCGTTGCCGTCGTGGCCGCTGCTGCGCCATTGCCAGAAGCCATGGGCTCGAAAGGAACCTGGCCGCCAGGGCCGGCGCCGGCGTACTGGAGAGGCTGGGGCTGCTGGTTGCGGTTCATGAACATGCGGATCAGGAAAAAGACCGCTGCGCCAGCCAGGAGAGCCATCAGGATGCCGCCGAAGCCACCGCCCAGGCCGCCCATGCCGAAGTGGCCGAGCAATGCGCCGATTCCCGCGCCCAGGGCCAAGCCGCCCAGCATGCCCATCCAGGGCGAGCGGGCAGGAGCCGCCGGAGCAGCGGGGGCGGCAGCCGGCGCTGCGACGGGTGCTGCCGGCTTGGGTGGCACCGCTTGTTTATTCATGACATTGCCGCTGCGGTTCATGCCGGAGGACGCTCCGCCGCCCAGGCGCTTGGCCTCGGCTTCATGGACAGTCAAACCAAAAACCAGGAAGGCTGTGAAGAGTGTCAGGAATATACGTTTCATGGATGCTCCTTTGGGGTCAAAGTTTGTAAGCTCGGTGTAAGGTTACCACGCCTGCCGTCAGATTGAAGTATTCGACTCTCTCCAGGCCTGCTTGTTCCATCATCGTTTTGAGCGTTTCCTGGTCGGGATGCATGCGGATGGATTCGGCCAGGTAGCGATAGCTGTCGGCGTCGCCGGCCACCTTGGCTCCCAGCCAGGGCAGAATCTTGAAAGAATAGACATCGTAGGCGGCTTGCAGGGGCTTCCACACTTTGGAGAATTCCAGCACCAGGAGGCGGCCACCGGGACGCAGCACGCGCCGCATCTCGGCCAGCGCCAGCTCCTTGTGGGTCATGTTGCGCAAGCCGAAGGCGACGGTGACGCAATCGAAATAGTCGTCCGGGAAAGGCAGTTTCTCGGCATCGCACTGCGCCGCGGGTGCCAGAATGCCGTGGTCAAGCAGGCGGTCGCGGCCGACTCCAAGCATCGCATTATTGATGTCTGTCAGCCAGACCTGGCCGCCGGTCTGTTCGAAACTGCCAACGCGGCGGGCGAGGGCGAGTGCCAGGTCGGCCGTACCGCCGGCGACGTCGAGCACGCGCTCACCCGTTTTCACGCCCGAGATCTGGATGGCAAATTGTTTCCAGAGCCGATGCAGTCCCAGAGACATCAAGTCGTTCATGACGTCGTATTTTTCTGCGACCGAGGAGAATACGCCGGCGACGCGCCGCGCTTTTTCGCTCTCCGGGACTTCCTCGAAGCCGAAGTGGGTTTGTCTGTCCGACATATTCAGTGGTGGTGGCCGCAACCGCCTGCTGCAGGCGACTTGGGAGCCTGGGTGCTGGCATCAATGTCGCGATTGGCGCCGGCCGCTTCCAGCCTGGCCAGATAGTCCTGCCAGAGCTCCTCCTGGTGAGAGCCCAGATCGTAGAGCAGATCCCAGGAATAGATGCCGGTATCGTGGCCGTCGGAAAAGGTTGGTTGAACCGCGTAATTGCCGACCGGTTCGAGGCCGGTGATGGCGACGTTGCGCTTTCCGCTCTGCAATACTTCCTGTCCCGGGCCATGGCCGCGCACTTCAGCCGAGGGGCTATTGACCCTGAGAAACTCATGGCTGAGCGTGAAAGTCTTGCCATCGGGAAAGGAGATCTCAAGCTGCCGCGATTTCTGGTGCAGCTTTATTTCGCTAGGAGTCAAAGTGTGCTTGTCGAAGCCAGCCATAATGGTATTTTTTATCAAATCGAACAGATTATCATAGCGCAGAAGCTGCGGCAGTGTATGCCAATATGGGGGCATTCGGCGGCAATCAAGGCTGTAATCAAACTGTCACCGCACGGCAATACAATCCCTGTTTCCGCTAGGGTCAAATGTCGACATGACTGCAAACGTACTGGTAGTGGAAGATGAACCGGCGATCCAGGTCCTGATCTCCGCCAACCTGACGCGCGCCGGCCATGTCGTGGTGACGGTGGGCGATGCCGAAGAGGCCTTGCGCCAGGTGAACAAAGAACTACCCGACCTGATCCTGCTCGACTGGATGCTGCCGGGAATGAGCGGCATCGAACTCGCCCGCCGCCTGCGCAATGACGAGCGCACCCGCGCCGTGCCCATCATCATGCTGACGGCCCGCGGCGACGAGCAGGACAAGATACTCGGCCTCGAGACAGGTGCCGACGATTACATCACCAAGCCCTTCTCGCCGCGCGAACTGCTCGCCCGCATCAAGGCGGTATTGCGCCGCCGTGCGCCGCAGACGACAGAGGATACGGTGGAAATTGGCGGACTGCGGCTCGATCCGGCCACGCATCGCATCACCGTCGATAGCCAGGAAGTGAAGCTTGGCCCCACCGAGTTCCGCCTGCTGCATTTTCTCATGACCCATGCCGAAAGGGTGCATAGCCGCACCCAGCTTCTCGACCAGGTCTGGGGCGATCACGTCTTTGTTGAGGAGCGCACGGTCGATGTTCATATCAGACGACTGCGCGCCGTCCTGGAGGTCAGCGGCCACGACGCGCTGATACAGACAGTGCGCGGCAGCGGTTATCGCCTCTCGGCGACTCTTTCGGCGCAGGACCCGTGATCACCGTCAGGCTGGAGGCGATGCTCTGTCTCGCCCTGCTCGTCTTTGCCGCCCTTGTCGCATGGGCTGTTAAAGGGTCATGGTGGGGCGTTGCCGCGGCGATGGCAGGCCTGGTCTTGTTCATTGGCCATCATCTGTTCCACCTGTCCAGGCTCGTCCGCTGGCTGGATCAGCCCACCGGCACCCCGGTTCCAGAGGCCATCGGGGCCTGGGAAGGGGTGTTCGCCCTGCTGCATAGACGCAGTCGCCGGGCGGCCGAGCGCCAACTCGAACTCTCGGGGGGGCTGGAGCGCTTTCGCAGCGCCGCCCAGGCCTTGCCTGACGGCGTCGTGGTGCTCGATGGAGATCATGCCATCGAATGGCTGAATGCCACCGCCGAGGGTCATCTCGGCCTCAGCCTCGCCCAGGATAGAGGCTGCCCGGTGACAAACCTGCTGCGTGATCCGGACTTCGTCAGCTATCTCGAAGCTGGCCAGTACGCCGAGCCTCTGGTCTTGCACCCCAGCCGCACTCCGGGGCGCACCCTGGCCTTGCAGGTCGTCCCCTACGGCGAGGAACAGAAGTTGCTGATGTCACGCGACATCAGCCAGTTGGAAAAACTGGAGACCATGCGCCGCGATTTCGTCGCCAATGTCTCCCACGAATTGAAGACGCCGCTGACCGTGGTCAGCGGTTTTCTCGAAACCCTGCTCGACGGTCTTGGCGAGATTCCTGCTGCGGAGGCCGAGCGCTACCTGGGTCTGGCAAGCGACCAGGCGCTGCGTATGGAGCGCCTGGTCGAGGACTTGCTCACGCTCTCCGCACTCGAGACCGGAACCCTGGCGCCGACCGAGGAGAGGGTGGCCCTGGCCGACTTGTTGGCAGGGGTGGCCGAAGAGGCCAGGGCGCTTTCCTCAGGGCGCCAGCAAATCATTCTCGCCGCGCCGCCGCCCGGATTCCTTCTGGGCAGCCGCGCGGAACTTCAGAGCGCCTTCGGCAACCTGGCCAGCAATGCCGTGCGCTATACGGCGGAGGGTGGCAGTATCCGCATCTCCTGGGAGAGTCTTCCTGACGGCAGCGGCATCTTCAGCGTCAAGGACGACGGCATCGGCATCGAAGCCCAGCACATCCCGCGCCTCACCGAACGCTTCTACCGCGTCGATCGTGGTCGCTCGCGCGAATCGGGCGGCACCGGCCTGGGCCTGGCCATCGTCAAGCATGTCCTGACGCGGCACCAGGCTACGCTGGAGATAGAGAGCCAGCCCGGATCGGGCAGCCGTTTCTCCGTCCGTTTCCCGCCGCAGCGCGTGTCTGGCCAATAGTTTACAAGGCTAAATCCACGGCCAGCTCCTTGGCGCTGGCTTGCGTTGGCGACGAGGAACCAGGTGGTCGGCATGCTGGATTCTCCAAAGAAGTTAAACATCATTTGCTCAGGGCGACTTCATGTCCAGGTGAAGTCGGCGCGCTCGAAGTCGGTGCCGCGTTCGAGCAACTGGCTGAGATGGACCTGGCGCGAGTGGTCGCTGTAAATTTCTATGATGCGGCCGGGACGGAAATAGCCCTTGGGCATGACAATGCTGGCAGGCTCCCCCAGCGGCAAGATGGCGGGCAGGAGGAAGCCCGGAGAGAATTTTTCATGCAAGGCGGTGATGCCGCTGCCGCGAAGCGCTACCGCCAGTGGCTTGCCTGGCAGGAGGTATATGCCGGCGATGAGCTTGTCCTTGCCGCTTGCCACCCAGCCCACCTTGCCCAGCCTCTGGGCATTGTCCGGCTGCACTGCCAGCAACTGACCGCTGCATAGCCGCAGCCCCGGCTGGTCGAGCGGGCGAGTGAGCAGCAGTGCCGTGGGTTCTTCCTCCAGCAACTGCCATGATTCAAAGGTCTGTTGCTGAATTTGATCGTGGTGGATGGCGATACGGCCGAAAGTGGCGATCTCTTCGTGCTCTTGCTTGCTGAGAGTGACAGCTTCGCCGGGCTGGCTGAAAACCTGTCCCGAAAGATAAAAGTGGATGGCCTTTGCACCGCCCACCAGAGGGCAGGTGGCGCTGCGCCGCACGCGTACGCTCTGTCCTGGATCTCCCTTGCACCAATACTGGTAGACCTGCGCTAGCAGTGCCTCGCAGGCCGGTTGCACGCATTCCTTGCCGAGTTGCAGGGACTCCGGCGATTCGCCGTGCGCCAATCGCAAAAGTCTCTTCTTGAGGCTCTTGCGCAGGCTGCTTAACTCCAGCCAGCGGAATTCCTGGCTAACTTCCCCCAGGCGTTTGAATGCGCCCGGCTGCTCGCTGGCGAGATCGACGATCAGGGCTGGCGTCTTCACCCCAACGGGAGAAGCAGCCAGGATTTTCACCTTGGCTGCCCAACGCTGCGCCCAAATCGTGACCAGGGCGAGCTGTTTCTGGCTGAGTTCGAAAGGATGGGCCGCGGCGACCAGGAGCGCCTCCAGGTAAGCCTCTGCCACAGTCTTGCCCAGGCTACCTTGGCCATGCCGGGTCACGCCCAGCCCCTCTGCGGCGCGATAGACCTGATGCAGCCCTCGCCAATGCCATGCGGCAGGGAGGATGCCGGCACGATAGGAATCGTTCAGGGCCGCTTCGATCACAGCAAGAGAACGCTGGGCGACCAGCGCCGCTTCTGTGTCTTTGAAGGTTTGCAGGCAGTGCCGGTAATTTGTTTCCAGCCTTTGCCACAGCGCCTGACTGGCAGCGTAAGCCTCTTGCTCCGAATCTGCCAGCGGCAAGGGCTTGCCGACGAAGCGGCGGGCGCATTCATTCTGCACGAAGCGGATGGGCTCGCGCAGCAGTTCAAGGATTTGCAGCCGCTCATTGGCCGGCAGATCGCTGCGTTCGAGCAACTCCATCTGTTGCAGGAGCAAGGTCTGCGCATGGGGCGGGTTAGTCAGCGGCAAGCCGGCCAGCCAGATGCGGCAGGCTGGCGCAGCGGTGAGGGCGGGCGGCTGGCTGACCTTGGGTCGTTCTCCAGCGTCAGGCAGAGGCAACTCGGAGTGGCGGGTCATACGATGCCCCCGCCCTGTTCCTCGGCCAATGCAGACTCGATGGCCTGACGCAGCATAGTACTTGCCACGACAGGTCGGGACGGAGAGGTTTGGCGTTTGGCCGCAGCCCAGATTGGCGCTGGGAAATGGCGGTCGTCGGCAAAGCGAGGTATGACATGCCAGTGAAGATGGGGTACGACGTTGCCGAGGCTGGCGAGGTTGATTTTTGTCGGCCGCAAGCAGGCGCGCAGCGCCGCTTCGGTGGCAAATACCAGCGCCATCAGATGGCGCCTGTCCGTGGCCGTGAGATCGGTCATCTCGCCGACATGGGCCTTCCATATCACCCGGCAGAAACCCGGATAATCCCTCCCTTCGCCCCCTTTGACCAGCACCGCGCGGCAAAGCGCATCCTCCCAGACGATTTCGCCGCCGGGAAGATCGCACAATTCGCAGCCTTCGACAGGGTTCATGATGGCCTGTTAAGTCTAGCACTCAGGAATGCAGAATGCCTATGAGCAATTACAGCAACACCCTTTCTATGCCGCCGCTGTTTGCCTTCTCCACATAATCGGCCATCCAGCGCGGTCCGAGCAGAGTCCTGGCCATTTCCACGACGATGTAGTCGGCGCTGGTTCCGGCGTCGTCATCATAGCGGGATAGGCCTTGCAGGCAGGAAGGGCAGGAGGTGAGGATTTTCACCTCCCCGGCGAAGCCGTCTGCGCGCAGCCCCGAGGCCTGCTTCTCCATTTCCTCCTGCTTGCGGAAGCGCACCTGGGTCGAGATGTCGGGGCGGGACACCGCCAGCGTGCCGGACTCGCCGCAGCAGCGGTCGTTTTGCACCACCGGCTGGCCCATCAGGGCATTGACCACCTTGAGCGGGTTGTGGTTTTTCATCGGCGAGTGGCAGGGATCATGGTACATGTAGCGCGTCCCGGAAACGCCGGAGAGCTTCACGCCTTTCTCCAGCAAGTATTCGTGAATGTCGAGCAGGCGGCAGCCGGGGAATATTTTTTCGAATTCGTATTTCGCGAGCTGATCGAGGCAAGTGCCGCAGGAGACGATCACGGTCTTGATGTCGAGATAGTTGAGGGTATTGGCGACGCGATGGAACAGCACGCGGTTGTCGGTGGTGATGCGGTTGCCCGACTCATCGTCGCCGCTCGCCGTCTGTGGATAGCCGCAGCACAGATAGCCCGGCGGCAGAACGGTCTGCACGCCGACATGGTAGAGCATCGCCTGGGTGGCCAGCCCCACTTGCGAAAACAGGCGTTCCGAGCCGCAGCCGGGGAAGTAGAAGACGGCATCTGCATCGGTCTGTCGTGGGTCGCGTATGACGGGAATGACCTTGTCGTCTTCGATGTCGAGCAGCGCACGCGAGGTACGCTTGGCCAGGCCGCCGGGCATGGGCTTGTTCACGAAATGGATGATCTGGGCCTTCAGCCCCGGCCGGCCCAGCGTCGCCGGCGGATGTTTGACCCCGTCGCGCGTGAGCCCCAGCGCCCTGGCTGCCTTGTACAGCAAACGCTGCGCCGCGTAGCCGAAACGTATCATGCCTGTGCGTATCAGCTTGATCGTGGCCGGGTCGGTGGCGTTCAGGAAAGCCATGGCCGCGGCGGTTCCCGGATTGAATTTCTTCTTGCCCTGACGGCGCAGGAAGTTTCTCATGGAGACCGAGACATCGCCGAAGTCGATGTCCACGGGACAAGGGTTCAGGCACTTGTGGCAGATCGTGCAATGGTCGGCCACGTCGGAGAACTCGTCGAAGTGTTGCAGCGAGATGCCGCGCCGCGTCTGTTCTTCGTAGAGAAAGGCCTCGATCAGGAGCGAGGTGCCGAGAATCTTGTTCCTCGGACTGTAGAGCAGGTTGGCGCGCGGCACATGGGTCGAACAAACGGGTTTGCACTTGCCACAACGCAGACAGTCCTTGACCATGTCGGAAATCTTGCCGATCTCGGACTGTTCCATGATCAGGCTTTCCGTGCCCAGCAGGCTGAAGGAAGGCGTGTAGGCGTTGGCGAGATCGCCGCCGGGCAGGAGCTTGCCCTTGTTGAAGCGGCCTTCCGGGTCGATTCTCTGCTTGTATTCCTGGTAGGGGCGGATCTCCTCGGCACTGAGGAACTCCAGCTTGGTGATGCCTATGCCGTGCTCGCCGGAGATGACGCCGCCAAGCTCCCGTGCCAGTTTCATGATGCGGGCAACGGCCTTGTTGGCGGCGGCGAGCATGGCATAGTCGTCGGAGTTGACCGGGATATTGGTGTGCACATTGCCGTCGCCGGCGTGCATGTGCAGCGCGACGAAGACGCGCCCGCGCAGCACCTCCTGGTGGAGGGCGGTGATGCGCTCGTTGATCTTGCGATAGGACTTGCCGTCGAAAATCGCGGACAGCGGTGCGGCGAGCTCGCTCTTCCAGGACACGCGCAGTGAATAGTCCTGCAGCCGATGGAACAGCGTCGGATTTGCCGCCTTGTTGGACAAGGGTCCGACGACAATGCCTTGCGCTGCGAATTCATGCTCTGCCGCCGCCAATGGCAGATCGAGATGGTCGAACAGCCATCGCCAGCGCTCGCGCACCGACGCCGTCAATGACAGTGCCTCCTCGCGTCTGTCGCCAACCAACTCGTCGGCGCCAAGGCCCGTGTCGCCGTCGTCCACCGGCAGGTCTGCCGAAAGGAATTCAATGAGCGCATCGCAAAGCGCGAGCTTGTTGCCGATGGAAAGTTCGATGTTGATGCGCTCGACGCCGTCGCAGTAGTCGCCCATGCGCGCGAGCGGTATGACCACGTCCTCGTTCAGCTTGAAGGCATTGGTGTGCTTGGCGATGGCGGCCGTTCTCGCCCGGTCGAGCCAGAACTTTTTCCGCATCTCCGGTGTCACGGCGATGAAACCTTCGCCGCCGCGGACATTGGCGATCTTCACCACCGCGGAGGCCGCCGCCATCACCGCGGCCTCATCGTCGCCGACCAGGTCGCCTATCAATACCATCTTCGGTCGGCCGTGGCGGCGGGCCTTGGTCGCATATCCCACCGCCCTGACATAGCGCTCGTCCATGTGTTCCAGGCCGGCCAGGAGCACACCAGAGCGCGCCCCGGCACCGCCGGGCTTGAAGTGCTCGCTGATCTCGACGATGGAAGGCACGGACTCCCTCACCTGGCCGAAGAACTCCAGGCAGACGGTGCGCGTTACGGCCGGCATCCTGTGCAGGATCCAGACCGCGGAGGTGATGATGCCGTCGGTGCCTTCCTTCTGCACGGCCGGAAGCCCGGCGAGAAACTTGTCCGTAACGTCCTTGCCCAGGCCCGTCTTGCGAAATTGCCGTCCGGGAATCTCCAGCGTTTCTTCAGAGAGCAGCCTCTTGCCCGTGGCGTCGAAGCGTTTCAGTCCGAAGCGGACGATTTCCTGCTCATGAATCTTGCCGAAGTTGTGCTCCAGGCGTTCGACTTCCAGCCAGCAACCGTCTGGCGTCACCATTTTCCAGGAGGCCAGATTGTCGAGCGCCGTGCCCCAGAGAACGGCCTTCTTGCCGCCGGCGTTCATGGCGATGTTGCCACCGATGCAGGAAGCATCGGCCGAGGTGGGGTCGCAGGCGAACACCAGACCGGCCGTTTCCGCAGCCTCCATCGCGCGCTTGGTGATCACGCCGGCACCCGTGCGCAGCGTCGCGTAGGGTTTGTCGGCGCCGGGCAGATGAGCTTGCTCGACGGCACCCAAGTCGATCAGTTTCTCGGTGTTGATGACCACGGAACGGGGGGTGAGTGGCACCGCCCCGCCCGTGTAACCCGTGCCGCCGCCGCGCGGGATGATGGTCAGATCGAGTTCCATGCAGCCGCGTACCAGAGGACCGATCTCTTCCTCGGTATCCGGGGTCAGCACCACGAAGGGATACTCGACGCGCCAGTCTGTGGCGTCCGAGACATGAGAGACGCGGGAGAGACCGTCGAAGCAGATATTGTCGCGGCGGGTATTCCTGGCGAGAATGCGCAGCACCCTCTTGCGCAGGGCGAGTGTCGCCGGAAATCGCGCTTCGAAGCGGCCCACCGCCTGATGCGCCGCTTCGAGCAACATCCCGACGCGTTCGTTGCCATGACGGCGCTTCTCGATTTCCGCGAGGCGGTGGCGCAGTGCCGCTATCAGGGCGGAACGCCGGTCCGGGTTGGCGAGCAGGTCGTCCTCGAGGTAAGGATTGCGCTCCACCACCCAGATGTCGCCGAGCACTTCGTAGAGCATGCGCGCAGAACGACCGGTAACGCGCTCTGCGCGCAGTTCGTCGAGCACTCTCCAGGCCTCGCTGCCTAACAGGCGAATGACGATCTCGCGGTCGGAAAATGAGGTGTAGTTGTAGGGAATCTCGCGCAGGCGGGCGGACATGGGGTCAGGCTTTTGGGAAAGCATGATATTTTAGGCTACTTGCACCCGCCGTAGGTCGGCCTTTCGACGGAGACACCCGGACGGGTGAAGGCCGACAGTTGAAGCATTAACAGGATTCTGCAGTGAGCAAATACGCTTCCGTTCTGCGCAATCTTCTCCATCTGACCTGGCCAATGCTGATCGCGCAGGTGGCGGTGATGGCGAACGGCGTCATCGACACCATCATGGCCGGGCGACTGTCTGCCGTCGATCTGGCCGCGGTGGGCATAGGCGCCTCGATCTACATCACCATTTTCGTCACCGTCATGGGGGTGCTGCTGGCGCTGACGCCGACGGTTGCCCAACTCCAGGGTGGCGGCCGGCATGAGGACATCGGCGAGGAGGTGAGGCAAAGCGCCTGGCTGGCGCTATTTCTGGCCATCATCGCCTTCGTCCTGCTGCGCCATCCCGAACCCTTGCTGGCGCTCTCAAGGCTGACGCCGGAAGTCGAGACCAAGGTGCGCGCCTATCTTTACGCCATGTCGTGGAGCGCTTTTCCCGCGATGCTGTTTCGGGTTTTCTCCGGCTTCGCCATCGGCATCGGCCTGCCGCGTGCGGTCATGGCCTTCAACCTGATAGCCGTGGCGCTCAAGCTGCCCATGAACTGGATATTCATGTTTGGCACCCTGGAAAAATTCGGCGGGCCTCAGGCCATGGGCGGCCCCGGCTGTGCTGCGGCCACGGCAGTCATCAGCTGCTTCAGCTGTTTTCTGGCCTGGGGCTGGTGCGCGCGTGCCGTAGACTTCCGGCCCTATCGCGTCTTCGCCGGCTTCAGTGCGCCGCGGCCGCGGCTGATATTCGGTCTGTTGAAGCTCGGCCTGCCCATCGGGGCAACCTTCTTCGTCGATGTCACCGCCTTCACCTTCATGGCGCTATTCATCGCAAGACTCGGCGCCATCTCCTCGGCTGCGCATCAGATAGCGGCAAACCTGGCGGCTCTGACCTTCATGCTGCCCCTGGCACTGGGAAATGCTGCTGGCGTTCTCGCCGGCCAGGCGCTGGGCGCCGGTGATCCGCGGCGGGCGAGACAGGTCGGCCTCACCAGCCTGGTCGCCGGCGTCAGCGTCGGAGTGCTGCTCAGCCTCACGCTATGGTTTGGGGCGGGGCGAATTGCCGGCCTCTATAGCGCAGACAGTGAAGTGAGGCGACTGGCGACAACGCTGATCGGCTTTGTCGCCGTCTACCATCTGTTCGACGCCTTGCAGGCTGTGGCAGTCAATGTGCTGCGCGGCTACAAGAAGAGTGCGATGCCCATGGCCATCTATGCCGTTGCGCTGTGGGGCGTGGGACTAGGCGGCGGCTATGTCCTCGGCCTGACCGACTGGATCTTGCCTGCCTCCGGAGTGCAGGGCTTCTGGCTTTCCGCAGTGCTTAGCCTGGCGCTCGCCGGCGGTCTGGTGACGGCCTATCTGCTGCGGGTGGCAGTGGATCAAGCCAAGCTTGTGCCGACGACAACCAGGACATAGCGACCGAATTTCCCCAGGGCCATGAAGAGCATGCTCTGCAGCCAGTTAAGCCGCAGCCAGCCGGCCGCGGCGCACAGCACGTCGCCTATGACCGGCGCCCAGGCGAAAAGCAGCGTCGCTGTGCCAAAGCGGTGAATCACCGGCAGGCGCGGCGCCAGTCGCTGTTCCAGCCCCTTCTGCGGCAGCAGGCGCGCCAGCAGATAGGTGCTCATGCCGCCCAGGGTATTGCCCGCTGTGGCAAGCAGGAGTGCAGCGGTCGTCTGCTCGGGGTGCAGTCGCACCACGGCGAACAGCACAGCCTCCGAGCCGCCGGGCAGCAATGTGGCGGCGAGGAAACTGGAGACGAAAAGACCCAGCAAACTGCCATCGGCGGAAAAAAGGTATTCCATGCGGACATATTACCTTGAGGCTTGCCCGATTCCGCCGCACCCTGCTACGCTACGCTTCCTGCTTCCGCTACTATGCTCCGCGACGCCATGGCTTCCGAACATTTTCCCGATTATCTAGAGAAGATCCTCAACGCCCGCGTCTATGATGTGGCCATCGAGACGCCTCTCGAACTCGCACCCAACCTCTCAGCCCGATCCGGTAACCGTATCTGGCTGAAGCGCGAGGACATGCAGCCTGTTTTCTCCTTCAAGCTGCGAGGTGCCTACAATAAAATGGTTCGCCTGACCCCGGCGCAGAGGAAGCACGGGGTCATCACCGCCTCGGCCGGCAACCATGCCCAGGGCGTGGCCCTCTCTGCGCAGAAGCTCGGCTGCCGCGCGGTGATCGTGATGCCCGTGACCACGCCGCTGATCAAGATCAATGCGGTGAAGCTGCGCGGCGCAGAAGTGGTGTTGGCGGGCGACTCCTTCGACGAAGCCTATGCCCATGCCCTGCTGCTGGAGAAGAAGCAGAAGCTAACCTTTGTCCATCCCTATGACGATCCCGACATCATCGCCGGGCAGGGCACGATTGGCATGGAGATCCTGCGCCAGCATGCCGATCCCATAGACGCGGTGTTCTGCTGTGTCGGCGGCGGCGGCTTGATCTCGGGCGTGGCCGCCTACATCAAGAGGTTGCGGCCACAGACCAAAATCATCGGCGTCGAGGCGACGGATGCCGACGCCATGGCGCGCTCTCTCGCCGCCGGCCGGCGCATCAAGCTCGACAGCGTCGGCCTGTTCGCAGACGGCGCTGCAGTGAAATATGTCGGTCAGGAAACCTTCCGCCTCTGCCAGGAATATGTCGACGAAATGATTCTCGTCGATACCGATGCCATCTGCGCCGCGATCAAGGATGTGTTCGAGGACACGCGCTCCATCCTCGAGCCGGCTGGCGCTCTGGCCATCGCCGGCGCCAAGGAGTACGCCCGGCGTCATAAGCAGAAGAACCAGACGTTTGTTGCCGTGGCCTCGGGCGCGAACATGAACTTCGACCGCCTGCGCTTCGTCGCCGAGCGCGCCGAAATCGGCGAGGCGCGCGAGGCGGTGCTGGCGGTGACCATCCCCGAGCAGCCGGGCAGCTTCAAGAGATTCTGCGACCTGATCGGCAGCCGCAGCATCACCGAGTTCAACTACCGCTTCTCGGATGCCAAGGAGGCCCATGTCTTCGCCGGCGTTCAGGTCGGCAGCCGCGCCGAGTCATTGAAGCTGGTCGAGTCGCTGAAAAAGCATGGCCTGGCGACGCTCGACCTGACCGATGACGAGATGGCCAAGCTGCATGTGCGCCACATGGTCGGCGGCCATGCGCCGCAGGTCAAGAACGAGCTGCTCTACCGCTTCGAGTTCCCCGAGCGGCCAGGCGCGCTGATGCGTTTTCTCGAGAGCATGAGCGCCGGCTGGAATATCTCGCTGTTCCATTACCGCAACCACGGCGCCGACTATGCCCGCGTCCTGGTCGGCATGCAGGTGCCGCCCAGGGAGATGAAGGAGTTCCGAACTTTCCTGAAGAACCTGGGCTACCAGTGCTGGGACGAGAGCGCAAACCCGGCCTACAAACTTTTCCTCGGTTGAGAATGCTTGTCCGGCGATGAGCTTCGACTTCGACCGACTCATAGACCGCAGCGGCGGCGACTCGGTCAAGTGGAATCGCTATGCCGGCCGCGATGTCCTGCCGCTTTGGGTGGCGGATATGGACTTCGCGGCGCCGCCGGCCGTGATCGAGGCCTTGCGTCGTCGCGTCGATCATGGCGTCTTCGGTTATGCGGAGCCCTGGCCGTCCCTGGTCGAGGCGGTGCAGGAGCACCTGTTTGAAGAATATGACTGGCGCATCGAAGCCGATGCTCTGGTGTGGCTGCCGGGGCTGGTGACCGGCCTCAATGTCGCCTGCCGCGCCGTCGGCGAACCCGGCAGCGCGGTATTCACCAGTACGCCGATTTACCCGCCATTTCTTTCGGCACCGAGAAACGACCATAGGCGGACGGTTACCGCGCCGCTCGAACGAGTGGACGGCCGCTGGGAATGGGATTTCGAGGCGGTCGAGACCGCCCTGACGCCTGACACGAAGCTGTTTCTGCTCTGCCATCCGCACAATCCTGTCGGGCGGGTCTGGCGCGAGGACGAACTGCGCGAAATCGCAGCCATCGCGGAGCGTCACGACCTCATTGTCTGCTCGGACGAAATCCACTGCGGCCTGGTGCTCGAACTCGGGCTGCGCCATATGCCCTTCGCCGCGCTGGGAGCGGAAGCAGCCAAGCGCAGCATCACGCTGATGGCGCCTTCCAAGACTTTCAATATTCCCGGACTGGGCTGTGCCTTCGCCGTGATTCCCGATGCCACGTTGCGGCGTTCCTTTCTCGCAGCCATGCAGGGCATCGTTCCGCACGTCAATGTGTTGGGTCTGGCCGCCACCGAGGCCGCCTACCGCCATGGCGGCGCCTGGCATAGGGCGCTCATAAGCTATCTGCGGGGAAATCGCGACTGCGTCGAAGCCGCTGTCGCCAAACTGCCTGGCCTCTCCCTTGCTCATGTCGAGGCGACCTATCTGGCCTGGATAGAGGTGAGAAAACCGCAGGAACTCCGCGCTCATCCGGCCTCCGGGTTTGCTGCCGCCGGGGTCGGGCTTTCACAAGGCAGGGACTTCGGCGGCGATGCCTACCGCAGTTTCGTTCGTCTCAATTTCGCTTGTCCGCGGGCAACCCTGGATGCAGCTCTTGCTAGAATAGCGGAGGTTGCAGGCTAGCCAAGCGCAGGTCATTCTTCAGCATTTGCGCGAACTGCTCCGGCGGCACCGCGGGAGAGAACAGATAGCCCTGGATTTCGTTGCAGCCCAGGCTTTTCAGGAAGGCGAGCTGGTCTGCGTTTTCCACGCCTTCGGCGATCACCTTGTGCCCGAGCAGCTTGGCCATGCTGATGATGGCGCCGGCGATGGCGCAATCGCTGGGGTCATTCGGAATGCCTTTTACGAAGGAATGGTCTATTTTCAGCGTGTCTATGGGGAAGCGCTTGAGATAGGACAGGCTGGAGAAGCCCGTGCCGAAATCGTCGAGAGAGAGCGTGATCCCCATCGCATGCAGTTCGTGCATCATGGTGATGACGCCTTCCGTGCTATGCATCAGCATGCTCTCTGTCAGTTCCAGTTCCAGGCAGTCGGGGGGCAGGCCTTTGCGGGCAAGCAATGCGGCCACGATATGCGGCAGCTTGGCGGTGAACTGGCGGGCCGTGATATTCACCGCCATCTTCAGCGGCATCAGCCCCGCCTGCCGCCAGGCCAGTGCCTGGGCGCAGGCCTCCTCCAATACCCAGGCGCCAATGGCAACGATGAGGCCGCTCTCCTCGGCCACCGGGATGAAATCCCCGGGAGGGATCATTCCCTCCTCGGGGTGGCGCCAGCGCAGCAGCGCCTCGGCGCCTGTGATGGCGCCGCTGGCAATGTCCAGCTTGGGCTGGTAATGGAGCAGCAGTTCGCCGCGTTCCAGCGCCTGGCGCAGACCGTTCTCGATCTTCAGCCGGTTGACCGCGCGGGCGTTCATCTCCTCGCTGTAGAACATGTAGCTGTCATGGCTGGCCTGCTTGGCGCGGTACATGGCGACATCGGCAAAGCGCAGCAAGGTCTGGGTGTCCTGGCCGTCATCGGGAAAGACGCTGATGCCTATGCTTGCTCCGAGGGTGAGTTCGTTGCCGCCGACCAAGAAGGGGTCTTCCAGCGCCGCCAGGAGCTTCTGGGCGACAGTGCCGGCGTGCTCGCGCTGGGCGATATCGAACAGTGCGGCGACGAATTCGTCTCCCCCCAGCCTGGCCACCACGTCCTCGTCGCGCAGGGTCTTGCGGAAGCGCTCGGCGACCAGTTGCAGGAGGCGGTCGCCGACATTGTGTCCGAGGGTGTCGTTGATCGGTTTGAAGCGGTTCAAGTCGATGAACAGCAGGGCGCCGTGGGATTTGTCGCGCTCAGACTTTGTCAGGGCCTGGCCGAGCAGCTTGTGCAGCAGGCTGCGGTTGGGCAGGCCCGTCAGGGCGTCGTAATAGGCGAGGTGGTGGATGCGCGCCTCGGCGCGTTTTCTTTCGCTGATGTCGCTGAAAATGGAGAAATAGTGAGTGACCTTGCCCGAGGCGTTCTTCATCACACTGACAGAAGCCCACTTCGGGAAGCTCGCACCGTTTTTTTTCTGCCCTGACATCTCCCCGTGCCAGGTGCCGGTGGCATGGACTGTCTCCCACATGCGCTGGTAAAAGTCCTCGTCGTGACCGGCGTCGAACATGCGCGCAGGCTTGCCCAGTGCTTCCTCCTCCTGGAACCCCGTGATTTGACAGAAGGCCTGGTTAACCGAGACGATGCCCTGCTCGGCGTCGGTGATGACGATGCCTTCCTCGCTATGCTCGAAAATGCGCGCATGCAGGCGCAGCTTTTCCGCCGCCTCGAGACGCTCGGTGATGTCGCTGAGATAACCTATGAGGCCGATAGGCTTGCCCTGGGCATCGCGCATCAGGGACAGCAGAAGGCTGGCCCAGAAGATCTCGCCTGACTTGCGGCGGCGGCGCACCTCCATTTCGCGCCCGCCGCTCTCGAGAAAGGCGTCGCGAAACTGAATGTCGTCTTCGCTCTCATCGACATAGAGGAGCAGAATGTTGCGCCCAATGGCCTCTTCAGCGGTGTAGCCAAACAGCCGCTCTGCACCCTTGTTCCAGCTCGTGATATAGCCTGCCAGATCCATGATGATGACCGAGTCATGGATCTGATCCAGGATCTGGGCCTGGCGGAGATTTTGCGCTTCGGCCTGGCCCAGTTCCTGGGTACGTCTCTCCGAGATGGCGTGGATGTGCAGCAGCTTGCCGCTCAGGTCGGCCAGCGAGGAGAGCTGCTCTCTTTGTGCCACGCCATAGCCGCCGATGCGTCCGGCCAGGGAGAACTGGCCGTAAGCGCTGCCTTCGTGCGCTACCTCCTGTTGGATTTCCCCGCCCGACGATTCGGCCCCTGTCGCGACAAACCCTCCCTGCGGGCTTTCCAGAAGGCCGCGAACGATTCTGCTCATCGCCGCGAGGTCGCGTACCAGGGCCGCTTCGGCCAGTTCTGCTATGGCGGCTTGGGTTTGATCGTGTTCTTTGCCGCTCATGTTTCCCCGCTCACCTGTATGGCCCATTGACAGGCCTGCACCTGGGCCTGGCAATAGCTCTCGGGCGTTAGCAAGTTTGCCGTCAATTGTTCGTCCAGGGAGGGGGTGGGTGCGCGCTCGGATTGCTCGACGATACTGAGCAGTCTGCCCAGCCAGCCGCTGCCCTCCAGGAGGGCATCCTCCACTTCGTCGGCGAGATGCAGCGGCGTGACGATCTGCGCCAGAGGAATGCCGAACAGTGCGCCCAGCAGCGAGAATATGCCGGCCATGAAGGCGTGCTCCTGGTCATCTCGACCGCCGCCTATCTTCTGGCAAAGCGCTTCCATCAGGCTTCCGCGCAGCGCCGCCCGCGCCAAGAGGGGACTCATGCCGCCGCCACTCGTCTGCTGGGCATAGAGCAGGAGTTGCAGCCAGCGCTGCATCTGGCGGCGTCCCAGGAGGGTGATGGCGTAACCGAAACTGGTGATCTTGGTGGTGAGGGAGAAACTCACGGAATTCACCAGCTTGAGCAAATGATAGGAAAGGGAGGGGTCCTGCTTCAGCAACATCTCAATGTCGTGAGTATGGGTGTCCGAAGTCACCATGCCGAGCAGCTTGAGCAACAGCATGCGCGAGTTGATATCCTGCTGCGCCGCGCCATGTTCGGGATGAAGCGGGTAGTCGCCGGCGAACCAGCCATAGCCGGCACTGTGGCATTGCGCGAAACCGGAGGACGAGTCTACGCCTGTGGCCAGATGCGGACCGGGCAGATGGGAGAGTACCGATGACAAGGGGACGACTTGGCCTGAGACCCGGCCCGAAGAGACTGCGCCAATGCCGCCGGCGAGGGTCTGGCCGTTGTCCGGCACGCCATCGGCCATCAGACGGAAGCCGTGGCCTTTGAGCCGCTCGAATTCCATTCTGGAGGCCGGGTCTGTGCAGAGTTCCTGCGGAATCAGCAGGGCGATGCTCTCGGCCGGCAGTGCCAGGGCATGATTGTCGTCCAAGGCGGAAGGGTTTTGGAGCGGCACGATGCAGGTCAGCGCGCCCAGCGCCTGAGCCAGCCCGAGTTCGCCGAAGACTTTCACCAGGAAGTCGCCATCGGCGCGGGCATCCAAGGCCAGGATCAGCGCCGACCAGGCATGACGGCTGTCGGTGACCGGCAGGAGCGTGAGTAGCGGAAAAACGGGTGACGTGGAATGAACCATGGTGTCGCCTAAATCATTGCTACGATATTTCAATATACCGGAGAGCTTAATCAAATAAGCGCCTATTTTAACCGGGTATGAGGCTATTCGGGGCGAACAGACAGGCGGTCCGAGAACAGTTCCAGACCGGCTTCTGTGACCACGGCATCGAGCGGAATGTCGTGGACCTCTGGGTAAATGCTGGCGACCCGCGCCAGTTCGAAGCCGATGCCTATGGACAGCGGAGGCGGCAAGCGGCTGGCCAGGGTGCGGTCGAAATAACCGCTGCCGTAGCCGATGCGAAACCCTTTGCCATCGAAGGCATTGACCGGAATCAAGATCATGTCCGGGTCGAGCATACTTCCTGCGGCAGGAAAAGGGATGCCGTGGCGGTCGGTGGCCATGATGCTCTCAGGCCGCCATTCGCGGAAATCCATCGCCGCATCTTCGCTTTTCACCATGGGCAGGCAGGCGCGGATGCCTGCTGCGATCAATTGCCTGACCAGCGGCCGGCAATCGAACTCGGCGCGATAAGGCCAGCAGAATCCTAGCACCCGCGGCGGGCAGCGCCGCAGGAGGTCGGTGAGATGTGCCTCCAGCGCGGCCGAGCGCCGTGCATGCTGGGCAGCGCTTAACGCTTCACGCGCCGCAATCTTTTCGCGGCGCAGAGCGGTTCGCGTGGTGGCAAAAGTAGCGGCATGATTCATGCCTATTTCATTGGGATCGAGGGGATAAGACATGTGCTATTGTTGAGCCACAGGAATCATCTCCCACTCTACACATGAAGTGCTGGCTTTGGCTATTGTTGTTCGTCTGTCCGCTCGCCGCCGCGGTGCCCGGTGACGAGAATGTTCTCGCCGCGCGTGAGGCGTTCCGGAACGGCCAGTCGGCCAAGCTCGCCAAGCAGCTTGACGCTTTGCGCGCGAGGAGCCAGAGGCATGAGCTTGAACCCTGGGTCGAATACTGGCAGTTGAGCCAGCGCCTGGACGAGGGCGCTGGCGTTGAGATCGCAGCCTTCCTGTCCCGCCTGTCGGGCGCCTACCTCGCCGAGAAGTTGCGCAGCGAGTGGTTGAAAAAACTCGGCATGCGCCAGCGCTGGGAAGATTTCCAGCGCGAGTACCCGCTTCTGGTGCAGCCTGACCAGGAAATCTCCTGTTATGCGATGCAGGCCAGGCTGGTCGCACAGCAGGATCTGACGGTACTCGAAGAGGCGCGCCCGCTGTGGTTTTCCTCGCTCGATCTGGCGGAATCCTGCCGGCCACTGATGGAGAAACTGATTGCCTCCGGCCGCATCAGTGTCAATGATGTCTGGGAGCGCATGCGTCGTCTGCTCGAGGAAAAGAAACTCACCGCGGCCATAAAGGTGTCCTTGCATCTGCCGGACAATCAGATGCCAGCGGCTAAGACACTGGCCGAAATCGCCGCCAAGCCGCTGCGCTTTCTCGACAGGGCTGTCGGTGGATTCGCATCCCGCGTAAACCGCGAGATGACTCTCTTCGCCGTGGAAAGGCTGGCGAAGTCCGATCCGGCCGCGGCCGCGAAAGCCTGGCAGAAGATCGAAGGAAACTTTTCCGAGGCCGAGCGCGGCTATGCCTGGGGGCAGATCGCCAGCGCGGCGGCGTATAGCCACCTGCCGGAAGCGCTGACCTGGTATGCGCAGGCGAAAGATGCACCGCTTTCCGATAACCAGTTGGCCTGGCAGGCCCGCGCGGCCCTGCGCGCTCACGACTGGCCCATGGTGCAGCGGGCGATAGAGCGCATGCCGCCGCAGATGGCTGCCCAACCCGACTGGATCTACTGGCTGGCGCGGGCGCTGGCAGCCCATGGAGGTCGCGACGAGGCAAGTGCGCTTTATGCAAAAATCGGCGGCCAGCCGAATTTCTACAGCGGCCTCGCCGACGAAGAGATGGGCAGGCCCCTGTTTCTGCCGCCAACAAGCCTTGCCCTTACTCCGGAAGAACTGGCCGAAGCCTCTGCCAATCCTGGCCTGAAGCGGTCCCTGGCGCTCATCCGCCTCGACATGCGCGCAGAAGGCGTGCGCGAATGGAACTGGGCCATGGGCGGCATGGGCGACAGGCAATTGCTTGCCGCCGCGAGCCTTGCACGCAACAGCAATGTTCTGGATCGTTCCATCAGCGCCTCCGTGCGCACGGTGATGCAGCATGATTTCGCGCTGCGCTATCCTGCCCCGTTCCGCGACCTCGTCGACCCGCAAGCCAATCGGCTCGCGCTTGATCATGGCTGGGTCTATGGGCTGATGCGCCAGGAAAGCCGCTTCATCATGGATGCCAAGTCCACCGTCGGCGCCAAAGGCCTGATGCAGCTGATGCCGAAGACGGCGCGCTGGGTGGCGAAGAAGATCGGCCTGAAGAGCTACCAGCCGGCCAAGGTGGCCGAGATGAACACCAATGTCACCCTGGGCACCCATTATCTGAGCATGGTTCTGGCTTCCCTCGACAACCAGCCGGTGCTCGCCGTGGCCGCCTACAATGCCGGCCCCGGCCGCTATGAAAGCTGCCTGCGCCGTCACCGGCCGCTGCCGGCCGAAACCCGCCATTACGTCGCCGTCATCGCCCCCCGGCTGGAGGGGGCCGCTCCCGAGGGTGCTTCG
>CAIYYX010000203.1 GCA_903930535.1 uncultured Sterolibacterium sp. | reverse complement strand
GATCTCGAAAACGATTCCGCATTGAGACTAGGGAAGCGCTGATCAAGTCCAACGGGCGATTCGGACGCTTTTGAGGCGTTGATGAAAGATAGCGGTGCTTATTACGGCTTTTCGCCTTGAGTGACCGGTTTATGGCGGCGAATTTGAAACTGGTTACGTCAGCACCTGTCTTAACACGTCTCCCAGTTTATTGCTCCATTGCCGACGCTCAAATTGCGCCTCAGTTCGGGGGCAGACACCGGATTGGCGTCACAAGGGCAAAGGGGGGCAGTTCCAATTTCATCAGGAAGTGTGGGAATAGATTGCGGAATCAACAAAGTCGAAGAGTATCCTTGGCGGATTCCATCCCGGTGCCGACCGCAAAACGGTGTTCACCGAACCCCTCAGTTGAACCTCGACTTGATATGCGTCGGGAAATGTTCTCTCCCAATGAGGCAGAGTTCCCTTGATGTACTCGATCTGGTTATCCTGCCTGACTATCAATCCCATGGACTCAAGCAGATTCAGTTTTGTCCAGTACTCGCCGCCGGGACGACCGTAGCTGACCACATTTAGGAACTTAATTAAATCACCATAGTACGGCTCTGACGGATCGATGCTCTTTCCATTTGAGTATATTGCATCCATGAAGTAGGTCACCGTGTGGTCGCGTGGTGGCTTTTTCGCCCACTGGTATATCACGTCGTGCAATGTCGCAGACAGGCACAACTCCAGGTGTCCGCCGACAATATAGAGGTGCGCCGGAGTCATGTCGAAGTGGATTTCACCGCCTTGCGAATGTACCCAATAGTCGGGATTGCAGTCGTCCATGAAATAGAACTGCTCGGGACTATCGTCTTGCAGATAGATGACCGGGATATGTTTCTCTTTCGCAAACCGTATTGCACCGTCCACGCCAAGCTTCGATGTAAACCGGGAATCGTACGAAGAGGTGGCATGAACGACGATCATGACCGATTCCCCCGCGAGTTTGATCTGAGAGTCAGGAGTAACCTCATGTGCGGGGCAAACTGACCAGCACATGCTGGAATACATGGAAACTGCAATGATAAGAAATAGGCTAAATCTCATGTCAGGTTACCGCCCCTCTTGTTAAGGAGAATTGCCTACTCAACGCTCATCGTCACAGTGCATAAGCTTGGCGGAAGACGCATTGTCTCCGCCCCTGAGTACGACAGAATCGTTCTAGTTCGCTATTGTTGAGATAGTGGTCGCAACTGTCGCGAAATAGTGTTGCGCTCAGCTTCGCCGCAAGCGGGGCGAACGACATCATCATACGAAGGCTTGCGCCTTTGTATCAATAGCTAATTTGTATCGAATTTGTATATTAATGTAGCAACGGAAACCTAAAACACTGAAGAGGCTGAAGGTCCTTTTCGGTAGGAGATACCGGTCGTTCAGTAAAGGGGCTGTTACGATTGGTCAGCGCCTCTTACTGGCAGTTGTGCCGTTAGGTCAGCGTCAGCTTCAGGGAATCGAATTTGAGGGGCCTCCTGGTTCCCCCATCCTTGTCACCGGGTAAGACCGGAGGTAAGACTGCGAGAAATACAAAACCCGCAAAGCCATTGGCAGTGCGGGTTTCTGATGACTAACTGGCGGAGAGGGAGGGATTCGAACCCTCGTTAGGAATTAACCTAAACACGCTTTCCAGGCGTGCGACTTAAACCGCTCATCCACCTCTCCGCGTGAGGGGCGCATTCTAGCAGAAAGCGGCACAGGCCACAGCGTCGCTTGCGGCCCGGGGAATAAGGGTGGCAAATCTGCGCTATTGTGCCTTGGCGGGATGTCGGGCTATAATCCGCGCCGCAGTTCGGGGGGTTAGCTCAGTGGTAGAGCATTCGCCTCACACGCGAAGGGTCGTTGGTTCGAAACCAATACCCCCCACCATGGCTTTACACTCGAGCCATGCCCGATGGAGCTGCGATCTGCTCCTTCAGCAACACATCCTGGCCGCTTGCGGAAGAACTGATGGCCGCCGCGCACACCTCGAGGTTGGCCAGTCCCCAGCGGCCGTCGTGGAGAGCAGGCGCAGCGCCTGTGATCGCATCGTGGAACTCGGCCAGCACCAGGTCGCGCGGACTGCACTTCGTCGGCAACTCGATTTCAACTCGCCCCTCTTCCGAATACACGAACAAGCCCTTGGGTGACTGGCGGATGTCGCCGCCTTCGCAACTCACCAGGGTGACCCCGAAGAATGGCTGGTAAGGCGCACCTTCCGGTATGGCGGTCTTGGCGCGCAGCTGCTTTGCCAGGAGTTCAGCCTCTGGCGATGCGCAATGCTGCCGCTGCGGCCTGTCCTGCGGCGGCTGCATGAGTCCCCACTCCGAGACATCGAAGCCCAGGTCCATGCTGGAAAACCTGCCGTAGCCATTGTATACGGCCGTGGCCGCCGCACCATCGACGAAGTCGAGATAGGCGACATGGGCGCCGATGCCGCTGCGCTTCTTGTCCCAGTCGAAGGTTTTCGCGCGCACGCTCTTTGCCATGCCGCCGCACAAGAGTCGGATGATGTCGAACTGGTGCGAACCCTGCCGGTAGGTCACGCCGCCGCCTTGGCTGGCGTCGAGTTCTTCGATGCGGCGGGGGCGGTGCATCCAGTCGGTGAAACACCAGGTGTTGACCATGCGCACCGAACCCAGCGTGCCGCCGGTGATGATCTCGCGCATTTTCTTGATCGGCAGGTCGTAACTGTGGGAATGACCGACGAGAAGCACGACGCCTGCAGCACTGGCGGCAGCGACCATCGCCCGCGCCTGCGAGAGTTCTGCCGCCATCGGCTTTTCCACCAGCACGTGCTTGCCCTCTGCCAGGGCGAGCAGGACATGGCCGGGATGCAAATCGGTTGGCGTCGCAATATAGACGGCATCGAGCCCGGGGTGTTCGAGCATCGCCGCGACGCTGGCGTAGCCGCTGGCATCGTGCCGGGTCAGCATCTCCGCACGCGTTGCCTCGACCGGTTCGGCAACCGCGGCCAGCCTGAAGCCGGGATGCTTCAGAATCGCCGGAACAAAGGCGCGCCCCGCAGCGCCCAGGCCAACGACGCCGATGTTCACGAGCGCCATCATTTTCCCTCACATGTTTTAGACCTCAGTATAATTTAGATCTCTGGCCGTTGCCTGCATTGGCCGCCAGGTATCGACCACACTGAGGGTATGCCCATGCTTTCTGCAGCACAAAACCGGATGCTGACCGAGGTCATGCCCGGCACACCCATGGGCAAGCTGTTGCGCCGCTACTGGCAGCCGATCGCGGCTGCAGCGGAGCTCGACAATGCCTGGACCAAGCGCATCCGCTTGCTGGGAGAAGACCTTGTCCTGTTCAAGGACAGGCAGGGGCGCCGCGGCCTGATCGCGGAACAGTGCCCGCACCGGCGCGCTTCGTTCGCGCACGGCATTCCGACGGAGAATGGCATCCGCTGCCCCTATCATGGCTGGGAATACAGCAAGGAGGGCAAATGCCTGAACCAGCCGAACGAAAAGGACAACTGCACTTTCCGCGACAAGGTTTCAACCCCGGCCTATCCGGTGGAGGAACTCGGCGGACTGCTGTTCGCCTACCTGGGCCCCCTGCCCGCACCGCTCCTGCCGCGCTTCGACGGCTTCATAGCGGCAGGCGCGATCAGAATGATGGGCAGCGCCCTGTTGCCCATCAATTGGTTGCAGATCATGGAGAACTCGCTGGATCCGATCCACACCGAGTGGCTGCACGGCCATCACTACGAGTTTCTCAAGGAGCGCGAGGGCGTCAAGGTCGCGATCAGCGCCAGGCACGAGAAAATCGACTTCCGCGAATTCGAGTACGGCATCACCAAGCACAGGCTTCTGGCCGGTCACTCGGAAGACTCCGACGACTGGCGCATCGGCCATCCCATCGTGTTTCCGAACACGCTTGCGGTGGGCAATGGCGACGAGAAGTCGCGCTATTTCTCGTTTCAAATCCGCGTGCCGGTCGATAACGAGCACACCCTGCACCTCTGGTACAACGCCTACCTGCCGCCCAAGGATGCCATCGTGCCTGCGCATCTGACCGATCGCGTGCATCTTTACGATGTGCCTTTCAAGGATGGGAACGGCAACTTCATCGTCGATAATGTGGATGGCCAGGACATGATGGCCTGGATCAGCCAGGGAACCATCGCCGACCGCACGCAGGAAAACCTCGGTGCGACGGACAAGGGCGTAGCGCTCTACCGCAAGGTCCTGAAGCGGGAAATAAAAAGGATGGAGGAAGGCAGTGACCCGATGGGCGTCGTCCGTGACGAAGAGAAGAACCGGCGCATCGACCTCCCCAACGAGAAGAAGAAGCACCACAACAGCGATGGTTTTGCCAGCTTCATGCTGCGTACCCATGCCAAGTATTCACCAATCGCCGACGACCTGGTCCGGATCTTTGAATAAAACCTCTGCCTGATCGGAAACAATCATGACTCTTGACGAAGCGAAACAGAAAATCATCGACGCCGGATTGATTCTTGAGGCGGAGGGTCAGGGAGATCTCACTCGCGGCCACGTCTCGATGCGGGTGCCCGGAGATCCGTCGCTATTTATCATGAAGCCCCACAGCTATGGCTTCGACGAGATCACGATGGAAAATATCGTCCTCTGCAATCTCGATGGCGAAAAGGTCGGTGGCGGCGGACGGCGCCACAGCGAGGTGTTCATCCATTCGGAAATCTTCAAGGTGCGCCCGGACGTGATGAGCGTCATCCACTCACACCCGACGCATGCCGTTGCCCTTTCCGCCACGGGCAAGCAATTGCAGCCCATCAGCCAGCCCGCTGCCGCGTTTTGCGACGGCCTGCCCTATTACAACGACACCATCAATCTGATCCGGAGCAAGGAGTTGGGAACTGGCGTGGCGAAGGCACTGGGATCCTGCAAGGCTGTGCTGATGCGCAATCACGGCGTGGCGCTGGTCGGGAAAACGGTGGAGGAGTCGACCATACTGGCGATCATGCTCGACAATGCCTGCAAGATCCAGCTTCTCGCCGAGGCGGCCGGCGGCATCGGCGAGATTTTCCCTGCCGCGGTCATCAAGGCGCTCCACGATGCCATCACCCAGGCGGAGCAATACACCATCAATTTCGAATTCCTGCGGCGAAAATTCTTGCGCCAGACGGCACGCTGAGCAAGCGGCTGCAATGTGGACAATAAGGAGACAAGCATGAAAGCGTTTTTGCTAGCGGCATCACTGCTCATCGCCGGCAGCCATGCCTTGGCTGCCGAGCCAGCCCTGTATCAGGGCGCAGACCGCCACGATCGATTGGTCGCAGCGGCCCAGAAAGAGGGAGAGGTCTCCGTCTATCACGCCTATCCCGCCCTGACCGTCGCGATGGCGGCCTTCACCAAGAAATACGGCATCAAGGTCAAGGCATGGCGCTCCGGTTCCGAGGGCATTCTCCAGCGCATCATCACCGAGGCGCGCGGCTCCCGCTTCGATGTCGACATCGTGCAAAACAACGCGCCGGAGAACGAGGCGCTGCATCGCGAAAAACTGCTGCAGGAAGTCAGGTCCCCTTACCTCGCCGATATGATGGCCCAAGCCATCCCCGCCCACAGGGAATGGGTCGGTGTCACACTCGATGTGTGGACCGCGGCCTACAACAGCGACAAGATCAAGAAGGAGGATTTGCCAAAATCCTATCAGGACCTGCTCGATCCAAAATGGAAAAACCAGTTGGGCATAGAAGCGAATAACTACGGCTGGTTCGGCACCCTGGTCGACGCGATGGGAGAAGCGCAGGGACGAAAACTCTTTGCCGATATCGTTGCCACCAACGGCATGTCTTTTCGCAAAGGACATTCCCTGCTGACCACCCTGGTCGCCTCGGGAGAAGTGCCTCTCGCCCTGACGGTCTACAGCTGGAATCCGGTGCAGCTGAAAAAGAAGGGCGCGCCCGTGGAAGCGCTGCTCTTGCCACCGGTGCTTGCGCAATTCTCCACGCTGGCCATGCTCAGGAAAGCGCCGCATCCGAATGCGGCCGCATTGTTTTACGACTTCATGCTGAACGAGGGTCAGTCGATCCTGGCCGGCCTGGATTTCGTGGTGGCCAGCAAGAAAATCACCACACCCTTCAGCAAGGTTGCCCTGAAATTCGTCGACCCCGAGCAGGCGCTGGACAGGCAGGACAAATGGACGAAACTGTACGAAGACGTCCTGATCAAGAATGCACGCTAGTGGCCGTAGTTGTCGGAACGACAACCCAGGCCACTTGTGCCGCGAAGCAGAGGTGCTAGTGGCCGTAGTTGTCGGAACGACAACCCAGGCCACTTGTGCCGCGAAGCAGAGGTGCTAGTGGCCGTAGTTGTCGGAACGACAACCCAGGCCACTTGTGCCGCGAAGCAGAGGTGCTAGTGGTCAGTCATGCTGCCGCGATGCGTAGGTCGGGCTTCAGCCCGACAACACGTGGCGGCTTTCGCGGGAATGACGACGCGGATGCTCGATCAGCCCTTTCTCAGCGGGTCTTCTTCCAGGGGATGATTTCGCGCTCCACTTCAGTCAGCGTCATCGAAAACAGAAAGCCCAAGAGGGCAATCACGATCAGGCCGACATACATGGTCTCGACCGAGAGAATCTCCCAGGCATTCCAGATCATGAAGCCCAAGCCGCTCTTGGCGCCTATCATCTCCGCGATGGCGATCAGGATCAGGCCCATGCCAACGCCCAGCTTGACGCCGCTCATGATGTGCGGCACCGCACCGGGAAACGCAATGGTGCGGAACACCTGCCAGCGGTTGGCGCCGAAATTTCGTCCGACATCGAGATAGATGCTGTTGATTTCCAGCACGCCCGTCATCGAATTGACCAGGACCGGATAGAACACCCCGATCGCGACCATGACGACTTTTGAGGCTTCGTCCAGACCGAAGATCAACAGGATCAGTGGGAAGATCGCGCTCTTCGGTATCGGATAAGTCGTCGCCACCAGCGGATCGATCAGCGCGCGCAAGGTGTGATTCAGTCCCATCGCGATGCCCAGGATCAGTGCCGGCAAGCCGCCCAACAGGAAGCCCCAGAACAGGCGCTGCAAACTGGCCCAGGTGTTGGCCCAGAGGCTGCCGTCCTTGATCAGCACAAGCAGCGTCTCGAACACCTTGGACGGCGCCGGAAAGAACCTGGCGTCGAGTATGCCGATACGCACCAGAATTTCCCATAGCAGCAGCAACATGATGGGCGAGGCGATACTGATCAGGCGATCGCGATTGTTGGCGCTGATGCCGCTCTTGCGCAATATCTTCGGATGACTCCCAGGCAGGACACTCATGATTTGACACTCCCTTCGTCCTGCGTGCGGGCGCGTTGCACCTCTTCGCGCAACTGGCCCCAGATGGAATAAACGAGCTCGCCATAGGCCGGGAGAGCGCGCAACTCCAGCACTTCTCGCGGACGCGCAAAGGGCACATCGACGATCTGTTTGGTGCGCCCCGGCTGCGCCGTCATGATCATGATGCGGTCGCCCAGGGTCACGGCTTCATCGACGCTGTGGGTGATGAACAGCACGGTCTTCCGGGTCTCCTCCCAGATGCGCAGCAGTTCTTCCTGCAACAGCAGCTTGTTCTGCTCATCGAGCGCCGAGAACGGTTCATCCATCAGCAGGATGTCCGGATCGTTGGAGAAGGCGCGGGCGATCGACACCCGCTGCTGCATTCCGCCGGAGAGCTGGTGCGGATAGGCATGGCTGAATTTGGAGAGGCCTGTCCTGCTGAGATAATGTCCGACGACTTCATTGATTTCAGCCTTGGGACGCTTGCGCATGCGCAGGCCGTAAGCCGCATTTTCGAAAACGGTCATCCAGGGGAATAGCGAGCCACCCTGGAATACCATGGAATTGCCCGGCCGCCCGGCAGCCGGCTCGCTCACTTCGACGCTTCCCGAGGTCGGCGTATCGAGTCCGGCGAGAATGCGCAGCAGCGTCGTCTTGCCGCAGCCGCTGGGCCCCACAATCATGAAAAAACAGCCGCTGGGAATGTCCAGCGAGACATCGTCGAGCGCCGTCACCGGTCCGCCGCCGGTCGTAAACTGTTTGGTCAGATTGCGCAGGCGGATCTTGACCGGCTGATCTCCTGAAGTTGTGTGTAAGTCTGGTGTGGTCAGGGTTGTTTCCATGGGGCGCTATTTTTTTCCGCTCTTGGGCTTGTATGGGCCGAGGTCCTTCAAGGCCGCCTCGACGAAGGAATGATCGATTAACTGATCGACCGTGACATTGCCCTTGACCAGACCTTCGTCCCGGTAAAACTGCAAATCGTTTTTCAGGCTCGCCTCATGCACTTTTCCATCCGGGTTGCAGCCGTGGGGCGTGATGGACCGATACACGGCCGGATCCTTGATGGCGGTGTATTCGGTCAGGATGCTGATCACCTCGTCGGCCCTGGGGCCGGCGAGCTTGCCATCCTTCAGGGCCTCGTTGTAATCGCGCACGGCGCGCAGATAGGCGCGCATCAGGCGTTTGGCCGCATCCGGACTGCTCTTGATGAAATCGTCCGAATACAGTACCACGGCCAGTTGGTGATTCGGGTAGATCACATCGTCGCCCATGATGCGCACCGCGGCGCCGCTTTGCACGGCGCGGGTGGCCGATGGCTCGGTGGTCATGGAGGCATCGACCGCCTTGTTCTGCAGCGCCATCACATGCTGCGGAAAGCCGAGAAACACCCGTTCGACTTCCCCGTATTTGAGTCCGGCCTTCTTCAGGGCCTCGTTCAGCGTCGAGGTCGAGGCGCTGCCGTTGGCGCTGCCCGCGATCTTCATGCCCTTCAGATCCTTGAGCGTCTTGAAGCGGCCGCTCTCGACCAGGTCCTTCCTCACCAGGAGCGGCTGAAAACCATAACCGGGCGGGGTCGAGCCCTTGTCGGCGACGATCTTCATGCCGATGCCGCGCGCGACCGCATTGTACAAGCCGACCGACACCGAACCCGCACCGACCTCGAGCTGGCCGTTGCCGAGAGGGGCGACCATCTTGGCACCGGAATCGAAGACGACAAAGCTGACCGCCAGCCCTTCCTCCTTGAAATAGCCTTTCTTGTCGGCGATGAAGAATCCCGCATCGCTGCTGGCATTGACCAGGCCGACGCGGATGGCCACCGGCGCATTGGTTCCATCGGCCGCTTGAGCCGGAAGGACAATGCTGCACCACAGCAAGGCCGCCAATAGTTTGTTTGTCATTGATGTCTCCTTTATATTTGTCTCTATGATATCAGGCGCAGAGTCCGGCGCCCGCTACGCAGGATTCGAAACCCTCCCGCAATGCGGACTGATCGAGGTTGCGGCCGATGAAAACGAGGCGGCTGCGACGTGCCTCCTCAGGCTTCCAGTCCCCCTGATAATCGCCTTCGAGCAGCATGTGCACTGCCTGGAAGACCAGCCTTCTCTGTTCACCCAGGACAGCGACGATGCCCTTGGCGCGCAGGATGTCCGCGCCCTTTCTGGCCAGCAGATCGTTGAGCCAGTCGCTGATCTTGCCGCCATCCATGGGTCGCTCTGATGAGAGTGAAACGCTGCGAATGCCGCTGTCGTGAACAGGCTCATGGCTGCAGGTATCGTCATGCACATGCGGGGTGGAGTCCATTCCCAGGGAGGCGATGCGGCCGATATCGAAGGCGCCGCGTCCGAGCACATGATCCAGAGCAAGATCTGCGCGCTGCGACCTGTGGATGGCTGCCAGCGGGTTTATGTCGCCCAGGCGCGCCTCGATCGCGCGCAATTCTTCTTCCGTCGCCAGATCCGTCTTGTTCACCACGAGCAGATCGGCAAGCGCGATTTGTTCGACCGCCTCGCGGCTGTCCGCGAGACGCAGCAGGATGTGCCTGGCATCTATCAGGGTGGTGACGGAATCGAGAAAGCAGCGTTCCTGGAGAAAATGGTCTACGAAAAATGTCTGCACCACGGGACCGGGGTCGGCCAGGCCCGTGGTCTCGATGATGATGGCGTCAAAGTTTCCACCTTTGCCGAGCAGGCCGTGCAGGGTGCGTATCAGATCGCCGCGCACCGTGCAGCAGATGCAGCCGTTGTTCATCTCGAACAACTCCTCGTCGGTGTTCATGATGAGGTCGCCGTCGATGCCGATCTCGCCGAACTCGTTCACGATCACGGCATAGCGGCGGCCGTGGTCTTCCGACAGAATGCGGTTCAACAAGGTGGTCTTGCCGGCGCCGAGATAGCCCGTCAGCACGGTCACCGGGATGCGTCTTTCCATCCTACAGCCAGGGCATCAGGGAGGCATGGATCACGTCGGGCACGCCTTCGTTGCCGACCGAGCGGATGGCCAGATCGACATCCTTCAAGCCGAACCGGTGGGTCGTGACTTTCTCCAGCGGGAAGCGGTGCGAGGCCAGTTGCGCCAATGCCAGTTCGCAGGCGCGATAGCTGTGGCCGCGTGCGCTCTTCAGCGTGACCCACTTCAACGTCACCTTGCTCAAGGGGAAATTCGGAAAGTCGCCCATCTCGCCCTGCATCACCATCACGCCGCCCTTGCGCTTCAACGCTTCGACACCCAGCATGATGGGGAAGGTCCCTGCTCCCGCCGTGCAATCGAGCACCAGGTCCACGCCCCGCCCACCGGTTATCTCCATGATGCGCGCCAGCGGATCCTCGGTCTGGACGTTGATCACGTGGTCGGCGCCGAGCAGCTTGGCCACTTCCATCCGCGCCGCGTCCTTGGAGGTTCCTGTGACGATGATTTTCGAGGCGCCGGCCTGCTTGCAAATCACCGTCTGGCTCAGCCCCTGCTGGCCCGGCCCCTGAATCAGAACAATGTCGTCGTAGCCAACACCGCCGTCGAATAGAGACCATTCGATGCCGTTGGCCATCGGCGTCACCAGGCCAGCCAGCTCCGGTGTGACGCCGTCCGGAACCTTGTGCACGACCGAGTTCCACGGCAGGTAGGCATATTGCGCGAAGCCGCCCCACAGGTGCGGTGCCTTGTCCGAGCTGGTGTAGCCATAGCGTATTCCGTCCGGGTTGTAGCGCCAGTCGGTGTTTTCGCAATGCCGGTACTCGCCCTTGTGGCACCACTCGCATTTGAAGCAGCCGACGTAATGTTCGACGAACACCAGATCGCCTTCCTTGAAGCCCTTGCGCTGGGTGAACTCGCGGCCGGCCTTGGCGATGTAGCCGATATTCTCGTGGCCCATGATCACCGGGCCGCGCGCCAATGGCTGCTTGTACATCTTGACGTCGGTGCCGCAGATGCCGGCGACTTCCATTTTCAGAAGCGCGCCGTCCGCCGGGACTTCAGGCATGTCGAATTCGCGGATCTCGATCTTGCTCGGGCCTACCTTGACTGCTGCCAGCACTTTTTCCACTGATGTTCTCCTGATTGATTATTGCGTCGCGCCAGCGAGGAATTGCAGCAGGCGCTGCGAGCTGGTTTCTTCTGTCTGCAAGGCGACAGGCATATCCCAGTATTCCGCGCGGGGCAGGCATTCCTCCAGGTAGCGCGCCGCCGAGGTGGCGTGGGAAGCATCCTTGCCGGGAACGATCAGCGCCGGGATGTCGAGCCGCATCAAATCCTCGGGTTCGGCGCCTGGCGAAGTATCCCTGTCAATCAGCGTGCGCCCCATGGAGGATACGATCAGCTTGTAGCGCAAGACGTCCTGCAGCGCAAAGGTTGCGGCAAACGCGGCATCGTGCGCGATCACCGAAGCCCAGGGGCCGCCGCGCGGGTCGGCGCCGAATGGCTTGCCATCCTTCTTGACCAGTTCGACCACTTTTTCCAGCCCGTACTGATGCACATAGGCCAGATGTTCGGCAAAACGCAGGTGCGCAGTGATGCGGTATCTGGCGCCGCCGACCGGCCAGGTGAGCACCATGCTGAGCGTGCGCTCGGGGTGGGCCACGGCGAATGCCGTCACCGGACAGCAGCCCATGCAGCCGCCCATCAGATGGGCTTTCTCGATGTTCAGATGGTCGAGCAGGCCAAGGCCTTGGTTGACATAGTGCGCCCAGGTCACGCGCTCGACACGCCCGCCCGACTGGCCCGTCTCGCGCCGGTCGAAGACGATGCAGCGGTATTGCTTCGCCAGATGCACGAGGGGCTTGGTCATGGCATAGATTCCCAGCGAGGACCACATCTCGATGGTCGCGTTGAATCCTCCCGGCGAGAACATCAGCAAGGGCGGGCCTTCCCCTATCACTTCATAACGTGTCGCGATGCCGTCGATTTTGGTGATGGGCATGATCAGGCTTTTCTTGGAACAGCGCCCTTGATCTGGCGCGCCGCTCTGACATCGGCGGCATAGGCGGTGATCGCATCGAGACTGATGCGGGCGACGTTGGCATAGTTCTCTGTCTCGGAATCGATGGCGCTGGCCGCATAGCCGATCGCGGCATGCGCCATGCGCATCCTGCCGTCTAGCCAGGGGCCGCCGCCGAAGCCGCCGATGACGGGAATCGAAACCGCGGCGACGACCGCCGCTCCGGCGACGGGACCCGAATTGGTGAAGTCGAGCAGCGAGGCGCCGGCTGCTTCAAGGCGTCTGGCCTCCTCCACCAGCCGCGTCGTCATCGCCTCTGTCACCAGCGCGCCGTTGGCGGCGCTGTATTGAATGCCGTATTGCAAGGCGGTCTGCGGCGTGATGCCAAACTGCGCGAATACCGGAATCCCGGCGCGGACGATAGCGCTCACCGCTTCCGGGAAGTCAGCCGCGCCGTCCAGCTTGATCATGTCGATGCCGGCCTCCTTGGCGAGACGAATCGCGGCCTGTACCGCGCTGGCAGTGCCTTCCTGCAGCGGGCCGTAGGGGAAGTCGCAGGACAGGAGCGCACGCTTGACACCGCGCCGCACCGCCTTCGCGACCACAATCATTTCCTCCATGGTGATCTCGAGCGGATTCGGTTGGCCCCACAGATTGATGCCGACGGTGTCGCCGACCGAGACGATATCGACGCCGGCGCGATCGACGATCTGCGCCATCTGGTAGTCCCAGGCGACGACGCCGACAATTTTCTTGCCGTCCTTCTTCATCTGCTGCAAGAGCGGAAGGGTAATGGCTGTTTGCTTGGCTTCCATGGTTTTCCTTATTGTAGGTCTGACCTACCCCACGAGTTCGTGGGTGCCTCTTGCGAACAATTCATCCACGGTATGGGGATGCGCAACAATGCCCTGCTCTCCAGCTAGGCGTATCACCATCTCCATCATCTTCCTGTTCGGCGCAAGCCCATAGGGCAGCGGGTCGGCGCCGGTGATCTCCATGACCTCTTGGTAACGCTTGTCGGTCGCTGAGGGCTCGGCGATATGCTTCAGGCGCTCGACATAGCGACGCTTCGCTGCGGCGAAGACTTCGAATATCTCCAGCGCAAGACCCGGGTGCGCCTCCAGCAATTCGTCCCTGACGACCAGGGTATGGTTGATCGGATAATAGCCTGAACTCTTGAGCGCCGCGAAGCCTGCCGCCTTGGCATTGGGGATCAGAGGCGATACATCCGGGTGTTCCAGAGTCAGCCCGGTGGCTGCCGCGATCTCGCCGGAGGCCAGCATGTCCTCCAGCTTCTTGCCCTTTTCCAGGGCCACCACATTGGCCGGGCCCCGATATTCTGCGACGTGCTCATCGCCCGAGAGCACCCAGGTGATTTTCGCGAGATCGACGCCATGCTCGTGCTGCAGCACGCCGCGCGCCCAGACGCCGGTAGTGACGGTATAACCGCGGTTTACGCCGACTCTTCTGCCTTCCAGGTCCTTGGGATGACGAATGCCCAGTGTCGTGTTGTGCAGTATCGCGCCGTGATGGAAGGCGCGCACCAGAAAAATCGGCAGCGCGGTGAAGCGCTTGCCATGTGCGCGGGCGCAGAGATAGGTGGTCATCGCCATTTCGCTGATGTCGAATTCGCTCGCGCGCACCATGCGCCGGAATGCCTGGATGATGGCAGGCACCTCCTCGAATTCGAAAGCGAAGCCCTGCGGCTTAAGGGAACCGTCCTTGAGGTCCTGGGTGTGACCGAGGGTCTGGATGGCGGTTCTCAGTTTAAGCATGGCGGTCTTTCCTGAAAAAAATCGTCATTCAACAGCAGTCGCAGCCGAAGCCGGGATCGACGGCCAGCGAGTGCAGCAGCCACGAATAGGGCAAATCGTCGGCAACGACTGCCTCAACCGGCTTGAACACCTTGAAATGATGGCGCGTCGCGTCAAGAGTCCAGAAAGCAACCACGGTTTCCAGCGGCGGACAGCCGGGAGTCGCGCAGCTGACCTCGGCCACCAGGATCGCAGACTCCGCCGGCAGTCCGAAGCGTTCCCGCGTCCACTCGCCGACCCGGTCCAGGGCCTGGCAGTGGGCGGCGCTTCTCCTGCCCGCTCCCAGCATCGCAGCGCTTACACCGAGGTGTAGGGCACTCCCTCGTGCGCGATCAGCGCTTCCCTGGCCGCATCCTTGAATGCGGCATCCGGCGGCAGCACCAGCGCCGCGGAGCGAACGCGTTGCGTGACAGGATCGGTTCCGGGCGGTGCGATGCCGTTCTTCATCCCCTCGACCGCCTTCAGCAGGCGGCGGCGCGCCATGATGATGCCATTGTCTGTCGCGACCAGATGCTCTTTGCTGCGATCGACGATGGGTCCCATGCTTTCCTGCAGTGAGGCGTCCTGAATCGCGATACCTGAGATGCCACTGTAGTTTTCCTTTGACTTCTGGCTGGCTCTGTCCATCAGGTAGTCATTGCTTTTGTTCTGCAGCGGCACGAAGCGCGAATCGACCTTGACGTGGATGCCGGCGCCCTCTTCCATGGCATGGACTTCCTCTGCCGTGAGGTCGCGCGTCGGATGATAGTCGAAACTCCAGGCCCAGCAGTTTTCATCGTCGATCGGCACCCAGAAGTGGCCATGAATCGGATGGTCAGCACGCGGTGGAATGATGGTGAAAAATGGCATGACCCATTGCGTGATTCTCCAGTAATAGTGGCCTTCCTCGGCATTGCGGCGGGCGCCGACCAGGAGGCCGCCGGTGGATTCCACGACCTCGAACTTCACCTGGAAGTCGTTCATGTTGTACTGGTTGCCTTTCGATCCCTTGAACAGGGGGTCTTTCTCCAGCAGGCCGCTGTGCAAAAAGGAGACGTGGCTGGAATCGATTCCGCCTTCCATGGCCTGCAGGAAATTGCATTCCTGGACGCGCTTGGAAACATAGCGGCGCGCGGGTACAACCATGGCAAATTCGTACTCCGGCAGCGGCGGCTGCAGTTCGGGCGCGCCCATATAGGTCCACAAGATGCCGCCGCGCTCGATGAGAGGATAGGACTTCAGCTTGATCTTCTTGCAGAAACCGCCCTCGGCAGGCTCCGACGGCACATCGACGCACTGGCCGGTGGTGTCGTACTTCCAGCCATGATAGGGACAGCGCAGGCCGTTCTCCTCATTGCGACCGAACCACATGGAGACGCCGCGGTGGGCGCAGAACTCGTCCATCAGACCGAGTTTGCCGGAGGTGTCGCGAAAGGCGATCAGTTTCTCGGCAAGCAACTGGACGCGCACCGGCGGGCAGTCGTTCTCGGGCAATTCACTGGACATCAGGGCCGGCATCCAATAGCGGCGAAACAGATCGCCCATGGGCGTGTCCGGGTCGGTCTGTGTCAGGAGTTCATTTTTTTCGTGCCTGGCCATTAAAATCACCTCAAATGAACGTTGCAAAATCTGTTCCAGTATACGGAACCATGTTCCTAAACAAGAAAATAAGATATCATCAGAGGCGTTATGCTGTCAACGTATTGACGCTGTATTACCGCTGTATTTCCGCGTTTCACGCAACCTTTTTCAACATCAATAAGCGTCAACCACCATGAGCGACAGAGTCGATTTCAACACGCTTCTCGAACTGTGCGCCACCGCAGACGTCGCCCCCAATGCCGCGCTCAAGGTGGAAAAAAACGGCCTGACCCTGGCCGTGTTCAATCTCGAAGGACAGATCTACGTCACAGATGATTTGTGCACGCACGGGCCGGGATCTCTCTCCGAGGGCTGCATCGAAGGCGAGGTGATCGAATGCGATTTTCATAACGGCGCCTTCAATATCAAGACCGGCGAAGTGGTGACGCCGCCCTGCATGGTGCCGCTGCGGACCTACGCCGTGCTTACGCTGGATGGCAGAGTCTATATCGACCCCGATCAGCAAGCCGGAAGTCCACTCAGGCATTGTCCGAAGCAGGCTTGATAGCCGCGACTTCCTCGTTCTGCGCAGGGACGAAGAAAATGAACAAATTGGCGATTACGATGGTCCCGGCCAGGAAATAAAAGGTGCTCATCAGGCCGTAGTGATCGGCGATGCTGCCACCGACAATCGGCCCGATCGACGAGCCCACAGCCTGCACGCCGAAGAGCAGGCCGATACTGGTGCCGCCCATGTTCTTGGGCGTTGAATCGAGCAGCCATGCCTGCATCACCGGCCGTATGGCATAAAGAAAGAAGCCCAACACGGCAATGAACAGGGCGAAGGCATGCGAGCGCCCGGCAAAGGCCATGAATACCAGCACCACCGCGGTCATGCCCATGCTGGTCATGATGATGCGCCGCCGCCCCATGGTATCGGACAGATGGCCGGCAATCGGCGAGGCGGCGAAACCTGCCGCCTGCAGCACGAACATGCAGCCGCCGACCCAGAGCGGCGAATAGCCCATCTCGTAGGCCAGGAAAACCGGCAGAAAGGTCAAGAGAGTGGTCTGGGTCAGCGACCGGAAAGCCGAACCGACCGTCAGGAGAATCAGCGTGCGGTTGCGGAACAGCGCGGAGAGCCCACGGAAATATTCCGTGACACCCTGGCCTTCAGACTCGACCTTGACGATTTTCTTCCGGCCAAACTGTATCGTTCCCAGGAATACCAGAAGCAGTCCGGACATGAAGAGCCCGGGAACGGCATTCATCACCACGATCTGGCGCCAGGTAAAGGTGGCAAGCAAGGCTCCGATGATAAGCGGCGCCAGCGCGTCGCCCACATTCCCGGCCATGCCATGCAGGGACATCGCCAGTCCCTTGCGGTTCGGAAAGCGCTGCGCCAGCGTCGGTATCGCCGTCGGATGCCAGAGGTTGTTGCCTATGCCCACCATGGAGACACAGAGAAGCAGCATCAGATAGCTGTGGGTGAAACCCATCAGGAGGTAGGGGAGGCCGACCCAGGACAGGGACAGCGCCATCAGCAGCCCTTTCTTTCCGACGGTGTCGACCAGCATGCCGCCGGGGAGATTGGATAGCGCGCCGGCGATATATTGACAGGTCATGACCAGACCGATCTCGCTGTAGCTCAAGCCAAGTTCCTTGCCGATCAGCGGCAGCAGCAGATAAAAAGTGGCCGGATACCAGTGGGTCAGCGCATGGCCGATGGAAATCAGCCAGACATCGCGAAACGATTTTGGGCTGTCTGCGGCAGCACTGCTCATGGCTTCTCCTGTAATGGCGTTCGCGACAGGCGGGATTATTTCCCGCCTTTAAGCACTATTTCGTCGTAGGCCTTGCTCCATTTATCGGCCTGTCCCAGGGTCACTGCAGGATCGATCACCTTGAGCTTCATTTTTTTCAGCGGCGACGAGACAGAGGCATTGGTCGGCACGTAATCCAGCGAAGCCAGTATTCTCTGCGCCTCGGGCGAGAGCATGTAATCGTAGAACAGCAATGCGGCATTGACGTGCGGTGAGCGGCGGGTAATGCCTATGCCGTTGGCGCGGGCAATTGCAGGTTCGAGCACGAACCAGTCGATCGGCACGCCCCTCTTGCGGGCAGTTTCCGGCATGTAGTTATAGACAGTCAGTGCCAGCGAAACTTCGCCTGCGCCGACCATATTGGTGAGCAGGGTGTGGCCCTTGCGCACGGAAATACCGTTGGCGGCGACGATGTCGCGGAAAAGCTTCAGCCCCTTCGCTTCGCCCATCTCGGTGACGGTTGCGGCGAACCAGTCGAAATCTTCCATTTCTATGCCGAGTTTGCCCTTCCATTTCGGATTCAACAGGTCCTGAAAGCTTTTCGGCAGGTCTTCCTTCTTCACCTGACGGGTGTTGTAGGCCTGCACGAAGACGGTCAAGAGCGTGGCCACCCATTCCCGATGCGCTGGCACGGTGCCGGGCAGAAGATCTTTGAAAGCCGGGTTATTTACGGGCTGCAATACTTTTTCGAGATGCAGCGCCTCCATTTCCGGCGCGCTGATGTGAATCACATCCACTTCATAGCGCTTGCCCGCGGTCTCGGTCAGCGTTCTTTGCAGCACCTTGTCGCTGCCGGCGCGCCAGGTCCTGACCTTGATGCCATACTTCTTCTCGAAAGGGGCTATCAGGGGCTGTAAATCCTTTTCCGCGATCGAGGTGTAGAGGGTGAGGCTGCCCTCCTTCTGCGCCGCCGCAAGCAGTTTCTGGCCGCGGTCGGCGCCCTCGTACAGCAGCAGCGAGGCGTCCTGGGCCAGGCCGGGCAGAGCCGTCAGGAGCGCCGCGATGACTGCAGCGCACAGGACGGAACTCCATTTCATACCTTTTCCTCTGCCATGACCCGATCTTCCACTTTCTGCTCAGTTGGCTTTCCTGCCAGGTATTGCGCCACCAGGGCGGCCGTCAGCGTGACGCCGGGGCGGTATTCCGGTGCCCCCTCCAATTGTTCCAGATCGTTAAGGCCGAACTTCTGATAAATCCGGTTGATCGCCGAGATCAGCCGCACCGGACGCTTTGGATCGGCATTGAAATGCTGGTGGATGGTGTTGGGCGGAATGTAGATCACGTCGCCCGCCTCCCACTCGTAACGCTTGACCTCGTCCTGCGGCTTCCAGTGGTAGGTATCGGTGATTTCCACGTCGCAGTCCTGGTGCAGGTCGTAGCCCCGGCCTTCGAGGACATAGAGGCACTCTTCCGCCAGATGGCGGTGCTTGCCCGATTTGGATGCCGGCGGGATGATTTGCATATAGGCATCCACCGACTCCATGCGCGTGTTCATCTTTTCGTTCAACAAATGCTTGAGCAGTCCCTGGGGCGCCATCTCCCAGGGCATCTCGGAGGGATGCACGACCTTTTTGCGCTTGCCGTTCCTGACCGGCGCCG
>CAIYYX010000202.1 GCA_903930535.1 uncultured Sterolibacterium sp. | reverse complement strand
GTCGAGATGAAGATAGTTGATCAAGAACGCGTATTTGTTTCCCGGTGCCTTGGGTGTCATCGGGATTCTTGGGTTATTGAGGATTGATTAGTCGAAGGTGCGCTTGAATAGCTGACAAAAGCCGTGTATAAAAATTAATCATCTATCATGCTGCTGCCGAACTCCCGAACGGAATACGTTAAAGGAATATGAGTGAACCAGCTTGTTGATGGGCTTTATGATCGTTTGATCTATGAAAATGAGAGCGATGAAATTTCCGCTCTCGCTGATGCTTCTCGCGTTCAATGGGGGCCGTTGTCTGCAGTCCAAAGCAGGGAGTACCTGATCGAAGAGTTGGCAGCACGTCTGCCAGCTCTTTTGGATGACTTGGCGACAGAGGGTGACGATCGTGCTGGAAAGGCGCGATCTGAAGTAAAGCTGATCGCACATTTGCTCCGTGAGGCTCGTCTTCAAGCGGTGCATAGCGATAGGCTCCCGGTCTTGCAGGAGCCGCTTAAGGTTCTTCGTGCGATACATCCGCCTGATGCGCCGCCAATCCTTCCTGTGACAGGGCTGCGGAGGCCGTGGCTATTTACATCGGCACGAAATAACCCCTCTCTTCTAGATGAGTTGCGCGCCGAGTTAGGTTCAGTTGATAGGGTGGATATTCTTGTCAGCTTTATTACATGGAGCGGTGTGCGTAAACTGCTTGATGTTCTTAAACTCGCTACAGCGGCTAATGCACTTGGAATTTCTCGCACTCGTTTTCGAATTCTCACGACAACCTATATTGGCGCGACGGAAGCTCGTGCTGTAAATGCGCTGGCTGAATTGCCCGGTGTCGAGTTGCGCATTTCTCTTGATGGGCGGCGCACTCGGTTGCACGCAAAAGCATGGATATTCCACCGAAACAGCGGCTTCGGAACAGCGTTTGTAGGCAGTGCCAATTTGTCCGAAAGCGCGATGGTTGGCGGCATCGAGTGGACTTTGAAAGTTACGCAGGCGTCTAACGCTGAACTTTTTTCTACTGCTGGGGCGCACTTCGAAACGCTGTGGAATGATCCTGAATTTCAGCAATATGATCCACGAGACGCCACGCAACGAGATGTGCTTGAGCGTGCTTTGGCCGAGCAGCGCCGTGGGCCGTCGTCGCGAACAGGTCGTGACAGCGATCCTATAGCGCTTCAGACATGGTTTGACTTGAGGCCAAAAGCCTACCAACAGGAAATGCTTGATCGCCTCGCTGCAGAGCGCCGCCACGGCCGCTTTAGAAACCTCGTTGTTGCGGCGACCGGAACGGGGAAGACGGTCGTCGCTGCTTTTGACTATGCCCGCCTCGCAAAGGAAGCGGGGAGTCCGCCTCGCTTATTGTTTATCGCCCACCGGATACAAATTCTTAAACAAGCATTGGATACTTTTCGGCAGGTATTGCGTGATCCAGCTTTTGGCGACTTGTTGGATGGAAACAACACGCCACGGCAGCATGAGCACTTGTTCGCTACCATCACCACGGTCCATGCTCGCCAACTCGTCAGCGAACTCGGCGCGCCATATTGGCGGATGGTCGTGATTGATGAGGCGCACCACTTACCGGCTGCATCTTTTGATCAATTTGCAAAAACTATCAGTCCTCATATCCTTTTGGGGCTGACAGCGACGCCAGAAAGGTCGGACGGCCAAAGTCTCACGGGCTATTTTGATGCGCGTCCAGATGGATCTCCCGCAGTATCGTTACGGCTTTGGGATGCGCTTGACCAGCAGCTTCTCGCACCTTTCGAATACTACGCAACAGCCGATCAGAGCGATTTCTCTGGAGTGTTTTGGGGGCGTGCCGAGGAGAGTGCTCAACTCGGCAGGATCGTCGGTGCAAACGAGGCTCGTGCTTGTTTGGTTATGAACACGCTTACTCAATATGTCGCCGATTTGGCGTGCATGAAGGGAATTGCGTTTTGCGTAGGGGTTGAACATGCCATTTTCATGGCGAACTTTTTTGAGCGGTCTGGCCTCGCCGCGAGGGTGCTGACCGGACAAAATACGCAAGCGGAGCGCGACCTTGCTATTCGCGCACTTCGCCAAGGCGATATCAAACTAATTTGC
>CAIYYX010000201.1 GCA_903930535.1 uncultured Sterolibacterium sp. | reverse complement strand
GCATCGAGTTCGACTACTGTTGCGTCCATGCCGCGCTGGCGCTGAGGGAAGACGGTTTCGAGACGATCATGGTCAATTGCAATCCGGAGACGGTGTCCACCGATTACGACACCTCGGATCGCCTGTACTTCGAGCCGGTGACCCTGGAAGACATCCTGGAGATCGTCCATGTCGAGCAGCCCACCGGCGTCATCGTCCAGTTCGGCGGCCAGACGCCGTTGAAGCGCGCGCGCGAACTGGAGGCCAACGGCGTGCCCATCATCGGCACCAGCCCGGACATGATCGATGCCGCCGAGGACCGCGAGCGCTTCCAGAAGCTGCTCCAGGAACTGGGCCTGAAACAGCCGCCCAACCGCACTGCGAGGACCCCGGAGGATGCGCTGGTACTCGCCGCCGAGATCGGCTATCCGCTGGTGGTGCGGCCTTCCTACGTGCTGGGCGGGCGGGCGATGGAAATCGTCCACGAGCAGAAGGATTTAGAGCGCTACATGCGCGAGGCGGTGAAGGTCTCCTTCGACTCGCCGGTCTTGCTCGACCGCTTCCTGAACGACGCTACCGAGGTCGATGTCGATGCGCTGTGTGATGGCAAGCAGGTGATCATCGGCGGCATCATGGAGCACATCGAGCAGGCTGGCGTGCATTCGGGCGACTCGGCCTGTTCGCTGCCGCCTTACTCTTTGTCCCGCGAAATCCAGGACGAGATGCGGCGTCAGACCGAGATGATGGCTCGCGGCCTGGCGGTGGTCGGCCTGATGAACGTGCAATTCGCCATCCAGGGCCAGGGCAAGGACGCGGTGGTCTATGTGCTGGAAGTCAATCCGCGCGCCTCGCGCACCGTGCCCTTCGTCTCCAAGGCCACCAGCCTGCCCCTGGCCAAGATCGCGGCGCGCTGCATGGCCGGCATCTCCCTGGCCGAACAGGGTGTCACCGGCGAGGTGATTCCGCCTTACTACTCGGTGAAGGAAGCGGTCTTTCCCTTCGTCAAGTTCCCGGGCATCGATACCATACTCGGCCCCGAGATGAAGTCCACCGGCGAGGTCATGGGCGTGGGCCGCAGCTTCGCCGAGGCCTTCGTGAAAAGCCAACTCGCCGCCGGCACCAAGCTGCCCGGCTCCGGCAAGGTGTTCATCAGCGTCAAGCCCGGCGACAAGGACAAGTCCGTCGAGGTCGCCCGCGAGCTTGCCGCGATGGGCTTCAATCTGGTCGCCACGCGCGGCACGGCGGCGGCGATTGCCGCGGCGGGGATTCCGGTGACGGTGGTGAACAAGGTCACCGAAGGACGCCCGCACATCGTAGACATGATCAAGAACAACGAGATCAGCATGATAGTGAATACCGTCGAAGAGAAGAGGACGGCCATCACGGACTCTCGCTCAATCCGCGTCAGCGCCCTGGCTGCGCGCGTGACGCTTTATACTACCGTCGAAGGAGCGCGTGCCGCCTGTGCCGGCATGCGCCACCTGGACGATTTGGAAACCTACTCCCTGCAGGCCCTGCATGCGGAACTGACACTGACATGAGCAAGTTTCCCATCACCATCAACGGCGCCGAACTCCTGCGCGCCGAACTGCACCGCCTGAAGACCGTAGAGCGGCCCAGCGTCATCGCCGCCATCGCCGAGGCGAGGGCTCACGGCGACCTCTCCGAGAACGCCGAATACGAAGCCGCAAAGGACAGGCAGGGATTCATCGAGGGTCGCATCAAGGACGTCGAGGGCAAGCTTGGCAATGCCCAGATCATCGACCCGGCGCTTCTCGACGCAGACGGCCGCGTGGTTTTCGGCGCCACGGTCGAACTGGAGGACATGTCTGATGAAAAGACGGTGACCTACCAGATCGTCGGCGATGACGAGGCCGACCTGAAGGCCGGCAAGGTCTCCATCAATTCCCCGGTGGCGCGCGCCCTGATCGGCAAGTACGCGGGCGATGTGGCCGAGGTGCACACGCCCGGCGGCGTGCGTGAGTATGAAGTCCTCGACGTGAAATATATATGAGCAGGTTCTCCGAGGCACTCTACAGCATAGCCATCACACTTTGGGTCGGCGGCCTCTGGGCAATCGGCGCCTTGGCGGCGCCAACCCTGTTCTACAAAATTGCAGACCGCACGCTCGCAGGGAATGCGGGCGGGGCGATGTTCGAGTCAATGGCCTGGGTCAGCATGGCCTGCGCCGCCTATTTGCTGCTCTTCCTCATTGCCAGGCGGGGCTTCTCTGTCTTCAAGTCAGGGGCGTTCTGGCTGGTGCTGGCCATGCTGGCCCTGACTCTGGCCGGCCACTTCGGCGTCGGGCCGATACTCGCCGAACTCAGAGCCGATGCGCTGCCGCGGCAAATCATGGAAAGCGTGCTGCGCGACCGTTTTGCCGCCTGGCACGGTGTATCGAGCGGGCTCTATCTGATCGAGGGCCTGCTGGGTCTGGCGTTGGTGGCGACGCAGGGAAAAACGTTGCGCTAGGTCGGGCTTTAGCCCGATGCCGCGCTGTCGGGCTAAAGCCCGACCTACACCGTCCTGCGCCGCGGCGTCGCTTTGGCGGCCCTGGCGTTCTTTGCCGCGGCCGCTTTCTTGGTCAGTCGGGGTGCTGACCGTTTTTTCGCTGCCGGCTTGAGCACGGCTACGCTCTCGCTCTCGGGCTTCTCGCGCCAGACGACGAGGAGTTTGCCGATATGCTGCACCGGCGCGGCTTGAAGTTTTTCGCAGACTTCGGCGAGAAGCGCTTCGCGTTCTTCGCGCTCGATGTCGAAGACACGGATCTTGATGAGTTCGTGCGTGGAGAGGCAACGGTCTATTTCTTTCAGCACCGATTCAGTCAGGCCTTTCTGGCTGATGGCCACGACGGGGGAAAGGTCATGGGCGCGGGCGCGCAGGGCGCGGCGTTCGCCGGTAGTCAAGGTAATCATATGGGTATTGTAACCTCTTGAAGAAGCACAAGACCAATAAGGCTTGGATACACGAGCATATCAACGATGCCTACGTGCTGCGCGCGCGGGCGGAAGGCTGGCGCTCGCGCGCGGCTTTCAAGCTGATGGAGATCGACGACAAGGACCATTTGCTCCGGCCCGGCATGGCCGTGGTCGACCTGGGCGCGGCGCCCGGAAGCTGGTCGCAGCTTGCCGCCAGGCGCATCCAGCCCGGCGGCCGACTCTACGCGCTGGACATCCTGGAGATGGTGCCGGTCCATGGCGTCGAATTCATCCAGGGCGACTTCCGCGAGGATGAAGTGTTGCACAGGCTCGAGGCCAGCCTGGGCGGCCGTCCTGTGGACCTTGTTTTATCGGATATGGCACCCAATATGTCGGGAATCCAGCTCTCCGACCAGGCGCGGGTGATTCACCTGGCGGAGCTGACCCTGGAGTTCGCGAAAGCGCATTTGAAACCGGGCGGCGATATGCTGGTCAAAGTGTTCCAGGGCGCCGGCTACATGGAATTGCGGGAGTCCCTGAGACAGATTTTCGAACAGATACTGGTGAGGAAACCGGCGGCATCCCGCGGCAGAAGCGCAGAGACCTTTCTCCTGGCAAGGAAAAAGCGGCCGGGAAGTTGACCCCTGTCATTTGCGCAGAGCTCCAAAGGCCTCTAGAATCGACCCATCTATTACCCTGGCACTTTATGCCGGAGGAGAAACTAGCTTGAATAATATGTTCAAAAACCTGGCCATCTGGATGGTGATAGGCATCGTGCTGATGACGGTGTTCAACCAGTTCAATTCCCGCCAGACCGCACAGGGCGTCATCGATTACTCGGCTTTCCTCGAGGAAGTCAAAGCCGGTCACATCACCAAGGTGCTGATCCAGGGCCGTACGCTTGAAGCGACCAGCACCGAGGGCAAGAAGATCACCACCTATGCGCCGCCCGACCTGTGGATGGTCTCGGATCTTCTGAAGAACAACGTTCAGGTGGTGGCCAAGCCGGAAGAGGAGCAGTCCTTCCTGATGAGCATTTTTGTCTCCTGGTTTCCGATGCTGCTTTTGATCGGCGTCTGGGTGTTCTTCATGCGCCAGATGCAGGGCGGCGGCAAGGGCGGAGCGTTTTCCTTCGGCAAGAGCAAGGCACGGTTGATGGATGAATCGGCAAACAGCATCACCTTCGCCGACGTCGCCGGCTGCGACGAGGCCAAGGAGGATGTCTCGGAACTGGTCGAGTTTCTGCGCGACCCATCGAAATTCCAAAAGCTCGGCGGCCGCATTCCCCGCGGGGTGCTGATGGTGGGCAGCCCGGGTACGGGCAAGACGCTGCTCGCCAAGGCCATCGCCGGCGAAGCCAAGGTGCCTTTCTTCTCCATCTCCGGCTCCGATTTCGTCGAGATGTTCGTCGGCGTCGGTGCCGCGCGCGTGCGCGACATGTTCGAGCAGGCGAAGAAACACGCCCCCTGCATCATCTTCATCGACGAAATCGACGCGGTCGGCCGCCAGCGCGGGGCCGGTCTTGGCGGTGGTAACGACGAGCGCGAACAGACGCTTAACTCGATGCTCGTCGAGATGGACGGCTTCGACACCACCGAGGGAGTGATCATTATC
>CAIYYX010000200.1 GCA_903930535.1 uncultured Sterolibacterium sp. | reverse complement strand
GATCCGCATCATCGCCCCGGGGCGCGTCTCTCGCGTCGACTCCGACGCCACCCACTCGCCGATGGTCCACCAGGTCGAAGGCCTGATGGTCGGGGAGAATGTCAGCTTCGCCGATCTCAAGGGCGTGGTCGCGGATTTCCTGCGCCGCTTCTTCGAGAGCGATGATCTTACGACGCGCTTCCGTCCCTCCTTCTTCCCTTTCACCGAACCCTCTGCGGAAGTCGATGTCGCCTTCATGAGCGGGCCTATGGAAGGCCGCTGGCTGGAGATCGGCGGCTGCGGCATGGTTCATCCCAATGTGCTCGCCAACGGCGGCATCGATCCCGAACGCTACACCGGCTTCGCCTTCGGCATGGGCCCGGATCGCCTGACCATGCTGCGCTATGGCATCGACGATCTGCGCCTGTTCTACGATGGCGACTTGCGCTTTCTTTCGCAATTCCAATGAGATGACTGACCGCCTTTCAAGCCCCATCGTCATTCCCGTGAATGCGGGAATCCAGTGTTTTGTTTTGAACACCGGTCTGGGTCCCCGCGTTCGCGAGGACGACCCGTCAGCCATGGACTCGGTTCACAATAAATAATCATGCAATTCTCTGAACACTGGTTGCGCAGCATCGTCAATCCGCCCCTCAACAGCGATGAGCTGGCTCACCTTTTGACCATGGCCGGCCTCGAGGTCGAGGAGATGCGTCCCGCGGCGGCGGCTTTCACCGGCGTCGTCGTGGCCCAGGTGCTGTCGGCAGAGAAACATCCCGATGCCGACAAGCTGAAGCTGTGCAGCGTTTCTGTCGGCCAGGGCGAGCCATTGCAAATCGTCTGCGGCGCGCCCAATGTCGCCCCCGGCTTGAAAGTGCCCTGCGCCCTGGTCGGCGCGGAACTGCCCGGCATGAGCATCAAGAGGGCAAAGGTGCGCGGCGTCGAATCCTTCGGCATGCTCTGCTCCGCGCGCGAACTGGGTCTCTCGGAAGATCACGGCGGCCTTTTGCTGCTCGCTGACGATGCGCCTCTCGGGCAGGACATACGCGAGCATCTTCTCCTCGACGACGCACTCATCACCCTGAAGCTCACGCCTAACAGAGCTGACTGCCTGTCTCTCAGCGGCATCGCCCGCGAGGTCGCCGCGCTCACCGGCGCCGCCCTGTGCCTGCCTGAGATCAAGCCGGTTCCAGCAGCCCACGATGGACAGCGCGCCATCCTGCTCGACGCACCGGATGCCTGCCCGCGCTATTGCGGCCGCGTCATCAGGAATGTGAATGGCAAGGCGGCCACGCCCGCCTGGATCAAACAACGCCTCGAGAGGAGCGGCATCCGCTCCATCAGCGCGCTGGTCGATGTCACCAACTACGTCATGCTGGAACTGGGCCAGCCCCTCCACGCCTTCGACAATACCCAGCTCGCAGGCGCCATCCATGTGCGCTATCCGAAGCCCGGCGAGCAACTCATGCTTCTCAATGAGCAGAGCGTGACGCCCTCGGCGGATACCGCCCTGATCGCAGACGAACTCAATGGTGGCCGCGCACTGGCGCTGGCCGGCATCATGGGCGGCGAGGAATCCGGCATCACGGAAGCCACCAGCGAACTCTTTCTCGAGAGCGCCTTCTTCTCGCCCGACGCCGTGGCGGGAAAGGCGCGGGCCCTGGGCTTTTCCTCGGACGCCTCCTACCGCTACGAGCGCGGCGTGGATTTCAACCTGCAGTGCGCAGGCATCGAGCGCGCCACGCAACTCATCATGGACATTTGCGGCGGCAGCCCCGGCCCGGTGGTCGAGGCCGTGGCGAGCGCCAGCCTGCCTGTGCGTACGCCTGTGAAACTGAGAAGCAGCCGCGCGGCGAAGGTCCTGGGCATCGCCCTGTCGCCCGCGCAGATCGAGAAATTGCTCAGCGGCCTGGGCTTTCCCATGCGCCGCGAAGCAGACGACTTCATCGTCACGCCGCCTTCATACCGCTTCGACATCGCGATAGAGGAAGACCTGATCGAGGAGATCGCGCGCCTGCACGGCTACGACAACATTCCCTCTCCCGTGCCCAGGGGATCGCTCTCCATGCTGCCTCTGCCCGAGGAGCATCGTTCGGCCATGCAGGTCCGCCATCTCTTGGCTGGCCGCGACTATCAGGAAGTGGTCAATTACAGCTTCGTCGATGCAAGCTGGGAGGCCGACTTCTGCGGCAATCTCGCGCCCATCGTCCTTTCCAACCCCATCGCCAGCCAGATGGGGGTGATGCGCACCAGCCTGATAGGCGGCCTGGTCGGAACCCTGGCCTTCAATCTGAAGCGCAGATTGAGCCGCGTGCGCGTCTTCGAGATCGGCCGCTGCTTCATGGATGTTGCAACGGACCAGCCCCTGAAGATCGCGGGCCTCATCGCCGGCCCGGTGGATCCGGAGCAGTGGGGAGAGAAGGCGCGCAACGCCGATTTTTTTGATGCCAAGTGCGATGTCGAGGCGATCTTCGCACCGCAGATGCTGAGCTTCGAGAAGCTCGCTCATCCCGCTCTCCACCCCGGCCGCTCGGCGAAAATTCTGCAAGGCGGCAAGGCGGTGGGCCTCATCGGCGAACTGCATCCGCTGTGGCTGCAGAAATACGAGTTGTCTGGCGGCGGCGCACCGGTGGTTTTCGAGATCGAACTCGAGGCGCTGACCCGCCTGCCGCTGCCCCGCTACAAGGAAGTTTCGCGCTTCCCCTCGGTGGTGCGCGACCTGGCCCTGGTGGTGGCGCAGGATCAGCCCCTGCAGCCATTATTGGACGGCATGAGGGCCGCCGCGCCGGCCATCGTGCGTGGGCTGGAACTGTTCGACGTCTATCACGGCAAGGGCGTCGCAACGGATCAAAAAAGCCTTGCATTTCGGATAGTTATGCAAGATACTGAAAAAACTTTGGCGGACAGCGAAGCCGATGAGGTGATGGCCACATTGATCGCCTTTGCAACACAAAAATTCAATGCGTCCGTGCGGGCGTAATAAAAAAATCAGGGAGTTTGCATGACACTGACCAAGGCGGAACTTGCCGACCTGTTGTTTGAGAAAGTCGGCCTCAACAAGCGCGAGGCCAAAGACATGGTCGAATGTTTTTTCGAGGAAGTCAGGGGTGTCCTGGAGAGCGGTGAGAGCGTCAAGCTTTCGGGCTTCGGCAATTTCCAGTTGCGCGACAAGCCGCAAAGGCCAGGCCGCAATCCCAAGACCGGCGAGGAAATCCCCATCACCGCACGCCGCGTCGTCACTTTCCACGCCAGCCAGAAGCTGAAGCTCGCCGTCGAAGGCGTCAAGCATGGCGACATTAAGCAATAAGGAAGTCCTGCCGCCGATTCCGGCGAAGCGTTATTTCACCATCGGCGAAGTGAGCGATCTGTGCGGCGTCAAGCCCCACGTGCTGCGCTACTGGGAGCAGGAATTCACGCAGCTGCGGCCGGTCAAGCGGCGCGGCAACCGCCGCTACTACCAGCATCACGAGGTGCTCCTGGTGCGCCGCATTCGCGAACTGCTGTATCAGGAAGGCTTCACCATCAGCGGCGCGAGAAACCGCTTAGACGACAATCACGGGCGTGCCGAGCATCTGCCCGAGGCCACTGTGCCGGCATCCGGGTTTTCCCTGCGCGCCGAACTCGCCAGCATCATCGAATACCCGCGGGTGTAGCTCGTAGCTTGGGTCGGTAGGTCGGGCTTTAGCCCGACAGCGGCGCTTGTCGGGCTAAAGCCCGACCTACATTACCTACATATGGTTGGGCAGGTAGAGCGCCAGTACCGGGAACGCGATCAGTATCACGAGGCGGATCAGGTCGGTGGCGATGAAGGGCAGAACGCCCTTGAATATGGTCGCGAAGCTCACGTCCTTCACCACGCTCTTGATCACGAACACATTCATGCAGG
>CAIYYX010000199.1 GCA_903930535.1 uncultured Sterolibacterium sp. | reverse complement strand
CTGCTTCGCCCCCACGGCTACAGCATTTTGACTGCCACTTCCGGCCGCGATGGACTGGCGCTTCTGGAGAAGGAGCCAGTCGATCTGGTCATCAGCGACATGCGCATGCCCGAGATGGATGGCGCCCAGTTTCTCGAACAGGTGTTCAATCGTTGGCCCGATACCAAGCGCATCCTGCTCACCGGCTATTCCGATGCGACGGCAACTGTTGCAGCCATCAACCGGGGCAAGATATTTCGTTACGTTGCCAAGCCTTGGAATGATCAGGAACTCGTCCAGACCGTGGAACAGGCGGTGACCCACCGCCTGTTGCTGCTGGAGAACGCGCGCCTGTCGCGCATTGAACATGAGTATAACGAACAGCTGAAGGCCACCAATGCCAGTCTGGAGCAGAAGGTTGCCGAACGCACCGAGCAGTTGCAAAGAGCGCTCAAGACCCTGAAACAAAGTTACGTAAACACCGTGCATGTCTTTTCCGGCATCGTGGAACTGCGCGGTGGTGAATGGGCTGGGCATTCGCGACGGGTGGCGGATCTCGCCAAAAAGCTCGCGCAGCGCATGCAGATGAACGACAGCGAGATACAGGAAACCTTTCTCGCTGCCTTGCTGCACGACATTGGCAAGCTTGGGATGGCCGACAGCGTCATTGCCCGGCCCTTCATGCGACTTGGCCACGAAGCACGCGCCGAAATCATGAAGCATCCAGCCAGGGGAGAACTGCTGTTGATGCCAATCGAGCAACTGCGTGGCGCGGCGACCCTGATTCGCCATCACCATGAGCAATTCGATGGTCGCGGCTACCCAGACCACCAGTCCGGCACGGAGATTCCCTTGGGCGCGCGCATCCTTGCCGTGGCCAACGATTACGATGCGCTGCAAATGGGGACTCTGGCGCCGCTCCCGCTCGACGCCATCCGGGCGCTACGCTTTGTCGTCGATTACCAAGGCAAGCGTTACGACCCGGCTGTGGTCGACCAGTTCGTTCTTCTCCTGGCCGAACCGCAAGAAGACGGCACGCCCGAACTGCCGCGCCGGCCGGAATCTCTGGTTGCCGGCATGCAGGTCGGTCGCGATCTGCTGCACCATGACGGCTATCTTTTGCTGGCTCGTGGTCAGATATTGCACGATGGACAAATAGAGCTGCTCAAGCGACTTGAAAGGACCGAACACCGTCCGATTACTGTCTATATCATTCAATCGAGTTAAAGCACCGTAACGCCTTGCCCTTTCATTGGAACGATGGGACGAAAAATGGCTGACAACAAATTGAAGCGTGTGCTTGTCCTGGATGATGAGCCCAATATCGTGAATGCCGTCCAGCGCGAATTGAAGTCTCCACCTTTCGGACAATACCGCTATGAAGTCGAGGGTTTCTCCGATCCTTTGCGCGCACTCGAGCATGCGAAAGAGCAGACCTTCCACGCAGTCATCACCGACTATCGCATGCCGGAAATGGACGGTCTCGAATTTCTCAAGGCGCTGGCGGCGATTCAGCCCGATTGCGCGCGACTGGTCTTGAGCGGCCAGACCGATATGGAAGCCCTGGTGCGCATGATTAACGCGACCCACATCTCCCGCTTTATTCCAAAACCCTGGAATGACCTTTTTCTGAAGGTAGCGCTGACTCAGGCGTTGCATTACAGTGATACGGTGCTCGAAAGCCGGCGTCTTGCCGCGCTGGTGCGCGGCAGCGAGTATCTGACTCTTGCAGTGCCGGAGCGCGAGATGGACCACATACTGATGGTGGATGATGATCCGGGCGTGCTGAGCAGCCTAACGCGCGCGCTGTCTGAGCATTCAAGAGTCGATGAGGTGTTTTCCCGAATCCGATCCGAGCCAGGGCAATCCTCCCACGCCTTGCTGCGTGAGGATCAGGTCACTCTCCACATCGCCGCAGCGCCATCTGATGCCTTGTCAATGGCCGAGAGTACGACCTTCTCCTGTGTGATTGCCGATTACAAAATGCCCGAGATGAACGGAATTGATTTATTGACGCGCTTTGTCGCATTGCAACCTAATTGCGCGCGCATCCTGATCAGTGGCGGCATCGGCAAGGGCGAACTCATTGCCGCCATTGATTCGGCTGTCATCTTTGCCTTCATTGACAAGCCCTGGACTGATTTTGAGTTGAAAATGCAAATTGCCCTGGCCCTGTCGCAGCGCCGGATGCTGCTGGAAAACCAGCGCTTGGCAGCCTTTGTCGGCAAGCGCGATGCTGCCGCTCCGGATTAAGCCTTCATGAGCCTCGATGCATTCGTCTGGTCTGACCATTTCGCCACCGGTATCGGCATTGTCGACGCACAGCATCAGGAGTTGTTCAAGATCATCAACCAGATCGGCAATATGCTGGTCAAGGGCGATGCGGTCAGCAGCGGTGAGTCGGAGGCCATGATCAAGTCACTGGCCGACTATGCGCGCTTTCACTTCGCCGACGAAGAGCGCGTGATGGCTGAGGGCGGACTCGATCCCGGCTACATAGACTCACATAAGGAACTCCACCGAAGATTCACGCAGCAGGTCATAACGCTTTGGCAGGGCCGCGCCAGCATGACTGATCCGGTTCAAACCTTGTACGGCTTCCTATCTTCCTGGCTTGTTTATCATATCCTGGGCGACGATCAGAAGATGGCGCGCGCTATCACCCGAGTCCGGGGCGGCATGACGCACGCAGAAGCACACAAGATAGAGATCGAGCACGCCGAAATATCGAATTCGGCGCTGCTGCAGGCGCTGCACAATCTGTACGGCGTGGTTTCCCAGCAAAATCTTGATCTGGCCCGGGCGAATGTCGACCTTGAGTCTCGTGTCGAGGCGCGCAGCAAGGAACTGAGCGAAGCCTACGCCAGGCTCAGCACTGAACATAAGGCACTGGTGGAAACCTTGGCCAAGGTTGAGCAGACGCAGAGTCAGTTGATGCAGTCGGAAAAAATGGCTTCGATCGGGCAACTCGCGGCAGGCGTGGCGCACGAGATTAACAATCCGATTGGCTTCGTCACTTCCAATCTGGGCACCTTGGGCCGCTACGCTAATGACTTGCTAAGGCTGATTGACGCAGCACAAGGCGATCCACACGCGCAAACGGTGGCCAAGGAAATTGATCTGCCTTTTTTGCGCGAGGATATTGCTGCCTTGCTCGCCGAATCACGCGATGGCTTGGAGCGCGTGCGCAGGATAGTCGCCAATCTCAAGGAGTTTTCACACGTCGATGAGGCCGCCTGGCAGCAAGCCGATCTGCTCAGCGGACTTGAGAGCACGATCAACGTAGTCTGGCATGAACTCAAGTTCAAGACCGAGATTGTCCGTGAACTGCAACCGCTGCCGCTGGTGCGATGTCTCCCGGCGCAGATCAATCAGGTGTTCATGGCCCTGCTGCTCAACGCAGTGCACGCAATACCGGAGCATGGTGTCATTACCTTGCGCAGCGGTCACGACGCCAAGCAGGTCTGGATCGAATTGGCGGACACGGGCAGCGGCATGACCGAGGAAGTCAAACGTCGTCTGTTCGAGCCGTTTTTCACTACCAAACCTGTTGGTCAAGGCGCCGGACTGGGCCTTTCCATGGCCTACGATATTGTGAGCAAGCATGGCGGTCGATTCGAGGTCGAGAGTAGCCCGGGTCGGGGGAGTCGAATCCGGTTCTGGCTTCCGATGGATGGGAAAACCACGCCCGCGTCTGGGGATTCGCCGACGAAGTTTGATCTGGAGGGTGTCTAGCGGCGATAGCGTCTCCTGCTGCTATGCGCGATTTCAGTGCAGGAACTCAGCAGGCTTGATCTGGACAGACCCCGGTTTGACTGCCGTCGGGGTTATCCGCTATCAGGCACTTGCATCGTTGAGGCCGGGAATATCCCCTCACCAGCGGCGGTTTCAGGGAAATGGAAATGCAGTGGCTCCTTTAAGGCTGCGCGCAATCGCCTTGCCTCATCAGACCTGGCGTTCAGGCAAATGCACGACGAGTCCGTCTAGCTCGGCGGACATCAGAATCTGGCAGGAGAGGCGGCTGTTCGCCTTGCGCTCGGAAGCCGCGGAGTCGAGCATCGCATCCTCGGGCGCCTGCATCGGCGCAAGCTTGGGGAGCCACGCCGCATCGACATAGACGTGGCAGGTGGCGCACATCTGCGAGCCGCCGCATTCGGCGACGATGCCGGTGATGCCGTTCGCCACGGCTGCCTGCATAGCCGAAGTGCCGGCCGGCACTTCCAGGCTGCGCAAGGTGCCGTCGTGCGCAATGAATATGAAACTTCCCATCAAGGTCTTCCTTCAGTGAGCCGGGTAAAGCGTCAGCGGCAGTGTATCGAATCCGCGCAGCACGTTGTTGAGTCTTGGCGTCGTCGGGCCCGAGACTTCGATCCTGGCAATGCGGCTCGCCATCGCAGTGAGCAGGACTTCAACCTCCAGGCGAGCAATCATCTGGCCGACGCAGCCGTGGATGCCGCCGCCGAACCCCATATGGCCCGTGGTCTGGCGCTCGATGTTAAATGTACCCGGCTGATCCCAGCGCCGCGGATCGCGGTTCGCCGCGCCCACAGACATGAAAAACTTCTGATTGCCGGGGATGGCTGTGCCGGCGAGCGAAGTATCCTTCGTCGTGGTGCGGAAGTAGGACTGGAAAGGCGCTTCGAAGCGCAGCACCTCCTCGAATGCAGAGCGGGAGAGCGCCGGATTGGCACGGAGTTTCTGCCATTGCTCGGGATGATTGGCGAAACACCACAGGGCGTTGCCGATGGCATTGACCGTCGTATCGACGCCTGCGGAAAGGAAGGAGCGCACCAGGATGGGCGCCTCATCCAGCGTCACCTGGCCAGCATCGGCGGCCTCGTAGACCTCCAGGCCCAGCCCGCCAGGCCGCAGGTTCTCGCGCAGGAAGTTCTTCATGACCCAGTCGCTGACTTCCTTGATGCCGACCATGGACTCCTGGAACAACTCGTTCTGCGGCCCCAGGGCATTGAATACCATCGCGCCGTAGGGAATGAGATTCTCGCGGCCTTCCTGCCCAATCCCCACCGCGTCGGGAAACACCTTCAGGATGTAGGGCTCGGCGACCTCGGCTACGGCATCGACCGCTCTCTTTTCCATGAGGCGCTCCACCAGCGCCGCCGCCGCGACCTCGAAATCCGCGCGCAGTCTGCGCAGGTTTCCCGTCGACAGCACTTTCCCGACGACCGCGCGCCTCATGGTGTGCTCCGGCGCGTCGGCTTCGAGAAGCATGCTCGGCTGGCGCCAGGGCTTTTCATTGTTGAAGTTGGCCAGCCCCACCCCGGCTCCCGAGCAGAATGTCTTCGGGTCGGCGAGGACCTCATTCATTTCCTTGTGACGGCCCGTTCCCCAGCAGTTCCACTTGCTGAGCCAAACAACGGGTCCGGCCTCGCGCAACTGCTCATGGAAGGGATAGGGGTCGAGAAGATACTCCGTCGAAAACGGATCGATGTCTGAGGTTGAAGCGTCGCTCTGGGTCATGGATTGCTTTCCGGGAGGCTATACTTATGACCAACGATATCAGATTTTCGCATCCGGAAAAATGCCATGACCACGGAAAAACCCGCCAACCTCGATCTGGATGCCTATCTCGGGCGCATCAATTACCAAGGCCGGCGCGAGCCCAGCATGGCCGTACTCGAGGCCGTGCATCTGGCTCATGCGACCCATATCCCCTACGAGAATCTCGACATCCTCCTGGGCAGGCCCATACGCCTCGACCTGCCGAGCATAGAAGCCAAACTGGTCAGGGGCGGACGCGGGGGGTACTGTTTCGAGCAGAACAAACTTCTGGCCGTCGCGCTAACGGCGCTCGGGTTTTCGGTTGAACTCCTCGCCGCGCGGGTGCGCTACCGCTATCGCAGCATGCTGCCACGGACGCACATGGTGCTTCTGGTTGCGGCCGAAGGCGAACAATTCCTGGCCGACGTCGGTTTCGGCGCGCTGGGGCTGCTCTTGCCCGTCTCCTTCGTGGCCGGCGCAGAGTCGCACCAATACACCTGGACCTTCCGTCTGAACAAGGAACCCGGCTTGTGGGTGATGCAGTCCCGGCGGGAAAATACCTGGGAGGATCTCTATGCCTTCTCGCTGGACCCGCAGCAGATGATCGACTACGAGATGGCCAACTATTACACCTCGACACACCCGGACTCGCGCTTTGTGCACACGCCCACGGCCCAGAGAATGACCACCGAGACGCGCCACATCCTGCGCAATCGGGAACTGATCACGGACAGCGGCAAGGTCGTGACCACCCGCGAGGTCAAAGACGAGGAACTCCTGGCACTTCTGGCAGAGACCTTCGGCCTCGACTTTCCCGAGGGCACGGTTTTCTCTTCCCCCGTCTCACGCTGATTCCGCGTTTTCCCGGACCAGTTGCCAAAGCGGGCGCCTCTGGATACTCTCTCACGTTTCCCGAAGGGGATTCTCAACCAGACCTGCCGGATTTCGGGCAGGCGAAGACAGCCAAAGGAGATTGGAAAATGGATCAAAGCCGTCGCGATTTGCTGAAAGTCAGTGCAGCCGCAGTGGGGAGCGTCCTGATGGGCGCGCAACAGGGCGCCAGTGCCCAGTCGAAAGCCGCCTCGCAGCAGATCAAGCTGCCCTTGGCCGGGCAGACCGGGATTCGCCTGGCGACCTGCGTCTTCAAGGCCGAGGCTGCCCCCCGTATTGGCATCGTCTTGAGCAATGGCCGGGTGATAGACGTCGAGAGCGAAGCCAAGCGGCAGAAATTGAAGCTGGCCTTCGCGGCGAATTCGATGATTTCCCTGATTGCCAGCGGCGATGCCGGTCTGGCACAGATCAAGGCCCTGTCGGAAAAAACCGCCGGCATGAAATTGCTGCCGCTCGATCAGGTGAGGCTCATCTCGCCGATACCGAAGCCGGAGCGCAACATCTATTGCGTGGGCTGGAATTATCTCGAGCATTTCGAGGAAGGCAGGGATGCGCGCGCCGACAAGTCCGTCGCCACGCTGCCCGATCACCCGGTGTTTTTCACCAAGGGAACGCATACCATGAACGGGCCCTTCGACCCCATTCCCTACGATGCTTCCCATACCGCCACCGCAGACTGGGAGGTTGAACTGGCCGTCGTGATCGGCAGGAAGGGCCGCAACATCCTCGAAGAAAATGCAATGAATTATGTCTATGGCTACTCCGTCTACAACGACACCACGGCGCGCGAGGTGCAGCAGAAAAGACACGGCGGCCAGTGGTTCAAGGGCAAGAGCCTGGATGGCTACGGCCCCATGGGTCCCTGGATCATAACCGCCGCAGGCATCAAACTCGACGAGCAGCGCATGATCTGCCGGGTCAATGGCGTCGAGAAGCAGAACGGCAGCTACAAGCAGATGTATTTCAAGATTCCGAAAATCATCGCCGAACTCTCGCGTGGCCTCACCCTCGAGGCCGGAGACATCATCGCCACGGGAACGCCTCCGGGTGTCGGCTTCGCCCGCAAACCGCCGGAGTTTCTCAAGCCGGGCGACGTCATGGAAACCGAGATCAGCGGCATTGGCGTGATGCGCAACACCATCGTCGCGGAGTCCTGAAAAGGCCCTGCCGGAAAGCCAAGTACAGGACAATGGCATCATCAGGGCGATGCCATTGCCCTCCCGGCTAGCAGCCGTCGGCGCACTGCAATCTGACGATAGAGCAAGGTTCAAATCGACGTTAGCGCCTGAAGCGGAACTCGTTTTACAATGGCCGCTTTTCTCAAGCGGTTCCCGTGCGCCAGCTGATATTCTTTCTCTCTGCCTTGACCATTGCCGCAAGCAACGCCGTCGCCATGCCGGAAGCTGCCGTGCGTGCACTCTCTCTGGCGCAGGCGGAGTCCCTCTGGCAGGCGGCCAATCCGGAACTCAGGCTGGCGCGCAACGCCGTCGCCATGGCGGAAGCCGACCGCCTTGCCGCGGATCGCGGCAACAATCCGCAATTCTCCTGGTCGGGAACCTCAATCAACCCGAGGACAGGAATCGGCGCCGGTCCGGTGAAAGACAAGTCCGTCGACCAGGTCTTGCATGTCGAACAACTGATTGAGCGCGGCGACAAGCGCGTGCTGCGCACGCGCGCGGCCGAAGCGCGGGCGGGGGCCGCCTTGCGCGACGCAGACGACGTGGCGCGCCAGGGGCGCATCCAGCTGCACTTCGCGTACTGGGATTTGCATCAAGCCGAGGAACGCGAGCGGGTGAGCGCCGCCGCCGCGGAACTCGCCGTCGCGGCACTTGCTGCAGCCGAAAAGCGGGTCAAGGCGGGGGATCTGGCTCCGGCCGATCTGGCGCGCCTCTCCGTCGATCGCCTGCGTGCCGAGAATGACGCGCGCACGGCTGTGGCCGATCGCCAGAAGGCGCAAGTGGGCCTGGCCTACCTGACCGGTTTGCGCACCGAGGAGGCGAGCCTTACGACCAGCGAAGACTGGCCGCCGCTCGCGGCCCTGCCCTCCCTGAAGGGACCCGACATCGGGCAGCGCGCCGACGTGCGCGCCGCGATTGCCCGGATTGTCGCGGCGGAAGCCGCCCTGGCGGGCGCACGCGCCCTCGGCAGCCGCGACGTCACCGTCGGTCTTCAGTACGAGCGCTATCCACCCGCTGGCGGATTGGCGCCGAACAATACCTGGGGTTTGAGCGTCAGCGTCCCTCTGTTCCTGGCACACACCTACGAGGGCGAGATTGCCCGCGCAGAGGCGGATCTCGACGCCGCCCGCGAACAGCTGGCGCGCATCCGGGCACTGGCTTCCGGGGAAATTTCCCAGACCCGCTCCACTCTCGCGGCAGCGAGCGACAAGCGCCAGCGGCTCGATGGGGGACTGCTGCCAGCGGCCGAAACCGTCGCCAAGGCGGCCGAGTTTGCCTATCTTAAAGGGGCGAGCAGTCTTCTTGAAGTCATCGATGCGCGCCGCACGCTGCGCCAGATCCAGCAGGACGCCGCCGCGGCGCGCGCAGACCACGCCAAGGCGCTTTCCGCCTGGCGTTTCCAGACCGAACCCGTAGCCGAGGCCCGATGATGTCGAAGTCGTACAAACTGTTTCTGCTCGCTCTACTCCTGATGCTTTCGGCCTGCAAGGAAGAACCTGCCGCCAAGGCGTCAGGGGCGCCGGCCATCACAGGCGAACGCTTGACGCTGGCCCCGAATGAGGATGCCAAACTGTTCAGAAAAGAACCGGTGACGCTCGACCGAGGACATGAATTACGACTGCCCGGCCGCCTGGTCTGGAACGAGGATGCCAGCGTGCGCATCATGCCGCCCGTGGCCGGTCGCGTCGTCGGCATCAACGCAAAGCCGGGCGACAGGGTGAAGGCCGGGGCAAACCTGTTGTCGCTGTCCTCTCCCGATTTCGGGCAGGCGCGCGCAGATCTTGGGTGCGCCGAAGCGGACGCACGGCTGGCCGAGAAGGCGCTGGAGCGCGTGCGGGAACTGCATGCGGCAGGGGTCGTGGCGCGCAAGGATCTCGACCAGGCCGAAGCGGACTTGGCTCGCGCCAGCGCCGAGCGCACGCGCGCCCAGGCCAGGGTCAAGGGCATGGGCGGAGGCGGACCGGAACAGACCTTCGCCATCACCAGCCCGATTGCCGGCACGGTCGTCGAGCGCAACGTCAATCCTGGCCAGGAAATCAAACCGGAGACGCTTTCCGCTCCGCTCTTTGTCGTCACCGATCCGACGACGCTGTGGGTGCAGGTCGAGGCGCGCGAGGATGACCTCGCCGCGGCCAAGCCGGGAAGCGAAATCGGCCTCGAACTGGCGGCTTATCCCGGACAGCGGCTTGTCGCCCGCATCGAGCAGGTGGCCGACTTCGTCGACCCGCTGACCCGGACGATCAAGGTGCGCGCCCGCGTCGCCAATCCCGACCGCCGCCTCAAGGCCGAGATGTTCGTCACCGCCGTGCTGCCGGTCGCGGCCAGCGACGCACTGCAGGTGCCGGTCAGGGCCGTGTTCCTGCAGAATGGCCAGCGTTACCTCTTCGTCGAGGTTGGTCCCCGCCAGTTCGAGCGCCGCCCTGTCGAGGTCAGCCGGGAGTATGGTGGCCTGATCGATATCAAATCCGGCGTGAAAGAGGGCGAACAGGTGCTGATCGAAGGCAACCTGCAGCTCGCCGACTTCTTCAAGCCGGGCGCCAAGTGATCAAGCGCATCGTCGCCTTCGCGCTCGACCAGCCGCTGTTCGTCATTCTCGGCCTGGTCCTGTTCGTCGCCGCCGGCATCGTGTCTTTCAAGAACTTGCCGATAGAGGCCTTCCCCGATGTCACCGACACCCAGGTGACCGTCGTGTCGCTGTTTCCCGGACGGGCTGCCGAGGAGGTCGAGAAGCAGGTGACGATCCCCATCGAGATCGCGCTGGCCGGCATGCCAAATTCCATCCGCATGTTCTCCCACACCCAGTTCGGCCTGTCCTTCATCGTCATCACCTTCGACGAGAAACCCTCCCTCTTCGTCGCCCGCCAGACGGTCGTGGAAAGACTGCGCGGCGCCGATCTGCCCGCCGGCGTGCAGCCGGACCTGGCGCCGCCGTCGTCCGCCACCGGCGAGGTCTATCGCTACCGTCTGACCGCGGCCAACCTCGCGCCTTCGGAGCTGCGCAGCCTGCAGGACTGGGTGGTTGCCCGCAAGCTGAAGCAGGTGCCCGGTGTGGCCGACGTCGTCTCGCTGGGCGGCCCGGTCAAGCAATACGAGGTCAGACCCAATCTCGCGCGCTTGCGCGATTACAAGATCACCCTGCCGCAGCTCTTCACTGCCCTGTCGCGCGCCAACGCAAACTTCGGCGGCGGCGCCGTCGCGCAAGGGCAGCAGCAATACCTCATCCGCGGCATCGGTCTCCTGCACTCCCAGGCCGACATCGGCAGCATCGTCGTTGCGGAAAACAAGGGCGTTCCCGTCCTGATCCGCGATGTCGCCGAGATCGCCGAATCGCACGCGCCGGAACAGGGCCTGGTGGGCTTCAATGAAAAGGACGACCAGATCAGCGGCATCGTCCTGATGCGACAAGGCGAGAATCCCTCGAAGGTGGTCGAGGCGATCAAGGCCGAGGTGGCGAGGCTCAACAATGGAGGCCTGCCGCGCAGCGTCCAGATTCTGCCCTTCTACGACCGATCCTGGCTGATCAGCAAGACCCTGACGACGGTATTCACCAATCTGTGCGAGGGGGCACTCCTGGTCTTCATCGTGCTTTATCTCTTTCTCGGCGACCTGCGCGCCGCGGCCATCGTCGCCGTGGTCATTCCGCTGGCGCTCCTGGGCACCTTCATCGGCCTGAACCTCGCCGGTATTCCCGCCAATCTGCTGTCGCTCGGGGCGATGGACTTCGGCATCATCGTCGATGGCGCGGTCATCGTCATGGAGAACATCTACCGGCGCATCGGCATGCCGACGGCGATGGCGCGCAGCCAGACCATCGCCGCTGCCGCAGTCGAAGTCGGCCGACCCACCGTGTTCTCGATGATCATCATCATCGTCGCCCATCTGCCCATCTTCACCATGCAGCGGCACGAAGGGAAAATTTTCACGCCCATGGCCTACTCGGTCGTCGCCGCGCTCATCACCTCGCTGATACTCGCCCTCACCTTGGTGCCCTTCCTCGCCCGCCACGGCATGAAGTCAGAGGTGGCGCACGAGGAAAACGCCTTGATGAAAAAGTGTCTCTCCTGGTATCGCCCCTTACTGACCTGGGCGATATCCCATACCCGCATCGTGCTGGTCACGGCAATGATCGCCCTGTGCACCGCCCTGGCCCTGGTGCCGCGTCTGGGCACGGAGTTCCTGCCGGAACTGAACGAGGGAGCCGTCTGGATCAACGTGAATTTGCCGACCTCGATCTCCGTCGATCAGGCACGGGCCGAGATGCGCAAAATCCGCCGCATTATCCTGAGCGTACCGGAAGTGGCGAATGTCGTCTCCAAGGCCGGGCGGCCAGACGACGGCACCGACCCCAAGCCCATCAACATGACCGAGACCCTGGTCGACCTCAAGCCCGAGTCAGAGTGGCGCAAGGACATGGGCAAGGAGGACATCATCCGGGAGATCGACGCCAGACTCTCGGAACTCCCGGGAGTCCAACCCTCTTTCAGCCAGCCGGTGCGCGACAACATACTGGAAAGCATTTCCCAGATCGACGGCCAGATCGTCATCAAGCTCTTCGGCGACGATCTGACGATACTCAAGGACCGCGCCAACCGTCTGCTCACAGGTATCGGCAAGGTGCCCGGCGTGGCGCGCGCCTTCATCGACCGTGACGGCGACCTGCCGCATTACCTGATCGACATCGACCGCGAGCGCGCCGCCCGCTTCGGCCTCAACGTCGCCGATGTCCAGGATGTCATAGAGACGGCGCTCGCCGGCAAACCGGCCACCGAACTGTGGGAGGGCGAACGCCACTTCTCGGTGATGGTGCGGCTCAAGGAGTCAGAACGGGCGCTGGACAATATCCGCAACGTCCTGGTGCCGACCGCGTCCGGCCTGCAGGTGCCGCTTTCCGAGCTGGCGAGCTTCCGCCCGGCCAACGGCGCCATGAACATCGCCCGCGAATCCGGTCAGCGGGTCGTGTCCATCGGCGTTTTCATACGCGACCGCGACATGGGCAGCGTCGTCACCGACATGAAGGTCAAGGCGGTCACGCTCGACCTGCCAGAAGGCTACAGCATCACCTGGTCCGGCGAATTCGAGAACCAGGAGCGGGCCATGGCCAGACTGATGCTGGTCGTGCCGCTTTCCGTTCTGCTCATCTTCCTGCTGCTGTTCGACGCCTTCAAATCCTTCCGCGACGCGCTCCTGATCGTCGCCAATATTCCGCTGGCGCTGATCGGCGGCATACTCGCGCTGTTCTTCACCGGCACGCCGCTATCGGTATCGGCGGCGATCGGTTTCATCGCCCTGTTCGGCCAGGCGGTGTTAAACGGCGTGGTCATGGTGACCTACTTCAACCAGCTGAGGAACCAGGGCGGCGACGCCTACAGCGCCGTGGTGGAAGGTTCGCTCACCCGCCTGCGCACGGTGCTGATGACGGCATTGCTGGCCATGCTGGGCTTGCTGCCCATGGCTCTGTCAACCGGCATAGGCGCTGAGACCCAGAGACCGCTGGCGCTGGTGGTGATAGGCGGCCTGATCTCGGCGACCCTGCTGACGCTCTTCGTGCTGCCCACACTCTGGCATTACGTCGCCACCCACCCGAAACTCTCCCGGGCGCTTCATTGAAAGCTGGCAGGCCTGCGTTCCAGGACAAGCTGCACCGGTCTTTCTCCGCCGGCCTTGCCGGAAATGGGCGCCTTGGGCAGACGGTCGTCTCCCGGCTCGATGACGAAATGATGGTCAAGCGAGTACCAGTCGCCTTGCACATCGGAAGCCGGCGCCGGCTCGCCGGCATGGAGCACGTACTGTCCGACGAGCGCCCTGGTCACGGCAAACTGGACATCGGTCTCAAGGTAAGGATCGTCGCTGGAGTAGACCTGTGAGAACTGCGTCTTGTACCCGGGCTTGTTGATCATGAAATGGATGTGCGCCGGCCGCATATTGTGCCGGCCCTGTGCGCGCAGCAGGGCGCCGACCGGGCCCGAGAGCGGAATCGGATAGCCGCCGGGTTTGACGCTGCGGAAGGCGATATGCCCCTTGGCATCGGTGGTCAGCGTGCCGCGCAGATTCATGTCGGCCTGGTCGGGATCCTGGTTCTCGTAGAAGCCATCACCGGAGGTGTGCCAGACATCGACCTCGGCAGCTTCGACAGGACGGCCCTCGCTGTCCCTGACCCAGGCATTGACGAAGAGAGCCGGGCCGGCCACGGGCGAGCGCACGATGGATCCGCCAGGCAGGACGTGCGGCGCGCCCTTGCGCCAGAACGGCCCCATCAGATTGGCGGTGGTCTCGGTCTGGCCGTTATTGCCGTTGTTGAGCAGGCACACCAGGGATGAAAGGCCGAGCGAGCCTGATGCCAAAACCACTTCGTTGTGAGATTCGGTGGTGAGCTGCCCCAGTTTGGCGACAAGCCCGCAGGCCTGATGAAACTCCGCTTCGGTCAAACGTGCATCGCGGGCGAAGCCATGCAGATGGAGGATGGCCGCTCTCATGATTTCCTTGAAGCGGGGATCCGTTGCGCGCTCCAGTTCGGCCAGCACCGCCGCCGTCACATCTTGCTCTTTGCTGATCATTGTTTCTCCTCAGTAGCCTGCTATCCTATCTCATTCCTATGAGGCACAAAATGATCCAAACCGTCTTGCCATGCTCATTGCCGCCGCCAGAGTGAATGGCAACATTGGTCAAGAATGGCGGCCCAGATGTCAGGGCTAATACGTGCGGCCGGAAAAGAGAATAGTCGGTCTCCGGCTCTTGGCACGAACCCTGCGTAGCACACCCCAAGCGCCAAATAATGGGCGCGAAACAAGCTGTCACCTGACTGCCCGGCTCAATCTTGCCGCCTTAGTCCGACGTGGCGGCATTATTTTCCGAAAGAGAAAGCATCAAAGGAGATGCCGATGCGCAAAGCCGGTACGAGACTGACAAAAACGCTTCCTCTTAATATCAAGAACAGAGTCCAGACAGAATTGCCGGCGCTGGTGGCCTTGACGGCAATCGGCGAGCCCTGGTTTTCCGCCGAACACCAGGCAGACCTGCTCGCCGTGGCGCTCGTCGTGCACGAACTGGCGCCAGAAGGCGGCCTCCAGTCGCAATGCTCTGCGGCGCTGCAGTTCTTGTGCGAGGAACCCATCACGATGGCGAACAAGGTTGATATTGCCTTGAACCTCGCCGAGTGCCTGCCCTGGTTTCAGGAGCAGACGAATTCCCGCGTCCTGCGCGCCCTGAAGGCCATCGCCGCCCGACGCTTCCCCCTTGCGGCCTAGAGCCCTTGGTTGCCTGCGACAACCCAGGGCTCTTGTGCCTGAAAGGCGCCAGGCTGACGCTGGGGCACAGATGACTCGTCCTGTCGTTCGCATGCTTGCCCTGGTCTGCACTGCTGTTGCAGGCTGCGCTGTGTCCATCGGGCTGACGAACAGTCCGGACATGCCTAGTCTGCCCAGCGGCCCGCCCCGACAGAAATAAGGCGGCAGAGCTGCCACGGCCTTCGGGGCCCGTTCACGAGAAGCCGTTTGGTTGGAACATAACTTGCATTATTTCCTTGCGTTATTACCTTGCGTTATTGCGTACAGGGTTTCACATCGGCAAGCCCATGGCGACATCGACAGTCATGATTCCCCAGAGGAGGACGGCATCATGTTCAACCAGACCAAGAGCGACGCAGCAAACCCTCAGAGCGGCTACAGCGATGCCGATGACGGACTGGACCGGCGCTGGTTGCTGGTCGCGTTAGCGATGCTGGTGGTGATCTTCTGGAGGTAGCACCCGGGCTGGGGGCAGGTCAGCTCAATACGCCAACGGCGCAAAACAGCGCCTCGACAGCCTCGCGCGGAATATTCCTGACGATGAACACGATGCGCGAGCGCCGTTCTTCGCTGTTCCACTGGCCCAGTTTCACCGGCGGATGGAAGATGTGCTGCACGCCATGGATGGCAACAGGGCCCGCCTCGCCCTCGACATTGATGATGCCCTTGACGCGCAGCAGGTCGGGGCCGCGCAGCGTCGTGAGTACCTGCAGCGAGGCGGTGAGTCTGTCCCAGGTGAAGGGCTTGTCGAACCAGAGGCAGAACGACCGGATGGCCGCGTCGTGCGCACTGGCATGCGCGCTGACGTGCGCACCGCCCTCGCCGTTTTCCACCGCCGCGGGATCGCTGACGCTAAGCCAGCGGTTGGGGTCAGCACAGAGCGCTCGGACGCTTGCCGGCGCGATATTCACCAGCAGTTCGGGGTCCAGCATGCCGTCAATAGCTGTTGAAATGACGGCGTAGGGGTTCATGGCGGAAAGCCGCTGCTGCAGCCGGAGGACGGCATCCGCCGGCGCGATGTCGGTCTTGGTGATGACCAGGCGGTCGGCGAGCGCCGCCTGCTTTGCCGCCTCGGCCATGGTATCGAGCGAACTCATGCCGTTCACGGCATCGACCAGCGTCACCACGCCATTGAGCCGGTATTGCGCGCCGAGCAGTCCGTCGCTGGCGAGCGAATGCAGCACCGGCGCCGGATCGGCGAGACCGGTGGTCTCGATGAAGACGCGATCGAAGTCGATGACCTCGCCCGCCCGCCGCTTGATGAACAACTCGCGCAAGGTGTCCTGCAGGTCGGTGCGCACGGTGCAGCAAAGGCAGCCGTTGGCGAGCAGCAGCATCTGCTCGCTCGATGCCTCGACCAGTTCGTGATCGAGGCCCACTTCGCCGAATTCGTTGATGATCACCGCCGCGCGATTCATCGCCGGATGCTTGAGCAGCCGACCAAGCAGCGTCGTCTTGCCGCTGCCCAGGAAGCCGGTGATGACGGTGATAGGCAGCCGGCTGGAAAATGGGTCCACGCCTAACGTGGATGTGCCGGTCTGCGCAGCCTGCATCAGATGTTCATTTCCAGGATGTAGAGGCCGCCGACGAAACGGTCGACCGTATAGACGATGCGCCTGTCGTCCACATAGACGTCGTTCAGTTGCACCGCACCGGCGGGAGAGAGCGGCGGTGCGCCCGGGACGAAGTAGGCGACCTCCTCCGGGCGATAGGGGTCCGAGATATCGTAGGCGCGCACACCGCCGTTGAAGAAGGTTCCGACGATGATCTGATCGGATTTCCATGAAGCCGGCACCGGCAGATTCTCGTGCAGGTTGTGCGCGCCGGAGCGCCCGCCGCGATGCGCGAAGGCGGCAAAAGGTGGCAGCGGGAAAGTGCTGATGGGGACCAGATTGGTCTCCAGGCGCGCATCGACCACCCGGACCAGTTTCGGCCAATCGGCACCATCGTCCAGGACGCATTCATCGCTGACGATCAGGAGGCCTCGATCGAACAGCGGCAGAACCGTGTGGCAGAAGCCGTTGAACGGCGGCGAATAGCGCCAGAGACTGACGAGTTTGGGATGCGCCTTGTCGGCGATGTCGAGAATCACCGCGCCGCCGTCGAGGTAGCCGACGTAGGCGCGGTCTGGCCGCGCGGGGAAGACGTTGGTGTTGTGCGCACGAAAGCCCATGTCGAACTTCGGTTCGAGACGCGATGGCGGCGGCGCGCTGTCGCCCTCGCGCGTCCCGGGGTACCACCAGCGCCCCGCCTCCACCGGCCGGGAGGGGTTGCGCACATCGATGATGCGGTAGAACTGGTCGTCGTTGGGATGGGTCGGTTTGAAGTCGGCGGCGCCTGCCGCCATATGCACATATTCGCCGTCGACGAACCAGACGGCATGGACGCCGCGGGAATAGGGACCGGAAGCATCGAAGTGGGAAACCAGTCGCGGTGTCTCCGGCGTGCTGATGTCGAAGATATCGAAGCCGGCTGGCACGAGACCGACGTCCTTGGTCTGATAGGCGACGATCATGGTGTCGCCGACGATGTCCAGCGAGTTCGAGCGCACCTTGGCGTGGGGCAGTTCGGTCTGCACGACAACCTTGGGTGAGCGCGGGTCGGTGACATCGACGCCGGTGAAGTTCTTGGGTGCGGATTCGTGCGCGAGCCAGAGGATGCGCCGACCATCGCTGGTAATCTGCATCCCCATGCCTTCGCCGATGCCGCCGAAGCCTTGCAGCTCATGGTGGGAAAGCAGCTTCATGTTCCATGCGAGCGTCTGCTCGGGGCGGGGTCCGCTGCCGGAAAGCTTTGCAACCATGTTGGTCCTTTGGTGACGGTGACGACGGTAACAATCGCGAGCTGCAGAACTCCATGCCGCGACCCAGGATTATAACGCCTGCCGCAACCGACCCTCTGACCGCATGCGCTTCTGGTAGTATCGCGGACAAGGTGAGCAGCCCATTCAGAGTCACCATTGTTGAGAGGAGAAACCATGCGCAGATTCTTGATTTCGGCGGTCGTCGCGGCGGGGATGACGGGGGTACTGATGCAAGGTGCCGCTCTCGCCCAGACCTATCCGAGCAAACCGGTCAAACTCATCGTCACCTATCCGGCCGGCGGCAGCTCAGACCTGATGGCGCGCCTGCTCGGCCGCAAACTGTCCGAACTCTGGAGTCAGCCGGTGATCATCGACAACAGGCCCGGCGCCGCCGGTTCCATCGGCATGGATTTCGCGGCAAAGCAGCCGCCCGACGGCTACAGCTTCGTCATCGGCAATGTCGGGCCGGCGACGGTCAATTTGTTGCTGACCAAGGTGCCCTATAACGTTGAACGCGATTTCATCGCGGTTTCGCTTATTTCAACCGGTCCCAACATCCTGATCGTGAATCCGAAGGTGCCGGCCAAGTCTCTGGGCGAACTCATCGATCTCGCGAAGACGGGTTCCGACAAGCTCAACTACGGCACCAGCGGTCCGGGCAGCATTTCCCATCTCGCCGGAGAAATGTTCAAGAACCTCACCGGCGTCAGTGCCGTCGAGATCCCCTACAAGGGCGGCATACTCGGCGTCCAGGATCTCGTCGCGGGACATATCCAGTACATCTTCTCCGATTCGCTGCCGGCGATGCAGTTCATCAAGGCCGGCCGGGCGCGGGCGCTGTGCGTCACCAGCGCCGAACGCAATCAGCTGGAGCCGGAAATTCCACCCTGCGCCGAAGCCGTACCCGGCCTGGTCGCGGTGAACTGGTGGGGCGTCCTGCTGCCCAAGGGAACGCCGAAGGCGATTACCGACAAATTCCACGCCGACATCGTCAAGGTGATGCAGGATCCCGACGTCAAGAAGAAATTCGCCGAACTGGGCGTAGACGCGGTCAGCAGCTCGCCGGAACAGTTCACTGCCTTCATGCGGGCAGAATCCGCGAAGTACGCGAAGCTCATCAAGGAAGCCGGCATCAAGGTGGAATGATGTTCAGCGCCAGCCACCCGAAGCTCTCACCTGCTCTGCGCTGAGGATCGTGTTTGCGGCTGACTGTCTCATACCCTGAACAGCCGTTCGAGAGATACGAAAGCGGCCGATCAGGAATGTTACGAACGCTACGTTTGGTTCGTTCGACGAACCCGCGACCTCGTCCGTTTGCATCGCGTGGCAAATGTCTCAGATTCGACAGCAGGTTCTTCCCCAGTTCTTCGGCACTGACTACTTCCTGACCAGTCCCTGGTTTGCCGGCGGGAACTTCCGGCGATTGGAGCCGGGCGATGGTGCGAGCGAGAAGACTCAACGCTTCGCAGTCAGATTGGAGAGGCGGCTGAGATCGTCTTTTCTGACGGCGAACCGCGAGGACTCGTGGCACTTGACGGAGCAGGCCAGGAACGCCTCCAAAAACACGATGTGACCCCGCTTCGTCACTTATTCTTAGGCAGCGATAAACCCTGGCAATTTGGTAGCCTTCAAATCGAAGGTTGCCGTCGCTCGACATCCAAGCCGTCGGTTTTTGGCACCGATCAGGCAATCAGCAAATTCGGCTGTCGTATCCTTCCAGATGAAAAGAGCCTCCTCGATGGCTGGCTCATCCTCTAATCGAATATCGGTCGCATCGAGCAAGCCCGAGATGGCTTCAATAATCCGATTCTTCGGCAGACTGTACCGACT
>CAIYYX010000198.1 GCA_903930535.1 uncultured Sterolibacterium sp. | reverse complement strand
GTAGCCCCCGCATGAGTTGGATCTTTTGGCTACGGCCACCCCTTGCGGGGTTTAACTTGGCAAGCCAAGTTAGCCTGCGCCGAAATAGATTGCTCATACGGGTAGCCCCCGCATGAGCAATCTATTTTCATAATCGACCCGCAGGAGGATGGCCAGGGCCAGGCAGTTGGCGAGGATTCCGGAGCCGCCGAAGCTCATCAGGGGCAGGGTCAGTCCCTTGGTCGGCAGAAGGCCCACGTTAACCCCCATATTGATCAAGGCCTGAACCCCGATCCAGATACCGACGCCTTGCGCCACCAGGCCGGCATAGAGGCGGTCCAGCGTCAGCGCCTGGCGACCGATGACGAAGGCGCGCTGGACGACCAGGGCAAACAGCACGATCACCGCGGCGACACCCGCGAAGCCAAGTTCCTCGGCAATCACCGCCAAGAGGAAATCGGTATGCGCCTCGGGCAGATAGAAAAGCTTCTCGACACTGGCGCCAAGCCCCACGCCCAGCCACTCGCCACGGCCGAAGGCGATCAGCGCGTGGGAAAGCTGGTAGCCGCGACCGAGGGCATCCTGCCAGGGATCCATGAAGCCGAAGATGCGCTCGCGGCGGTAGGGCGAGATCCAGATCAGGACCACGAAACCGGCAAGCAGCACGACGACCAGCGCGGAGAACAGCCTGACGTTGATCCCTCCCAGGAACAGGATGCCCATGGCAATGCAGACGATCACCACGAAGGCGCCGAAGTCAGGCTCCTTCAGCAGCAATCCGCCGACCAGCAGCATGACCACCGCCATCGGCACGAAGCCGCGACGGAACGAATCCATGTCGTCCAACTTGCGCGTCGTGTAGTCCGCGGCATAGAGCACCACAAGGAGCTTGGTCAGTTCGGAAGGCTGGAGACTCACCGGGCCCAGCGGCAGCCAGCGTTGGGCGCCGTTCACCGAGCGGCCCAGGTGCGGCACAAGAACCGCCAGGAGCAGCAGGAATCCTGCGACAAAAAGCCACGGCGCCAACTGCTGCCAGGTACGCAGCGGGATCTGGAAAGCCACCACCCCAGCGATCAGGCCGATGCAAAGGAATACACCATGGCGGACGAGAAAATAGGCCGACTGGTGGCCGGTGAACTTGCTGCCCTCGGCCGTGGCGATCGAGGAGGAATACACCATCACCAGACCGAACAGCAGGAGCAGCAAGGCCGGCCAAAGCAGCCAGCCGTCGAACTCCTGCGGCCGGTCCTCCGCCGTCATGAAACGGCGCATCATGCCGGCGCGCCCGCCTGGCTCAATTCCTTCACCGTGGCGGCGAACGCCTCGGCCCGATGGGCGTAATCACGATACATGTCGAAGCTGGCGCAAGCCGGCGAGAGCAGCACCGCATCGCCTGCCTGGGCATAGGCTGCGGCGACTTGCACCGCGGATGCCATGTCCGGTGCATGCTGCATGGGCACGCCGCCGCCGGCAATCGCCGCCGCTATCAGTGAGGCATCGCGGCCGATCAGCACGACGGCGCGGGCATGCTGCGCCACTGGCTCCTTGAGTGGCGAGAAGTCCTGCCCCTTGCCTTCGCCGCCGGCGATCAGAACAATCTTGCGATTGTTCTGATCGTCGGAGGCCGGGAGTGGTGAGCCTTCCCTCCCGGCCTCCCTCCCCGGGGGAGGGAGGTGACTATTCTTGCGATCGTTCCGATCGACAGCGGCCATTAGGCCGCCAATACCATTGAGCGCAGCCACTGTCGCACCGACATTGGTGCCTTTCGAGTCGTCGTAGTATTCCACGCCGGCAATCTCGGCAATCTTCTCGACGCGATGCGGCAAACCCTTGAAGCTCTTCAGCCCCTTGACCAGAGCCGGCAGCGGCAGACCGATGGCATGGCACAGCGCCAGGGCGGCCAGCGCATTGGCGGCATTATGGAGCCCGACGATAGGCAGTTGCGGCTGCGCCATCAGGAAGCGATCGCCCTGGACCAGCCATTGCTCGCCACGATTCAAACGCAGGCCGAAATCTTCATCCATTCCCGGCGCGTCGCGGCCGAAACTGATCAGTTTGCGGCCGGGCAGCGCCATCTTCTTCACCCGCCCATCCTGACGGTTCAAGACCTGCGCCCCGTCGCCCTGGAATATGCGCTCCTTGGTCGCAGCATACTCATCGAGGTTGATGTAGCGATCGAGGTGGTCGTCGCTGATATTGAGCACCGTCGCCGCATCTGCGTTGAGCGAGGATAAGGTCTCGAGTTGGAAACTGGACAGTTCCAGAACCCAGATATCCGGCAGGCGGCCGGCATCAAGACGGGATGTCAGGGCGGTGAGTGCCGCCGGCGAAATGTTGCCGGCGGTCTCTGCATCGAATCCGGCGGCGCGGCACAGATGTCCAACCAAGGCCGTCGTCGTGGTCTTGCCGTTGGTGCCGGTGATGGCGATGATCCGGGTTTTCTCGCGCACGCCCAGATCGGAGAGCGCCTGGGCAAACAGCTCGATTTCGCCGAGAACCGTGATGCCGCGCGCCCGTGCTTCGAGCACCAGCAGCAAGCCGCCTGAAAGCCCCGGTGAGAGCGCGAGCAGATCGACGCCTTCGAGCAGCGCCTTGTCGTGAGTCCGGATAAAATCGCTCGCCACAAACTCGGCTGCCGTCACCTCGCGCTTGAGTTGCGCCAGCGCCGGCGGTTCGGCGCGCGTGTCGGCGACGCGCACCCGGGCCCCGCGGCGGGCGCACCAGCGTGCCATGGCCAGCCCCGATTCGCCGAGGCCCAAGACGAGAACGCGTTTGCCGTTCAGGTTCATCTTATTTTCAGGGTCGACAGACCGAACAGCACCAGCATGATAGTGATGATCCAGAAGCTAATATTGGCGTTTGGTGTCGTCGTAACGTTCGGGCCGCCGGCCCTCACATGAGCCTCCCCCAACGCTAACATCGTGCGCTTCGACTTATCGGGCTTCATCTTATTTTCAGGGTCGACAGACCGAACAGCACCAGCATGATAGTGATGATCCAGAAGC
>CAIYYX010000197.1 GCA_903930535.1 uncultured Sterolibacterium sp. | reverse complement strand
GCGGACTCCCCCGCCCGCATTCTCACGAATGAGCCTACGAAGAAAATCCTAAATCAATCAGTGGAATCAGTCTTCATCCGTGGTCATCTTCATCCCGCATTGCCATTCAGGCCCGCGAAACGCTCGCAAATGTGCCAAATCATTTTCCACCGAGCTCAGGAACTGTGATCCGGCAGTATTTCCACTATTTGGCTGGGGCCGGATTTCGGGGCCGGATTTCAGATATACACCTGACCGCGAAGGCGCCCCCCCACAACACCCGCTGCCAGAATTTTCCAACGAAATTCCTTGGCAAAGCGGCCTTGATGAATATTTTCGCGTTCGAAGAGCTTACCCATGAATCCGGCCGCAAACCACTGTCCCTTGCTTGATGACGCCGGCCAAATCGGCGGCAACGCCAGCCTCACAGCTGACGTCAGCCTCACAGCTGACGTCAGCGAGCGTAAACGATCCAGCGAGGCCCTGCTGGCCAGTGAGAAAGCGCGGCGCGAGGATGATGAACGGCTCAAGTCCGCCTTGGAAAGCTGCCATATCGGTGCATGCGATCTGAATCTGCAGGAGCATACCGCCTATCGGTCGCAGCTGCATAAAAGGGTAGCCGGTGTTGACCAGAAACAGGCAGAGGAAGCGCTTGCCGAGAGTGAACTCAGGTACCGCACCCTTGCTGATTCCGGCCAAGCCCTCATTTGGACCTCAGGCACGGATAAGAAATGCGATTATTTTAACAAACCTTGGTTGGAGTTTACCGGCCGTACTCTAGAACAGGAGGTCGGTGATGGTTGGTTGGAAGGGGTGCATCCCGCAGACTTTGATCGCTGCCTACACATTTATGTGACAGCCTTTGATAAACATGAACCGTTCAGTATGGATTACCGACTGCGTCACTGCAGCGGTGACTACCGCTGGATTCAGGACGATGGCACACCGCGCTTCAGCAGGTATGGTAATTTCATGGGCTATATCGGCCATTGCCTTGACATCTCCTGGCGCAAACATGCCGAGGAGGAGGCAAAGACTCTGCTGGCACAACTCCACCAAGCACGAAAAATGGAGGCCATCGGTGTGTTGGCCGGGGGCATTGCCCACGATTTCAACAATATCCTCAGTGCTATTTCCGGCTATGCCGAAATGATCAGCGAGGATATTGCACCCGGAACGATCACCTCTAAGTATTTGGATCAAGTGCTGCTGGCAAGCCAAAGGGCTGCCAGTCTGGTCCAACAGATCCTGGCCTTCAGCCGCCAAGGAAACATGCAACCCATCCCCTTGACGCCAGGTCATCTCGTTAAGGAAGCAATCAAGTTTCTCCGGCCCTCACTGCCAACCACTATCACGATCGAGCAAGAGATTAAAAACCCGACCAGGTCAATAGTTGCCGACCCAACCCAATTTCATCAAATCCTGATGAACCTTGGCACCAACGCCTTTCAAGCAATGGAACAGACCGGGGGCACCCTCACCATCATCCTCAAAGATTGCGAACTCTCCAGTGATGATCTCCAACACGAGCCGGAAATACGTCCAGGAACCTTCGTAATGCTTTCCATTGGCGATACGGGTACAGGAATCAGTCCGGAAATACAGGGGAAAATTTTCGACCCCTATTTCACCACCAAAGGGTTTGGCAAAGGCACGGGCATGGGACTGGCCTTAGTCCATGGGATCGTTGTCAACAGCGGTGGTTTCATTACCTGCCAGAGCGCAATCGGCAAAGGTACGGTCTTCAGCGTTTTTTTCCCGGCCATTGACCAGAAAATCTTCTCAGCGGTTGAGCCTGTCGAGAACGTTCTATCCGGGACGGAACGCATTCTCTTTGTTGACGACGAGGAAATGCTGGCTAATTTGGGCAAGGCCATGCTTGAACAACTTGGTTATCAGGTAACGGCACGAACCAGCAGCTTGGAAGCCCTGGCCCTCTTTCAAAACCAACCGGGACGATTCGACGCCGTCATCACCGACCAGACCATGCCGGACATGACCGGGATCGATTTGGCCCGCAAAATGTTGCAGATACGGGCGGACCTGCCGATCATACTCTGCACCGGCCATAGCACGCTCATCAGTGAAGAGCAGGCAAAAGCAGAGGGGGTCAATGGATTCATTATGAAGCCTTTTGTCAGAACCAAACTTGCACAACTGCTCAGGGCAGTGCTCGACCTCAAAACAGCCACGTTGCCGAGCTGAATGTTGAATGTTGAATGCAGCTCCGCACCACGGACACAAGTGTCCCACCCCCAAAGCGGTGAACCTTGGACTGCGGTGACTCGTCCTGACAACTACCCACTTTATTTAAGATAATCGTTGGGATATGACTGCCAAAGACAACCACAGATTAATGGGTTTCACGGACTTCGGCGTGAGCTCAGTCGTACGATTTAACGGATTGTGAAAATGCCATTCTTCATCCGCGTAATCCTCTTCATCAGTGGAATCAGTGGATACATGAATTGCTGGCGGGCCCTGGCATTTCAGCCGGTCCGTTTAAATTCAGCTGGTTCAGGCGCGGCAGGGATGGGTCTGGCAAGCAACTCGACCGCCTTTGCCGCGAAGCGTCGGCCCAACTCGACAAAGCCATCCTTGGTGCAGTGCAAATCATTGTTCTCGCCGTTAAGGTCGTCCGTATCCACCCACGCGCCGCGCGGATCCTGTGTCGCGACCTTTT
>CAIYYX010000196.1 GCA_903930535.1 uncultured Sterolibacterium sp. | reverse complement strand
TTCAGGGTGGATACCGTTATCGGGCCATCCGGCGCGCGCAACACGCGCCGCGCCACGTCTATCGACTTGGCCGTCTTGACGTGCGGACGCAGGCCCACGCCGAGCTTGTCCAGATGCCCGTGCATGCGCGCGACGTTGCGCTCGAGCTTTGCCTCGTCCAGTACGAGGCAGGGTGTTTCAAGTAGCCCTAGTTTCATCGCCTGCATCGGTCCAGATATACCCGGAGAATGGAACAAACACGCGCTCAGAGTTCATTTCAAAATAGGGGAATATCCCCGAGGGGGACTTCCTTCGCGGCGCATCACCTCATGCTCCTCTATATAGTAGACGGCCATTTCGGTAATGCTGAAATGACCTATCAGGCGGCCGCTACTTCTTCACTTCCGTTTCGAAGAAGAACCGGTGCGCGTCCGCCAACTCTATGTCAACGGGACAAAAGTCGCAAGACAACAGCTCTGACAACAGTTCTTTCTTGGCGGCCACCGCCGTCCGCTTGTTCATCCTGGCACCCTCGGCCGGTTGAGATACCAGCCGGGGTCTGCTGTTCAAATGCCTGTGCCTGTACTTTCGATCCTATGCGGCGGTCCAGCGTCCGATCCCACAAAAATCAGATCGCGCGCGAGTGCCGTGCGAGAATAATCCCTTCGCAACATTCCCTGCGCAGCGACACGGATGGAAACTGAAGACAAGAAAGCCGTGCTGATTGTCGCCACGCTGAGTGCGTTTCTGCTGCCGTTTACCGGCACCTCGATTAACGTCGCGCTGCCGCAGATGGGCAGCGACCTGGCGGCGGACGGCATATTGCTGGGATGGATCGTCACCGCGTTTCTGCTGAGCGCAGCCATGTTTCTCGTGCCTATAGGTCGCATTGCAGACCTGCGCGGGCGCAGGCGGGTTTTCAAGGCCGGCGCATGGATTTTTGCCGTCTCGTCGCTGCTCATCGCACTGGCATCCTCACCCTGGGTGGTAATCGCGCTCAGGGCGTTGCAGGGATTCGGTGGCGCCATGATCTTCGGCAACGGCGCCGCGCTGCTCGCATCGGTGTATCCGGCGCACGAACGCGGCCGTGTTCTGGGCATCAATATCGGCACGGTTTACATCGGCCAGTCGGTCGGGCCGTTTTTCGGCGGCTTTCTTACGCAACACTTCGGCTGGCGCAGCATTTTCGCCGTCATCACGCTGCTGGCGATCGCTACCGCAGCCATCACCAGTTGGAAGTTGAAAAGCGAAACTGAAGCGGTTCACGACGAGAAATTCGACGTTGCCGGTTCTGCGCTGTACTGCATGACCATGTTTGCACTGATATATGGCTTGTCGGTGCTGCCGACGCCGCACGGCTTTGCCTACCTTGCGGCGGGCGCGGTGGGTCTGCTTGCATTTGTCCGTCACCAAAACAAGATCCCGCATCCCATCTTGCAGGTCAGCCTGTTTCGCGACAATACCGTCTTTGCGCTGTCGAATCTGGCCGCCTTGCTCAATTACGGCGCGACTTTCGCCGTGGGCTTTCTGCTCAGTCTGTATCTGCAGTTTGTCAAAGGCCTTTCCCCGCAGGACACGGGACTCATCTTGCTGTCGCAACCGGCGGTGATGGCTTTGTCCTCACCGCTGGCCGGCAGGCTCTCCGACCGGATCGAGCCGCGCATGCTGGCCTCCGCAGGCATGGCCCTCACCTGCCTCGGCTTGCTCGCACTGGCCAGCCTGGATGCCGAGTCCGGCCTCTGGCTGGTCGTAGTGACCTTGCTCGTGCACGGACTGGGATTCGGCCTGTTCTCCTCGCCCAATACCAATGCGGTGATGGGCGCGGTCGGAAAGAACCTATATGGCGTGGCCTCCGGCATCATGAGCACCATGCGCGTGATGGGGCAGATGGTCAGCATGTCCATCTGCATGCTGATCATCTCCAATTTCGTCGGCCGCGTTCAGCTCACGCCCGAGCATGCCGCCCAGCTCGTCCAGGCATCGCGGGTCACGTTCCTGATCTTCGCCCTCATGTGCTTTGGCGGCATTGTGGCCTCGATGGCGCGGGGAAAAATCCACTAGCCGCTCGCGACATGGACGTTATGACTGTCCGCACCTCTGCAGGAAATTTTCGGTTTTGCCCTGCTTCGAGGCGGGCATGCCGCCGGCGCTGCGCGCTCTCCGATGCGGCGCAAGCGGCGGCGACTCACCGCGGCCGATGACGGCCATGGCCGCGCCGCGATGCTGTGCTATTATTCTTTGAGTTTGTTCCGGGAGCTTCCGTCACGGCGAAGCCTCGAAAACAGGAGGAGCGCATGGGCGGGGTTTACGAAGGCCTTACGGTGGTCGAGCTTGCAGATCGCCGTAACCAGTGGGCGGGCAAGCTGCTGGCGGATGGGGGCGCCCGCGTGATCCAGATCGAACCCATCCAGGGAAGTCCCGGCCGCTGGTGCGGCCCCTTCGTGGAGGACAAGGTCGATCCCGACCGGTGTCTGGACTACTGGTGGTACAACACCGGCAAAGAGAGCGCGGCCCTAGCCATCGAGCGCAGGCCTGCCCAGGATCTCCTGCAGGGGCTCCTCGCCCGCGCCGACATTTTCCTCGAGAGCACGGCGCCTGGCACCCTGGCGAAGCTTGGCCTGGATTACAGCTCCGTCGCCGCCAACCGTGCGCTGATCTACGCTTCGCTCACCGACTTCGGCCAGGACGGTCCCTGGCGTGACCATGTCATGAACGATGCCGCGCATCTCGCACTCGGCGGGCAGATGGCGAGTTCCGGCTACTCGGATCCGAAAGCGCCGCCCATCGGCGGGCAGGGCCACCATGCCTGGCACATGGGCTGCGCCTTCCTGCTACACGGCATCACGGTCGCCTTGTTCGACCGCATGAGCTCAGACGCAGGCCAGCACATCGACGTCTCGATCCACGACGCATGCGCGATCGGCACCGAGGCTGCGGTTCCGCAGTGGATGTACTACGGCTCGGCGATGCACCGCCAGACCGGCATGCACGCCAACCCCAAGCGGCAGCCGCCGCTGCAACTCCCCACTGCCGATGGCAAGTACATGATCGCCGTCATGCAGAATTTCGGTCCGCGGGTCTGGGAGAATCTGATCAAGTGGATGGACGAGAAGGGCGTGACGGGCGAACTGCACGATCCGAAGTACCAGGACGAAGCGTT
>CAIYYX010000195.1 GCA_903930535.1 uncultured Sterolibacterium sp. | reverse complement strand
CACGCTTCTACAGATTTTATCGGTCTCGGTTTTCGAGAAAACCGAGCTTTCATGCGCCTTGCGGCTCGATGCGCCTGCTCCAGAAATCGACATTCCAGATAACCAACTGAGTTTGTTTGAAATTTAACCGGACACTAGTGCAAATATATGAATTCAAATTACCAGGCTTTAAAGCAGTTGATGATCGCGCCGTCATGTGATAAATTCCCGCAGCCTTGATTTGCAAGGCAACAAAGCCATTAGGGACTAGTCATAGGGCAAGTGATGGAGCTGGGGGATTAGGAGCTTCTGCAGGCCTCGGTGCCGCGAAACACCTGCCCGATATCTCAAACACACATTCAAAATCGCCGCCGAACGCGACGAGGGGATTGATTTGGAAACGCATATCAAAACGAGGTTAATCAATATGACCAAGCAAGCACCGTGGACAGGCGTGCCTCGTCTGGCAGTTCTATGGACGCTGGCCCTGCTCTCAGGAGTGGCGCAGGCTGCCTATGACCTGAACTTTCAGGCGCCGGCAAGCAAACTGGCGCGGGACGTCTACGACATGCACATCTGGATGATGTGGGTTTGCCTCGCCATCTTCGTCATCGTGTTCAGTGCCATGTTCTATTCGATCATAAAGCACCGGAAGTCTCTGGGCGGGACGCCTGCGACTTTTCACGAGAATACCCAGATCGAGATTCTGTGGACGGTGATCCCTTTCATCATCCTCGTGATCATGGTCTGGCCAGTGACCGTGACGCTGCTGAACATGAGGGATTCCTCGAATCCCGATCTCACCATCAAGGCGACCGGCTATCAGTGGAAATGGGGCTACGATTACCTTAAGGGCGAGGGCGAGGGGATCAAGTTCATGAGTGTCCTATCGACCCCCCAGGAGCAGATCCATAACTTGGCGCCAAAGGGCCCCAACTATCTGCTCGAAGTCGATAACCACCTCGTCGTTCCAGTCAACAAGAAGGTGCGCATCCTGACGACGGCCAATGACGTCATCCACGCATGGTATGTGCCCTCCCTGGCGGTCAAGCAGGATGCGGTTCCCGGCTTCATTCGCGATGCCTGGTTCAAAGCCGACCGCGAAGGCATCTTCCGCGGCCAGTGCGCCGAATTGTGCGGCAAGGATCATGGCTATATGCCCATCGTCGTCGAAGTGGTTTCCCAGGAAAAGTACGCTGCCTGGGTGGGTGAGCAGAAGAAGAAAATGGCCGCCAGCAGCGAAGAACCGGGCAAGGTCTGGGCGCTCGCGGATCTGGTGAAGCGCGGCGAAGGCGTCTATGGACAGAACTGCGTGGCCTGTCACCAGGCCAACGGCAAGGGCATCCCATCGGTCTTCCCGGCCCTGGACGGTTCGAAGATAGCCACCGGAAACAAGGCCGAGCACATCAAAATGGTCGTAAACGGCAAACCGGGAACGGCGATGGCGGCCTTCGGCAAACAGTTGTCCGATACCGACCTGGCTGCGGTGATTGTTTATGAGCGCAACTCCTGGGGCAACAAGACAGGCGAAGCCATCCAACCGTCCGAGATCAAGGCAGCGCGCTGATTCAGCGCGGACGTGACGTAACAGCTTAATCGAATACAGGAGAGCAAGATGGAAGCGACGGCAATGGGACATGCGGACTCGCACGGCCACGGGCATCAACCGACAGGCCTGATGCGCTGGATGACCACGACCAACCACAAAGATATCGGTACCATGTATCTGTGGTTCAGCTTTGCCATGTTCATCGTCGGAGGCTGCATGGCGATGACTATCCGCGCCGAGTTGTTCCAGCCAGGGCTGCAGTTACTGGAGCCGGAGCGCTTCAACCAGATGACCACCCTGCATGGTCTGATCATGGTCTTCGGCGCGATCATGCCGGCCTTCGTCGGTTTCGCCAACTGGATGATTCCGATGCAGATCGGTGCTGCTGACATGGCCTTCGGCCGCCTGAACAACTGGAGCTTCTGGTTGCTCATCCCCGCCAGCATTCTGCTCGTCACCTCGCTCTTCGTTCCGGGCGGCGCGCCTGCCGCAGGTTGGACGCTTTATCCGCCCCTCTCGGTGCAACTTGGAATGGGCATGGACCTGGCGATTTTCGCGGTTCACATTCTCGGCATTTCCTCGATCCTGGGCTCGATCAACATCATCACCACCATTCTCAACCTGCGCGCGCCGGGCATGACGATGATGAAGCTGCCGATGTTCGCCTGGACCTGGTTGATCACCGCCTTCCTGATCATTGCCGTGATGCCGGTCTTCGCTGGCGCCGTGACCATGCTTCTGACCGACCGCCATTTCGGCACCACCTTCTTCTCTGCCTCCGGCGGCGGTGATCCGGTGCTGTTCCAGCATGTATTCTGGTTCTTCGGTCACCCCGAAGTCTATATCGTGATCCTGCCGGGCTTCGGTGTGGTCTCCCAGGTGATCTCCGCCTTCTCGAGGAAGCCCTTGTTCGGCTATGCCTCCATGGTCTATGCGACCGCTTCCATCGCCATCCTCTCGTTCTTCGTCTGGGGCCATCACATGTATACGGTGGGCATGCCGGTCACCGGGCAACTCTACTTCATGTATGCCACGATGCTGATTGCCATTCCCACGGGCGTGAAAGTGTTCAACTGGATTTCGACCATGTGGCGCGGAGCCCTGACCTTCGAGACGCCGATGCTGTTTTCGCTGGGATTCATCTTCCTGTTTACCATGGGCGGCTTCTCCGGTCTGGTGCTGGCGATGACGCCGGTCGATGTGCAAATGCAGGACACCTATTATGTCGTGGCTCACTTCCACTACACCATGGTGGCGGGCGCCCTGTTCTCGGCCTTTGCCGGCGCCTATTACTGGCTGCCGAAGTGGACCGGCCATATGTATGACGAGACGCTCGGAAAAATCCACTTCTGGTTGACGATGATTTTCTTCAACATGACCTTCTTCGTTCAGCACTTCCTCGGCCTGGCCGGTATGCCGCGCCGCATCCCCGATTACGCGCTGCAGTTCGCCGAGTTCAACAAGATTTCTTCGATCGGCGCGTTTGGCCTGGGGCTGTCGCAGTTGCTGTTCCTGTATGTCGTGATCAAGTGCATCAAGGGCGGGCCGAAGGCCGAGGCAAAATCCTGGGATGGCGCAACAGGCCTGGAATGGGATCTGCCTTCGCCAGCCCCCTACCACACCTGGGAAACCCAGCCTCTCGTGAAATGAGTGATTCGCTCATGAAGCCGCAACAGGATTCAAGTGACAGGTCTAATCTGCGTCTGGGGCTGCTCCTGGGCGCGGTAGCCCTGACATTATTCTTTGGATACATTTTGCGCTATTGGCTGATGGGAAGATGAGCGCCGCAATCGCCCCCAGCAACCGCAAGCTGATCATCAGGCTCGCCCTGTTTTCGGCGCTGATGTTTCCGGTCGGTTACGCTCTGGTCCCCCTGTATACGGTTTTCTGCAACTTCTCGGGTTTGAACCAGGTCAATCTGACCGGGGTTCCCGCCAACTCCCAGGTGGATATGGCACGGGAGGTGAATATCGAGTTCGACTCGAATGTTCATGACATGCCCTGGAAATTCCGACCCATCCAATCGCACGTGTCGGTGCATCCGGGCGAGGTGATACAGGTCGAATTCGAAGTGGTGAATACCCGGAACGAAGCGGTGACCGGTCAGGCGATTCCGAGTTATGGTCCGCGCGAGGCGGGCGAGTTTTTCAAGAAGTTGAGCTGCTTCTGTTTTGAAAAGCAGACCCTCGCGGCAGGGGAGAGCCGGCGCATGCCGGTAGTGTTCGTGGTGGAGAGAAACTTGCCAAAAGAAATCGGCACGATCACGCTTTCCTATACTTTTTTCGAGGTCGAGGGTAACAAGCGCGCGGAGGCGAAGGCTGTTCAGGCCGGATCGTGAGTGATCCGAGCCGGCCGGCCAGTTTCCTCCAAGCGGCAAAAATGATTTTCTGGGCTTTTTTTGGTGTCAGGCAGAAGCGGCACGGCGAGTCCGATTTGGTGAAATTGACGCCGTTACAGATCGTGGTAGCGGGTATTCTGGGTGGCGCGGTATTTGTACTGGTGCTCGTGTTCGTGGTCAGGACCATTGTCCAGAGCCACGGCGCAACAACTTGAGAGGAGAAGAAACATGACGCAGCAAGGTACGCATCAAGGTCCCTATTATTACGTACCAAGCCCGTCCTACTGGCCTTTGGTTGGGGCACTGGCGCTTCTGTTGCTGGCTTCCGGGGCGGTATTGTGGGTCAATAGCTATAGTCCGGGTCCGTTGGTCGTCTTTGCCGGCTTTGCCGTATTGATTTTCATGATGGCAGGCTGGTTCCGCACCGTCATTCGTGAATCGGAGGGTGGTCTCTACAACAAGCGGGTGGATTCCTCTTTCCGCTGGGCGATGAGCTGGTTCATCTTTTCCGAAGTCATGTTCTTCTCTGCTTTCTTCGGCGCCCTGTTCTATGCCCGGGTATTGTCGGTTCCTGACCTTGCCAGCGTTGAGTCGCAAATGCTCTGGCCTGACTTCTCCGCCATCTGGCCGAATGCAGGCCCCGGTTTCAAGGGCAACTTCAGCCCGATGGAGGCCATGGGCATTCCTGCGATCAATACCCTGCTGCTTCTGTCTTCCGGCGCCACCTTGACTTGGGCGCATTGGGGACTGTTGAAGAACCAGCGTACCCAACTGACGCTGGGCTTGATCCTGACCATCGTCCTGGGTCTGATCTTTATCGGTTTGCAGGCCTACGAGTATTCCCACGCCTATTCCGCGATGAACCTGAAGCTGACCACCGGCATCTACGGCACGACCTTCTACATGCTGACGGGTTTCCACGGTCTCCATGTCACGATTGGCGTGACCATGCTGATCGTCATGTTGTTCAGGGTGCTGGCAGGCCATTTCAAGCCGGATCATCACTTCGCCTTCGAAGGCGTGGCTTGGTACTGGCACTTCGTCGATGTGGTATGGCTGATCCTGTTCGTGGTGGTGTATTGGCTGTAATTCAGCCGTTGCAGGTCGGGCTTCAGCCCGACCTGTCGGCTTAACGCTAAAGGCCGACCTACAAACGAACAAAGAAAAGCGCCGCACATGTGCGGCGCATTTCTTTGCGGGAGGCTTATTTTCCGCTCATTTTCCAATGAGGCCGAAGTAATACCCTATCATCAGCAGGACGAACAGCAGGACTGAAAGACCAACCCGGGTAGTGAGCGCCTTGGCCGTCCGCTGGGAGCCGGGCTTGTCGGTTAATAAATAGTACAAGGCCGAACCCATGCTGGCGATGATGAGTACCAGAAGCAGTATCACGATGATTCGCACGGCAGGCCTTTCTTTTGACAAAACGACAGTCTAGCGCATCCCATGGCTGCCTGAGAATCACTGGGAGGGGACGGTGAAAGCTGCGCGCATTTTGCCGACTGTCGCCGCACTCACCGTGGTGGTCGTCACGGTCATGCTGGGGCGTTGGCAGCTTGACCGGGCGCAGTTGCGGGTAGAACGGGCAGAGCGTTACGACAGCCTGGCCAGGCTTCCCCCACTCCTGATCGGCAGCCAAGAGATTGATGCGGGCGAGGTCGCTGCATTCGATTACCGGAGGGTTCAGGCGCGCGGCGAATGGCTGACGGAATACGGCATCTTCCTGGATAACCAGGTTTATCGTGGCGAGGCGGGGTATTACGTTTATATGCCCATGCGACTTGCCGGCAGCGAAATGAACATATTGGTCAACCGGGGCTGGGTGGCCGCCGGGCGGGACAGGACGCATCTGCCCGAAATCAAGACTCAGGCGGGGGTTGCCGAGATCTTCGGGAGCATCCAGGCGCCAGTGAGTTTCAAGGAACTCGGCACTACCTATCGTGAGGGCCGCGTCTGGGAAAACGTGACCCAGGAACGCTTCAAGGCATGGTCTGGTCTGAAACTGCAGCCGCTCATCATTCGCCAGACGGATGGCCAGGCGGATGGGCTGGTCAGAACCTGGCTCCGACCCGACTCGGGAGCCGACAAGAATCGGGCCTATGCGGCTCAATGGTTCGCTCTCGCCGGACTCGTTTTTATCTTATGGGCTTATCACTTCTTCAAGAGGAAGGTGCCGGATGTTGAATAAAGGCCGCAGGACCCTGCTGCTGATCGCGGCAATTTGCGTGTTGCCCATCGTCGCTTCCTACGTTCTGTACATGGGCTGGAGACCAGAGGGCAGGATGAACCACGGGGAACTGCTGGAAACCCGTTTGTTGCCTGTGACAGTCCTGTCGGATCTGGCGGGCAAGTCTCTCTCAACTGAAAGTCTGCGCGGGAAGTGGCTCCTGGTCACCATACAGCCGCCATCGTGCGACGAAAGATGCCAGCGCAAACTCTATTTCATGCGCCAGGTTCGTACGACGCAAGGCGAAAACATGGAGCGCATAGAGCGCTTGTGGCTGATCAACGGCCCCGGAACGCCAGACGCCAAGCTGCTTGCCGAGCATGCCGGCCTCCGGGTCGCGAGAGTCCAGGACCCCGCCTGGCTGTCGGCCTTCCCGGTGAAGAGTGAAGCAGCCGAACACATTTATCTGATCGACCCCTTGGGCAACCTAGTGTTGCGTTATGGCGACGACCTGGATCCGAAAGGCATGATCAAGGATTTGACGCGCCTGCTCAAGGTCTCCCGGATCGGTTGATCCCGGTTGACTTATGGCGCGGACAACGGCGATGATGGAACGCTCTATGGCAACCATTTCTAATTTCGCCCAGCCGGCCATGCGGCAGGTCGGCGAGTATCTCGCGCTGACCAAGCCGCGCGTGAATCTGCTGATCGTCTTTTGCGCCTTCATTGGCATGCTCTTGGCACCCGCCGAGCGCATGACTGCCGGATTGGTATTGGCTGCGACGCTGGGCATCGCCCTGGTGGCCGGCGCTGCCGCGGCGCTGAACTGCCTGATCGAACAGAGGATAGACAGCATCATGGCCAGGACACGGGCGCGTCCTCTGCCGCGCGGTGCGCTCTCCGGGCGCGCGACGCTGATCTGGTCGGCAGGGCTCTGTCTTTTCGGCATGGCCATACTTTATTTTCGGGTCAATGCGCTGACGGCATGGCTGACCCTGGCCACCTTCATCGGCTACGCAATCATCTACACCATCATTCTCAAGCCATTGACCCCGCAGAACATCGTGATCGGCGGATTGTCGGGCGCGATGCCGCCGGTGCTCGGCTGGGCAGCCATGACGGGCGAAGTGACTGGGGAGGCGTGGCTTCTGACCCTGATTATTTTCGTCTGGACGCCACCCCACTTCTGGGCGCTGGCGCTCTACAGGACGCGGGAATATGCGGCAGCGGGCATACCCATGCTGCCGGTGACCCACGGTTCAAAATTCACCCGCCTGCACATTTTTCTCTACACCTGGCTGCTCACCGCGGTCACCGTCATGCCTTTCATTATCCGCATGAGCGGCTGGTTCTATCTGATTGTCGCCGTCGTTCTGGATGCGATCTTCCTCGCCTATACCTGGCTGCTCTGGCGGGACTACAGCGATGTGGCGGCAAAAAAGACCTTCAGGTATTCGATCTTCTATCTCTCCGTCCTGTTCTCCGCACTGCTCATCGACCACTATCTGTAATGGCCACCCTGCTCCGTCTGCTGTTCTTCGTATTGCTCGCCGGCTGCGGCGGCCCGCCTCACTTTGTCAGCACCGACATCACCGGTGCCGAATTTGGCCGCGACTTCGAACTGACCGATCACTCCGGGCAGCTTCGTCATCTGGCCGACTACAAGGGCAAGGTTGTTGTCATCTTCTTCGGCTATACGCAATGTCCGGATGTCTGCCCGACGACACTCTCTGGCATGGCTAACGCGGTGAAGCAACTCGGCGAGGAGGCAAAGCGCGTGCAAGTGCTGTTTGTCACCCTCGACCCCGAGCGCGATACCCAGGCACTGCTCGCGGCCTATGTCCCCCAGTTCGACCCGTCTTTCGTCGGCTTGTCTGCCGACCTTGCGAAGACGGCCGCGACGGCAAAGGAATTCAAGGTGTTCTTCCAGAAACAGGCGGGCAGCACGCCGCAGACCTATTCCATAGACCATACCGCGAGCAACTATGTCTATGACCCCCAGGGTCGGCTGCGGCTGCTCATCAAGCATGATGAGCAGCCGCAGAACATAGCGGCCGACATCAAGCAGTTGTTGGCAGGGAAGTGAAAAAGGGAGGCCAAGGCCTCCCTTCCCGTCGGATGTTCAGGAGCGGTATTACGCCGCTACGCTTATGTCGCTAAAGCGCCGCGCATTTTTTGCAGTGCCTTGGCTTCGATCTGGCGGATACGCTCGGCCGAGACGCCATACTCCGCCGCCAGTTCATGCAGCGTCGCAGCTTCGCCTTCTTCCGCCAGCCAGCGCCGCGTCACGATTTCTCTGCTGCGCGCATCGAGGTCGGCCAGGGCGCAGCGTAAGCCTTCGTCCTGGAGGCGGTCGAATTCCTTGCGCTCCAACATGGCTGTTGGTTCTCCGCTGACGTCGGCGGCGAGGTAAGCGATGGGCGCATAGCGTTCCTCGTCGTCCTCGGTGAGGGGCTCCAGGGAGACGTCCTGGCCGGACAGCCGGGTTTCCATTTCCACCACTTCCTCCGGCTTGACGTTGAGCAGCTTGGCCATCGCCTTGACCTCGTCCGGCCCCAGGGTGGCGGAACTCTGCTTCAAACTGCGCAGGTTGAAGAACAGCTTGCGTTGCGCCTTGGTGGTGGCGATTTTCACCAGCCGCCAATTTTTCAGGATGTATTCGTGAATCTCCGCCTTGATCCAGTGCATGGCGAAGGAGACCAGACGCACGCCGCGCTCAGGATCGAAACGTTTGACTGCCTTCATCAAACCGATATTGCCTTCCTGAATCAGGTCGGCGTGCGGCAGACCATAACCCAGGTAGCCGCGGGCAATCGAAATTACCAGCCGCAGGTGGGATAGCACCAGCGCGCGAGCCGCTTCCAAATCCTCATGATCGCGAAGTCGCCGCGCCAGATCGACTTCCTGCTCCAGAGACAGCATCGGCATCTGATAGGCCGATTGGATGTAACTCTCCAAGCTTCCCGCCGCAGCGGGAGTCATAAGGGCATGAAGCGGGGCATGAAACGAAAGGGGTGTGCTCGTCAGGGCGTTACTCATATTCAGTCCTCCTTGGAAGCAATTTTAGCACTCCCGGCATTCGAGTGCCAAGAGGGAAAAGAGTTCAAGGGTTCCTAAGATGACGGCCCAGGGAGAGTGCGGCGCCCAGCCAGCCCAAGGCGGAGGCGAAGGCGAGCAGGAGCAGGGAGTCGTCGGGATCGAGCGCTTGCAGCGAGGCGGCGGCATTGTAGAGCGCAGCCAGTTCCGTCACCGGCCCCCGCAGCGCCAGGGTGGCCGCCAGCACGATAAGCCAGGCGACGGCGCCGCCGAGCAGGCCCTGCAAGGCGCCGAAGTAGTAAAAGGGACGACAAATGAAGGCATCCGTCGCGCCGAGCAGCCGGCTGACCTCGATCTCGGTGCGCTGCGTGAGTACCTGCAGCCGTATGGTGGTGAAGGTGGTCGCCACCAGACCCAAGCCCAGCAATACCGCCAGGAGCGCAACACCGGTTCGACCGAGGCGCAGCAGGGCATCGAGCCGGCGCACCCAGGCCGAGTCGAGTTGGACATGCTCAACCTTGGGCCAGCGGCGGAATTCGTCGCGCAACTGCTCCATCGCCAGCGGCGTCTCGTCGCGTGGGATGGCGACAAAAGCGTCGGGGAAGGGATTCTTCGGCAGGACCGTGATCGCCTCGGCTAATCCCTCATTGTCCTTGAAGCGTTTGAGCGTTTCCTCGCGCGATACATAGCGTGCCTCCCTGACCTTGGGATGATTCTTGAGCCGCGCCGCAATGGCATCGGCATCCTTGCGCTCGGCATCTGCAGCGAGAAAAAGCGAGAGTTGGGGCGTGGCTGCGGCATTCTTGGCCAATTGCTGGACGTTGCCGAGCAGCATCTGGCCGCCGGTCGGCAGCGCCAGCGCGACGCCAATGGCGAGCAAGGACAGAAGGGTGTTCATCGGCGCCGCAACGAGGCGCCGCAGCGCCCAGCCTAAGGCCTTGGCGTGTTGGGCGAGCCAGGCGTTCATGCTTTTAGCACGCCGTGATCCAGAGTCAGGCGGCGGGAGGCGTAGGGCGAGAACAGGGAGTCTTCGTAGGTGGCGATCAGGGTCGTGACGCCGACCTGATTAAACTCATGGAAAATCGCGGCGACGTCGCGTGCGTTTTCCGCATCGAGATGGGCGGTCGGTTCATCGGCCAGGAGAATGCTGGGGCGGCTAACGACCGCACGGGCGATGGCCAGCCGCTGCTGTTCGCCGCCCGAGAGTGCCACCGGCAGCGCCTTCTCGCGTGCAAGCAGACCGACCTTGTCGAGCGCGGCGCGGGCGCGCTTGCCCGACTCCTTTGGCGGGAAGCCGGCGATGGCCAGCGGCAGCATGACGTTTTCAAAGGCATTGCGGTCGAACAGAAGCTTCTGGTCCTGGAAAACCAGGCCGAGATTGCGCCGCAGATAAGGTATGGCGGCGCGCTTCAACTTGCCGACGTTCTGGCCATTGACCAGTATCGCCCCGGAAGTCGGGTGCTCGATCGCGGCGATCAATTTGAGCAGCGTCGTCTTTCCCGCACCCGAATGCCCGCCAATCAGAACCATTTCCCCTGAAGCGACAGAGAAGCTCACGTCGCTTAAAGCGACCTTGTCGGCGGAATACCTGCGGGAGACATGCTCGAAGCGGATCATGACGGCTCGAACAAGGCAGAAACGAACTCTTTGGCGCGGAATGGCTGCAGGTCTTCCATGCCCTCACCGACGCCAATGAAGCGCAATGCGACGGGTTGGCCGGCGCTCTGCTGCCGGGCGAGGGCGGCGATGACGCCGCCCTTGGCGGTGCCGTCGAGTTTGGTGACGATGAGGCCGGTCACGCCTATGGCCTTGTCGAAGGCCTGGAACTGGGCGATGGTGTTCTGGCCGATATTGGCATCGAGCACCAGCAAGACCTCGTGCGGGCCTGAAGGATCCGCCTTCTGAATGACGCGCTTGACCTTGGCGATTTCTTCCATCAGGTGCATCTGAGTGGGCAGTCGGCCGGCGGTGTCGGCCAGGACCACGTCAATACCGCGCGCCTTGGCGGCATGGATCGCGTCGAACACGACGGCGGCCGGGTCTGCAGATTCCTGACTGATGACCGCGACCCCGTTCCTGTCGCCCCAAGCCTGCAATTGCTCGCGCGCGGCGGCACGGAAGGTGTCGCCGGCGGCAAGCAGCACAGACTTGCCTTGCGCCTGAAAATAATGGGCCAGTTTGCCGATCGAGGTCGTCTTGCCGGCGCCATTCACGCCGGCCAACATGATGATGAAGGGTTTGTGGGACGAGACATCGAGCGGCCTCTCCAGAGGCGAGAGCAGCGCCTCCAGGGTTTCTGCCAGGGCCCGTTGCAACTGGACCGGGGTTTCGAGCTTGTCGCGACGGACAGCCGCCTTCAGTTCATTGAGCAGAAACTGCGTCGCGTCCACACCGACGTCGGCCATCAGGAGTGTCGTCTCCAGTTCTTCGAGCAGATCGTCGTCTATGCGGGCGCGGCTGAAAATCGCGGAAAGCTGACCGCCGATCTGGGCGCGAGTTCGCGCAAGGCCTCCCTTCAGCCGCTCGGACCAACTCTGCCTGGCTTCGGTGGCAGGCTTCTCGCTTTTCGTGAGGAAACCAAACATGTATGGAATTGTCTTTTGCAAGTGCCCGAGTCATTTCGACTGATAGCGGGGCTGACAGCAGCGCGGCCAAGGCTTATGATGGCCGGCCGATTGGAATCTATTTTAACAGAAGCGACCCTCCTGCCATGATCTTGACACCCTTTCCCTTCCGGCTGGCGGCCGCGGCCTTAGCGCTTGCCTGCGCGCCTGCCTTAGCCCTCGATGCGAACCATCCCTACGAGAAGACGCTGACAAACGGTCTGCGCGTCATCGTCAAGGAGGATCATCGCGCGCCGACCGTGGTGCAGATGGTCTGGTACCACGCCGGCGCCATGGACGAAATGGACGGCACCTCGGGCGTAGCCCATGTGCTTGAGCACATGATGTTCAAGGGCACCAGGAAAATCGCTCCCGGCGAGTTCTCGAAGCGCGTCGCCGCCGCCGGCGGCCGTGATAACGCCTTCACCAGCCTCGATTACACCGCCTACTTCCAGCAGGTGCCAAAGCGAGCCTTGCCCGAGATGATGGCGCTCGAAGCCGACCGCATGGCGAATCTGAAGCTGGACGCCAAGGAGTTTGCGCAAGAGATCAGGGTGGTGATGGAGGAACGCCGCCTGCGCACAGACGATAACCCGCACGCACTGTTGCATGAGGCGATGAATGCCGTCGCCTTCACCGAGCATCCCTACCGCCGGCCAATCATTGGCTGGATGTCAGACCTGGAACACATGAGCTACCGTGATGCGCAGGACTGGTACAAGCGCTGGTATGCGCCCAACAATGCCTATGTCGTGGTTGTCGGCGACGTGGATCACGACGCCGTTTTCTCGCTCGCCGAGAAATATTACGGCGGCATCAAGCGCCATGCCCTGCCCAAGGCGAAGCCGTTTGCCGAGCCGAAGCAGATCGGCATCAAGCGTCTGAACATCAAGGCGCCGGCCAAGCTGCCTTACCTGTCCATGGCCTGGAAGGTGCCGAAGCTCAAGGATGCGGAGCGCGACCGCGAACCCTATGCCCTGGAAATGCTCGACGCCGTGCTGGACGGCGACGATGCGGCGCGCCTTCCCAAGAATCTGGTGCGCGGAGAGAAAATCGCCCAGAGCGCCGGCGCCGGCTATGATTCGACGCTGCGCGGCGAAGCCCAGTTCGTCCTGAGCGGCCAGCCTGCGGAAGGCAAGAGCGTCGCCGACCTCGAGGCGGCCTTGCGCGCTCAGATCCGCCGCATCCAGGAGGAGGGCGTGACCGCGGCAGAACTGGCGCGCGTCAAGACGCAGACCGTTGCCAGCCAGATCTACAGGCGCGACTCGATGATGGCGCAGGCGATGGAAATCGGCGGCACAGAGGCCGCCGGCTTCGCCTGGAGAGACATAGACAAGATGCAGGACAAGCTCCGCAGCGTCACTGCAGAGGAAGTTCAGGCGGTGGCGAGGAAATACTTCAATGATGACACGCTCACCGTCGCCGTCCTCGACCCCCAGCCCCTCGACTCTGCCGCGGCAAAGTCAAAGCCGCCGAGTTCAGGCCACTGAACGCGTTTCCGGAATTGCCACGATGAAGAAAATACTGTTCGCCGCTTTTTGCCTGTTCGCAACCGCAACTCAGGCCGGAGTCAGCATAGAGCATTGGACGACCCCTTCCGGTGCCCGTGTCTATTTCGTCGCCAGCCGCGCCCTGCCCATGCTGGACGTGCAGATCGACTTTGCCGCCGGCTCAGCCTTCCTGGCGAGCGGTGAAACCAGACTCGCCGGCCTGGCCTGTCTCTCGAATGATTTGCTGGACTCCGGCGCCGCCGGACTGGACGAGGAGCAGATCGCGGCTCGCCTGGCCGAAAGCGGTGCCCGCCTGTCCGGTTCATGCGGCCAGGACCGTGCCGGCCTCAGCCTGCGGACGCTGTCATCACAGGCAGAGCGCGATGCTGCGCTGGGACTGATGCATGCCATCCTGGCGACGCCGACCTATCCCAACGACGCCCTCGAACGCGAGAAGGCGCGCAGAGTCTCGGCCATCCAGGAAGCGGAGACGAGGCCTGATGGCATCGTCGCCAAGCGTTTCTCCGAGGCCATCTACCCCGGGCACCCCTATGGCGTCAATGCCACGGTCGATAGCGTCGGCCGCATCGCCCGCGACGACCTTGTCGCCTTCTGGCGTGGCCATTACGGCGCCCGCCGCGCAGCGGTCACGATTATCGGCGACGTCTCGCGCGCCGAGGCAGAGAATATCGCCAGCCGTCTCACCGATGGATTGCCCGACGCCCCGGCCGAAGATCCCCTGCCGGCCGTCGCCCTGTCCGAAAGAAAGACCCTGAAGATTCCCCATCCCGCCGCGCAAAGCCATATCTATATCGGCCTGCCTCTGATCAAGCGCGGCGATCCTGACTTTTTCGCTCTCCTGGTCGGCAACTACGTGCTCGGCGGCGGCGGTTTCGTCTCGCGTCTGATGAAGGAGGTGCGGGAAAAACGCGGCTATGCCTACAGCGTCTATAGCACCTTCTCTCCGCTCAGGAGCCTGGGCCCGTTCCAAATCGGCCTGCAGACCAAGCGCGCACAGGCAGGAGAGGCGCTCCAGGTGGTCGAGACAACCCTGACGCAGTTTCTCAAGCAGGGTCCTACCGACAACGAGCTTCGCAATGCCAAGAAGCATCTCATCGACAGCCAGGCGCTGGGCCTGGACAGCAACGCCAAGATTCTTGGTATCGTTTCCATCATCGGCTTCTATGGATTGCCCCTCAGCTGGATTGCCGATTATCCGCGCCGCATCGCGGCAGTGACTGCGGCAGAGGTGCGTCAGGCCTTCAACCGGCACGTGAAGCCTGAGCATCTGGTGACGGTGATCGTGGCCGGGGATTGAACCAGGTCGATGTCGCGGATTCGCATCACCGGCGGCGAGTGGCGCAGCCGCCTGATAGCCGTCGCCGATGCCCACGGCCTGCGGCCGACGCCGGATCGTGTGCGCGTGACCCTGTTCAACTGGCTGGGCCAGGATTTGAGCGGACTGGCCTGTCTCGATCTTTTCGCCGGCAGCGGCATGCTTGGTTTCGAGGCGGCCTCGCGCGGTGCGGCAAGAGTCACTCTGGTTGAGCAGGATCAAGGCGTATTCGCGTCATTGCGGCAGAATGCGCAGGCATTCGGTTGCGACCGGCTGGAGCTGATTCGCTCGGATGCGCTAATATTCGCGCAGGCAGACAAGTATCGGTACGATCTGATTTTTCTCGATCCGCCTTATCATCAGGGCTGGTTGGAGCGTATCGAGCCGACTCTTTCGCAATTGACGAATCCTGGCGCGCGGCTTTATGTCGAGGCCGAGCATGCCATCGAGTCGCTTGGAGATTGGGCTAGCGTGCGCGCAGGCCGGGCTGGGCAAGTCTATTATCATTTATTGGAGCGGCCATGAGCAAAGGCATCGCCATTTATCCGGGCACCTTCGATCCGCTCACGCGTGGGCACGAGGATCTCGTCCGGCGCGCCGCAAAGCTTTTCCAGCGCGTCATCGTCGGCGTCGCCGGGAGCCGTTCCAAAAAGCCTTTTTTCAGCCTGGAGGAGCGGGTAACCATCGCGCGCGAGCTATTGGCCGGCTATGCCAATGTCGAAGTTCATGGCTTCGACTGCCTGCTGATGGACTTCATGCGCCAGCATCAGGCACATGTCATTCTCCGCGGCCTGCGTGCCGTATCCGATTTCGAGTACGAGTTCCAGATGGCCGGGATGAACCGCAACCTCTACCCGGATGTCGAAACCTTGTTTCTCACCCCTGGCGAGCAGTACATGTTCATCTCCGCAACCATGGTGCGCGAGATAGCCCTGCTCGGCGGCAATGTCAGCAAATTCGTGCAGCCCCTGGTGGAGCAGCGGATGGCTGAAAAACTCATGTCTGAAAAGGAAGCGTAATGGCCCTGATTATTACCGATGAATGCATCAACTGTGACGTGTGCGAGCCGGAATGCCCGAACAATGCCATCTCGCAAGGGGAAGACATCTATGAGATCGACCCCGACAAATGCACGGAGTGCGTCGGCCACTTCGACACACCGCAGTGCCGGGAAGTCTGCCCGGTCGATTGCATCCCTCTGAATCCGGACCACGTCGAGTCCAAGGATCAACTCATGCAGAAGTATGTGCGCCTGACGGCTAAAGCCTGACCGATCAGCGCTGGCAGCGCGTGCAATGGAAGGTGGTGCGGGCCGCCTGGCGCAGGCTTTTCACGCTGTTGCCGCAGACGCGACAGGGCTCGCCGGTGCGGCCATAAACGAAGTATTGCTGCTGGAAGTAACCCGAACTGCCGTCGGAGTGAATGAAATCGCGCAAACTGCTGCCGCCCGCGGCGATGGCCGCTTCCAGCGTGGCGCGGATTTCCGGCACCAGGCGCTCGTAGCGTTTCAGGGAAATCTTTCCGGCCGGCGTGCGCGGGTCTATGCCCGCGCGGAACAGGCTCTCGGACGCATAGATATTGCCGATGCCGACGACCAGGTGACTGTCCATCAGCGCCTGCTTGATAACCGAACTCCTGCCCCGGGTTGCCGAAAACAGCCAGTGCGGCGTGAATTCCTCTGCCAGCGGCTCCAACCCGAGCGATGCCAGCAGCGGATGTTCGCCAGCTTCCCCTGACAACCACAGTGCGGCGCCGAAACGGCGCGGGTCGCGCAGGCGCAACAGCGTCTTGCCGAACTCGATGTCGAGATGATCGTGTTTTTCCGCCAGAGTCGCGCGTGGCAGCAGGCGCAGGCTGCCGGACATGCCAAGATGCAGCAGAAGCCTGCCGTTGCCGAAATCGAGCAGCAGATACTTGCCGCGGCGATTGACCGTGAGCAGCTTGCGTCCGATAATCGATTGCCCCAGCCGCTGTGGCAGCGGATAGCGAAGCCTCGCGGCGCGAATGGTGACTGCACTGACAGTGCGGCCGGTCAGGCCGGGGCTGATGCCGCGGCGGGTGACTTCGACTTCTGGCAGTTCAGGCATATTCGATTCCAATGCGGATTGGGGGAGCGCCAGCACGCTTGCTGCTGGCGGAGAAACTGCCTAACATTGGTGCGAACTAAATTCTAATCCAGCTATCCAATTGCCGTGACCCTTCCTTCTTTCCCCTTGCAGCCCGCCACCCGTGTTCTGGTTTGCCTGGCGCTGTTCCTCGCCATGCCGCTGGCAGTCTTGGCTCAATCAGACAGTGCCGCCGCCGCGTCAGCAGCCGCCGTCGAAAAGCAGGCGGAGAATCTGCCCAAGCTGGAACTCACGCCGAAGATCCTTTATCAGTTGCTGCTGGCCGAGATCGCCGGCAAGCGCGGCAGCATCCAGCTTGCCGTCGGCGCCTACGTCGATCTTGCCCAATCCACGCGCGACCCCAGAATCGTCAGGCGCGCCGCCGAACTCGCGCTCTATGGCCGCCGCTCCGATGCGGCGCTGGACATGGCGAGGCTTTGGATCGAGGTCGCCCCGGAGTCGCCGCAGGCTCGCCAGATGCTGGTTGGATTGCTGCTCTCGGCGCAACGCCTGGATGAAGCATCGGACCATCTTGCCAAGCTGATTTCTCTCGAGGGTGGAAAGACAGGCGAGGCCCTGCTGCGCTTGAACCGACTCCTGGCCCGCTATCCCGACAAGCAGGCGGCGCAACGCCTGATCGAGAAACTGACTCTGCCCTACGGCCACATTGCCGAGGCGCATTTCCTGCGAGCCCAGGCCGCTGCCAATGCCGGGAACGACGTTCGCGCACTGGCAGCAATCGAGCGTGCCCGGGAACTGCAGCCGAAATGGGATGAGGCCGCGCTGTTCATGGCGCAAATCCAGCAGCGCACCAGCAATGCGCAGGCACTGGAGACGCTGCGCAGTTACCTCAAGGCCTATCCCGATGCGCGTGAGGTGAGGCTCGCCTATGCCCGAACGCTGGTCGGCGACAAGCATTACGATGAGGCCAGGCGCGAGTTCGCCGTCCTGCTCGAAGCTTCCAAGGACGATCCAGAGGCAATCTATGCGGTGGCGCTCCTGTCCTTGCAGTTGAACGACCTCGGCGTCGCCGAGGTCCAGTTCAAGCGCCTGCTCGAAATGGGCGTCGGCGATGCCAATCTCGTGCGGCTCTATCTCGGTCAGATCGCCGAGGACGGCAAGCGGCCGCCGGAGGCTTTGCGCTGGTATGGCATGGTGACCCAGGGCGAGCAGTACCTGCCGGCGCAGTTGCGACGGGGGAAAATACTCGCACAGCAAGGCCGTCTCGAAGACGGGCGGGCAGCCTTGCAGCAGGCGGCTGTCGCCAATCCGCGCGAGCGCATATCGCTCGTGATCGCCGAGGCGCAACTCCTGGCCGAGGCTGGACGGAATGGTGAAGCCTTCGCTTTGCTCGACGGCAACCTCGCCGCCCAGCCCGAGCAGCCTGAACTCCTTTACGAATCCGCCTTGCTTGCGGAAAAAGTGGGTCGCTTCGAGGTGCTCGAGCGCAATCTTCAGAAGCTGATCCAGATCAAACCCGATCACGCTCATGCCTACAACGCCCTGGGCTATTCGCTGGTCGATCGCAACCTGCGCCTGGACGAGGCGCAACAACTGATAGAGAAAGCGCTAACCCTGGCGCCCGATGATGCCTTCATTCTCGATAGCAAGGGATGGCTGCTTTACCGGCGCGGCGATAACGGTGGCGCGCTCGAGTTCCTGCAGCGGGCCTACAAGCAGAGGCTGGATCCGGAGATCGCCGCCCATCTCGGCGAAGTTTTGTGGATGCTCGGTCGCCGCGGTGAGGCGGAGAAGACCTGGAATGACGCCGCCAGCGCCAACCCCGCTAACGAAGCCCTGTCGGGCGCGATCAAGAAATTCAAACCTTGATCGGTAAACTGCGCGGCATGCTACGCGGGGTGCTGTACAGCTTAATGGCTATCGTGCTGTCATCCGCACTCGCCGCTTGTGTGCAATTGTCCAGTATTGAAGGATTGCCGCGCCCGCCGCGGGCGGCAATCGAGGCTTATTCCCTGACCGGGCGCATCGCTGTGCACCAAGGCGAACAGCGATATTCGGCGGGCATCGCCTGGCAGCACGATGCACTGCGCGACGAGATCCTGCTCTCCAGCCCCCTCGGCCAGGGAATCGCCGAACTCACGCGCGATGCCGGCGGTGCACGTCTGACCATGTCCGACCGCAAGGAATATTCCGCGTCCGACTGGGAGGGTCTGTCTGCCCGGATGTTCGGTTTTCCCCTGCCACTCTCCTTGCTGCCGCGCTGGGTGGTCGCTGACGCCCCGGAAGGCGCCACACTCGATGCCTCTGGTCGGCCAAAGCACTTCGTGGCGGCAGGCTGGACAGTGGATTATCCCGATTACGAAAATGAAGCAGAGTCTGCCTTGCCGCAATGGGTCGAACTGAAGCGCGACGACATCGAACTGAAGCTGAAGATCGACGAATGGCAAATAGTTAAATGACGACCTTTTCCTTTCCCGCGGGGCCTCCGCTTCGCTCCGTCGCTCGACAGGCGGCGAGCGCGGCTCGCCGAAACCCCCGTCTCGCCGCAAGGAAGGGGGTGCGATGAACCTTTGGTCCAGCGACTGGCCGGCACCGGCCAAGATCAACCTGTTCCTGCATGTGCTCGGCAGGCGAGCCGACGGCTACCATTTGTTGCAGACCGTATTCCGCTTCCTCGATTTTGGCGACACTCTCCGTTTCACGCCGCGCGCCGAAGGTGTCATCCATCTTGCGAAGTCTCTGCCGGGCGTGCCGCAGGAACTCGATCTCACCGTGCGCGCAGCGAGACTGCTGCAGCAGGCCGCAGGAGTGCGACAGGGAGTCGAAATCGAGCTGACCAAGAGATTGCCATTGGGTGGCGGCCTGGGCGGTGGCAGTTCGGATGCCGCCACGGTACTTCTGGCGTTGAATACGCTTTGGGACATTCACTTGCCGCGCGTCGAGTTGCAGCGCCTTGGGCTGGCGCTCGGCGCCGATGTGCCGATATTCATCCATGGCCGCGCAGCCTTTGCCGAAGGCGTCGGCGAGCGCTTTACCGACGTTATTCTGCCCTCGGCCTGGTATCTGGTGCTGGTGCCGCCCGTTGCCGTGCCCACGGCGGCAATCTTCGAATCCCCCCTCCTGCGACGCGACACTGCCGCGCTTTCTCCGGCAACATGGCGTCCGGGTGAGGGCGGAAACGACCTTGAGGCGGCGGCCAGTGATCTCTACCCCGAGGTGGCGCGCCACCTCGAATGGCTGAACGGTTTTGGCAGCGCGCGCATGAGCGGTTCGGGCGCCTGCGTTTTTACCGAGTTTGCGACAGAGACAGCCGCGCACGCCGCCCAGGCTCAGTTGCCAGAGGATATGAAGGGTTTCGTCGCACGCGGCCTTGACCGCCATCCGCTGTTTGCATTGACATAAACGCCGAAAAGACTGAAAATGCCGGCCTTTCGCGGGCTCCCATTAGGGTGTTCGTCACGTTGGGGAGTCGCCAAGCTGGTTAAGGCACCGGATTTTGATTCCGGCATGCGAAGGTTCGAATCCTTCCTCCCCAGCCACCAAGTCTGGCTACCAGAGACTATATCCACTAGTTTACGCTAGAGCCCCGCACAGCGCGGGCGTTCAGGCGAGGCGCCAGTCTCTGCTTGGATATTCGGGGCCGATTTTGGCCCAATTGACCCGCCCGACGCATT